>NZ_CP130427.1:6738484-7061565 GCF_030518795.1 Micromonospora sp. NBRC 110009 | reverse complement strand
ACGTCTCCAACGCCACCACCCACATGCGCAAGATCCGCAAGGAGATCCGCCGGCTCCAGTCGCTGCCGGAGGACGAGCTGTTCGTCGCCGCCAAGGAGCTCCAGGCGCCGTACGAGCTGGTCAAGGAGATCGCCGCGACCGGGAAGCTGCCGGTCGTGCTGTTCACCGCGGGCGGCATCGCCACCCCGGCCGACGCCGCCATGATGATGCAGCTCGGCGCGGAAGGCGTCTTCGTCGGCTCGGGCATCTTCAAGTCGGGCAACCCGGCCCAGCGCGCCGCCGCGATCGTGAAGGCCACCACCTTCCACGACGACCCGGACGTGCTGGCCAAGGTCTCCCGGGGCCTGGGCGAGGCGATGGTCGGCATCAACGTCGACGAGATCCCGCAGCCGCACCGGCTGGCCGAGCGCGGCTGGTGACGTGAAAGGAGGGGCCCCTTGTTAACGCCTTGCGTAGAGCAGGGGCCCCTTCTTAACAAGCGAAAGGAGCGAACGTGACGGCAGCGATCATCGGTGTCCTCGCGCTCCAAGGGGACGTGCGCGAGCACGTCGCCGCCCTGGCCGGCGCCGGCGCGGACGCCCGCCCGGTGCGCCGCCCGGCCGAGCTGGACGCGGTCGACGGGCTGGTCATCCCCGGCGGCGAGTCCACCACCATGAGCAAGCTCGCGGACATCTTCGAGATGCGCGAGCCGATCGACAAGCGGATCGCCGGCGGCATGCCGGTCTACGGCTCCTGCGCGGGCATGATCATGCTGGCCTCGGAGGTGCTCGACGGCCGTCCGGACCAGCGCGGCTTCCAGGGCATCGAGATGACCGTGCGGCGCAACGCGTTCGGCCGGCAGGTCGACTCGTTCGAGGCGCCGGTGGAGATCACCGGGGTCGAGGGCGGGCCGTTCCATGCCGTCTTCATCCGCGCCCCCTGGGTCGAGCGGGTCGGTGACGGCGTCGAGGTGCTGGGCCGGGTCACCGGCGGCCCGGCCGCCGAGCGGATCGTCGCGGTCCGGCAGGGCAACCTGCTGGCCACCTCGTTCCACCCCGAACTCACCGGCGACCTGCGGCTGCACCGCTACTTCGTGGAGCTGGTCCGGGCCGCCTGAGCAGGTGTCCGCCGGCCCCCTTCCCGTCGGGCAGGGGGCCGTGCCACGCCCCGGTCGGTGCCGCGTGTGACACCGGAGGGGATGTCCTCGGTAGGATTGCCGCGGTTCGGCAGGGCTCACCGCCCGCCGCCGCCCCCCATCCGACCGCACGTCGGTCCCGGTGTGGCGCGGGCGCGGACAGTCGACGCAGGCGTGAGTCAACAGACGGAGGTATGAGATGTCCGGCCACTCAAAGTGGGCGACCACCAAGCACAAGAAGGCCGTCATCGACGCCAAGCGCGGCAAGATGTTCGCCAAGCTGATCAAGAACGTCGAGGTGGCGGCGCGGACCGGCGGCGGCGACCCGGCCGGTAACCCGACCCTCTACGACGCCATCCAGAAGGCGAAGAAGAACTCCGTTCCGAACGACAACATCGACCGCGCGGTCAAGCGCGGCTCCGGCCTGGAGGCCGGCGGCGCGGACTACCAGACGATCATGTACGAGGGCTACGGCCCGAGCGGTGTCGCGCTGCTCATCGAGTGCCTCACCGACAACCGCAACCGGGCCGCCACCGAGGTGCGCACCGCGCTGACCCGCAACGGCGGCTCGTTCGCCGACGCCGGCTCGGTGTCGTACATGTTCTCCCGGAAGGGCGTGGTGATCGTCCCGAAGACGGGCACCACCGAGGACGACGTGATGATGGCCGTCCTGGACGCCGGCGCCGAGGAGGTCAACGACCTCGGCGAGGCGTACGAGGTGGTCTCCGAGCCGGGCGACCTGATCGCGGTGCGCACGGCGCTGCAGGACGCCGGCATCGAGTACGAGTCGGCCGAGTCCTCCCTCATCCCCAGCGTCAACGTGCCGCTGGACGAGGAGGGCGCGCGCAAGATCTTCAAGCTGATCGACGTCCTCGAGGACTGCGACGACGTGCAGAACGTCTACGCCAACTTCGACGTCTCCGACGAGGTCATGGCCGCGGTCGGCTGAGGTCGCCCGACGCGCCGCCGAGCCGACCTGGTGTCGTCTCGGCGGCGCGGTTCCGTACCTGCGGTCAGTCGCGTTTCGTACGCTCGGCGATGGCCGGCAGGGCGCGCACGAACGAGGCGAGGCTCTTGTACGGTTCACCGTCCAGGACCCGTGCGGCCAGCCCGAACGGGAACCCGGTGACGCCGAGCGCCGAGACCCCCGGGGCCCCGGGCGACGTTTCGTGCTCGACCCACTCGCCACCGTGGGCCCGGATGACCACCTCGCCGGTGTAGGCGCCGATCAACTGCCACCACAGGTCGAGGCGCTCGTCGGTGAGCGGCCCGTCGGCGAGCAGATCGACGCACACCTCGTCGAGGGTTGACAGGCTCTCCGGTGACCAGTCCAGCCGGCGGCCGAACTGCCGGGACACCAGGTTTACGCATTCCTCGGCGAGGGCGTGCAGGTACGCCGGGTCCACGCTCATGGTTGGCGATCTTCGCACGGCTCATCCCGCCCTGTCCGCCCCGCTCCGCGTGGTGGTGGGCCGCCTCGTCCGACGGCCCGACGAGGCCACGGCCGGGGTCGGCTGATCGACCGGCCGTGCTCTCGTCGGCGTCGCCGGGAAACTCGGCTGACCCGCCGCACGACGGCCCCGTACCCTGCCGGGATGCTCGTCCCCGATCTGCCGCTGCGCACCGACCGCCTGCTGCTGCGTGCCTTCATCCCCGACGACCTGGCCGTCCTGCGGGACTACCGGGGCCGGCCGGAGGTCACGCGGTACCTCTACCACGAGCCCTACGACGAGGCCGCGGCGCGGGCGGCGGTGGACCGCATGGTGCGCCGCACCGCGCTGCGCGAGCCCGGCGACGTGCTCAACCTGGCCATCGTGCTGCCCGGGACGGGCGAGTTCGTCGGGGACGTGCTGCTCACCTGGACCAGCGGCGAGCACCGGCAGGGCGAGATCGGCTATGTGGGCCACCCCGACCACACCGGCCACGGGTACGTCACCGAGGCGGCCCGGGAGATGCTGCGGCTCGGCTTCGACGGCCTCGGGCTGCACCGGATCGTCGGCCGCCTCGACGCCCGCAACGCGGCGTCGGCGCGGGTGCTGGAACGGCTCGGCATGCGGCGCGAGGCGCACCTGCGGGAGAACGAGTTCGTCAAGAGCGAGTGGACCGACGAGGTCGTCTACGCCCTGCTGGACCGGGAGTGGCGGGCCGGCACGGCCGGCGACTGATCCCGGCCCGGCGCCGCCTGCCGCGCCGGGCCGGGATCCGGTCAGCCGGCCTGCCGCCGGGTCTTGACCGCGCTGTCGATGACGTCCCAGACGACCAGGGCCGCGGTGACGGCGACGGCGAGCCGGGCCGCGTCCTGCGCGCCGCCCTCGCGCAGCCACCCGAACCGGTCCACCAGCGCCGGGTTGAGCAGCCGGTCGGTGAGCAGCAGCCAGGCCACCGGGACGGCGAACGCGAGATCGAGCAGGGCGTTGCCCGCGACCAGCGGCCACGTCCACCGGCCGGCCCGGTACTTTGCGACCTCCAGGCCCATGCTGGCGACCAGCACCACGATCAGCGCCGGCAGCCAGAAGCTCCACAGTGCCGGGTCGATCATCGGCAGCCGGGAGCCGTCCCCCGACATCCAGGGCTGGAAGTGCTGCCAGGGCAGGAACGCGATGGCGACCACCAGGAACGCCATCGAGGCGCAGCTGTCCACCAGCGTCACCTGCCGCTCCCGCGGCGCCTCGGGCAGCTGGTCGACGGTCCACTCCGGCAGCTTCAGCGAGCCGTCGAGGCGTTCGGCGACGGCGAAGAGGAGAGTGATCCAGAACGCGGTCTGCACCGCGGTCTGCAACGCGGCGGCCACGCCGGCGCCGATCGCCGCCCCGGGCTCGCCGCCGACGGTCGCCTTGATCACGCCGGTCGTGACGCCGACGATGGCCGGGACGAAGGTGAGCAGCATCCGGAGCAGCCGCCACCAGACGAGGAAGTAGCGCGGGCCGATGAGCTGCAACCGGCGGTCGGTGTAGCCGGCGGCGAGCTGGTCGGGATTGCCCAGCTCGGTGAGCACCTCCCGCTCGGCGGTGTCGGCGTCCTGCCCGGCCCCGGTCCGGTCGTCGATCATGTCCTCGATGGAGGCGCGGAGCTCGGTGGCGATCTCCGCGCGGCGGGGTTCCGGCACCGCCCGCAGGGTGGCGGCGAGGTAGCGGTCGGTCAGGGAACTCATCGGTCCACTCCTTCGATCAGCCCGGTGACGGAGGCCTGCACCGCGGCCAGGTCGTCGAGGAGCCGACGCAGCACGCCCTCCCCGTCGCCGCTGGTCCGGTAGAACTTGCGGGGCCGGCTCTCCTCGGTGTTCCACTCGCTGGTCAGCAGCCCCTGCTCCTCCAGCCGGCGGAGCAGGGGGTAGAGCGTGTTCGCGTCGACGGGGAACCCGTGCGCGCCCAGTCGTTGCAGCAGCGCGTATCCGTAGTCGGGCCGGCGCAGCGCGACCAGGCTGGCCACCACCACCGTCCCGCGCCGCAACTCCTGGAGATGGGTCCGCAGGATCTCGTCGCTCACCATGCCTCACACGATACTGTGTGGCGCACACTATTGTCACGCCCTGATTCACCGTGCGGCACACAGGGTTGGTCCGGGAGAGACGGAGGCCACCCCCGGCGCGGACGGTGGAGCCCGTCGGAGCGCCTCGGTAGGGTGGGTCGGTCGACTCCGACGCAGCCTTGATCCACACCCCCGGGGGGCGCCACGCATGGCCGACTCGTTCGCGCATCTGCACGTACACACCGAGTACTCGATGCTTGACGGGGCGGCCCGGCTCAAGGACCTCTTCGCCGAGGCCGCGCGGCTCGGCATGCCGGCGGTGGCGATCACCGATCACGGCAACATGCACGGCGCGAACGACTTCTACAAGCAGGCGACGGCGGCGGGGGTGAAGCCGATCCTCGGCGTCGAGGCGTACGTGGCGCCGGAGTCGCGCTTCCACAAGCAGCGGGTCAAGTGGGGCCGCCCGGAGCAGAAGAGCGACGACGTCTCCGGTAACGGCGCGATCACCCACATGACCATGTGGGCGGCGAACCGGGACGGCCTGCACAACCTCTTCACGCTCAACTCCCGCGCCTCGATGGAGGGCCACTACGTCAAGTGGCCCCGGATGGACATGGAGCTGATCGCCGAGCACGCCGAGGGCATCATGGCCACCACCGGCTGTCCGTCCGGCGCCGTGCAGACCCGGCTGCGGCTCGGCCAGTTCGACGAGGCGCTCAAGGTCGCCGCCGCCTACCAGGACATCTTCGGCAAGGACAACTACTTCCTGGAGATCATGGACCACGGCCTCGACATCGAGCGCCGGGTCCGTGACGGGTTGACCGAGATCGCCCGCAAGCTCGACATCCCCCCGGTGGTCACCAACGACTCGCACTACACCCACGAGGCGCAGGCCGAGGCGCACGACGTGCTGCTCTGCGTGCAGACCGGCAGCAACGTCGCCGACCCCAACCGGTTCCGGTTCGAGGGGGGCGGCTACTTCGTGAAGTCGGCCGAGCAGATGCGCGCGGTCGACTCGTCCGAGCTGTGGCAGCAGGGCTGCCGCAACACCCTGCTGGTCGCCGAGAAGGTCGACCCGGCCGGGATGTTCGAGTTTCACAACCTGATGCCGCGGTTCCCGATCCCGGAGGGGGAGACCGAGGAGTCCTGGTTCCGCAAGGAGACCTTCGAGGGGCTGGCCCGCCGCTTCCCGAACGGCATCCCCGACGGGCACGTCGCCCAGGCGGAGTACGAGCTGGGCGTGATCATCCAGATGGGCTTCCCGTCCTACTTCCTCGTGGTCGCCGACTTCATCCAGTGGGCGAAGAGCCAGGGCATCGCGGTCGGCCCGGGCCGTGGCTCGGCCGCCGGCTCGCTGGTCGCGTACGCCCTGGGCATCACCGACCTGGACCCGATCCCGCACGGCCTGATCTTCGAGCGGTTCCTCAACCCCGAGCGCATCTCGATGCCCGACGTCGACATCGACTTCGACGAGCGTCGGCGCGGCGAGGTGATCCGCTACGTCACCGACAAGTGGGGCGAGGACAAGGTCGCGCAGATCGCCACCTTCGGCACGATCAAGGCGAAGGCCGCGATCAAGGACTCGGCCCGGGTGCTCGGCTACCCGTACGCGGTAGGTGACCGGATCACCAAGGCGATGCCCCCGGCGGTGATGGGCAAGGACATCCCGCTCTCCGGCATCTTCGACCCGAAGCACCCGCGCTACGCCGAGGCGGGCGAGATCCGCGGCCTCTACGAGTCCGACCCGGACGTCAAGAAGGTCATCGAGACCGCGAAGGGCATCGAGGGCCTGATCCGGCAGACCGGCGTGCACGCCGCCGGCGTCATCATGTCCGCCGAGCCGATCATCGAGCACATCCCGCTGATGCGCCGCGACTCCGACGGCGTCATCATCACGCAGTTCGACTACCCGACCTGCGAGTCGCTCGGGCTGCTGAAGATGGACTTCCTCGGCCTGCGCAACCTCACGATCATCGACGACGCGGTCAAGAACATCCAGCTCAACCACGGCAAGGAGCTGGACCTGCTGGGCCTGCCGCTGGACGACAAGGCGGCCTACGACCTGCTCGCCCGCGGCGACACCCTGGGCGTGTTCCAGCTCGACGGCGGCCCGATGCGCTCGCTGCTGCGGCTGATGAAGCCGGACAACTTCGAGGACATCTCCGCCGTGCTGGCGCTCTACCGGCCCGGCCCGATGGGCGTGGACTCGCACACCAACTACGCGCTGCGCAAGAACGGCCTCCAGGAGATCACCCCGATCCACCCGGAGCTGGCGGAGCCGCTGCGGGAGATCCTCGCCCCCACCTACGGCCTCATCGTCTACCAGGAGCAGGTGCAGCGCGCCGCGCAGATCCTCGCCGGCTACACGCTCGGCCAGGCCGACCTGCTGCGCCGGGCGATGGGCAAGAAGAAGAAGGAGATCCTCGACAAGGAGTTCATCCCGTTCCGGGACGGCTGCCGCGAGCGCGGCTACTCCGACGAGGCCATCCAGGCGGTGTGGGACGTCCTCGTCCCGTTCGCGGGCTACGCCTTCAACAAGGCGCACTCCGCCGCGTACGGGCTGGTGTCGTACTGGACGGCGTACCTCAAGGCGCACTACCCGGCCGAGTACATGGCGGCGCTGCTCACCTCGGTCGGCGACGACAAGGACAAGATGGCGCTCTACCTCTCCGAGTGCCGCCGGATGCGCATCCAGGTCCTCCCGCCGGACGTCAACACCTCGGCCGGTCCGTTCACCCCGGTCGGCGAGGACATCCGGTTCGGCCTGGCCGCGGTGCGCAACGTCGGTGCGAACGTGGTGGCGGCGATCATGCGGTGCCGGGAGGAGAAGGGCGAGTACGCCGACTTCTACGACTTCCTGTCCAAGGTGGACGCGGTGGCCTGCAACAAGAAGACCATCGAATCGCTGATCAAGGCGGGTGCCTTCGACTCGCTGCGGCACAGCCGCAAGGGCCTGCTCGCCGTGCACGCCGACGCCATCGACGCGTACGCCGACGTCAAGCGCAAGGAGGCCGTCGGCCAGTACGACCTGTTCGGCGCCGGCTTCGGCGACGTGGACACCGGCGGCAGCACCACGGTGATGCCGGTCATCGGCGAGAGCGAGTGGGACAAGCGGGACAAGCTCGCCTTCGAGCGCGAGATGCTCGGCCTCTACGTCTCCGACCACCCGCTCTTCGGCCTGGAGCACGTGCTCGGCGCGGCGGCGGACACCACCATCGCCGCGCTCTCCGAGGAGGGCACCGTGCCGGACGGCGCGGTGGTCACCCTGGCCGGCATCCTCTCCGGCGTGCAGCGCCGGGTCACCAAGCAGGGCCGGGCGTGGGCGTCGGCCACGCTCGAGGACCTGGCCGGTGGCGTCGAGACGCTCTTCTTCCCGAACACCTACGAGGTGATCGGCCAGTACATCGCCGAGGACGCGATCGTGGTGGTCAAGGGGCGGGTGGACCGGCGCGACGACACCCCGCGGATCATGGCGATGGACATGTCCATGCCGGACATCAGCAGCAACCCGGCGAACAAGCCGGTCACCCTCACCATTCCGGTGCACCGCTGCACGCCGCCGCTGGTGGAGAAGCTCAAGGAGACCCTGGTGCTGCACCCGGGCGACACCGAGGTGCACGTCAAGCTGCTCAACGGCGGCAAGGTCACCACGCTGCGGCTCGGCCCGTTCCGGGTGGCGGCGACCACCGCCCTGATGGGCGACCTGAAGAGCGTCCTCGGCCCGGCCAACGTCAGCTGACCCGCTCCGCCACCAGGATCGCGCTCGATCCGGGAAGTAGCGGCCTTGCCAGTGGTGCGAGGCCACTGCTTCCACGTTCGAGCGCGATCTTGCGGGCCCGGCCGGGACAGCGGGCGCCGCGACGCTCGGGCAGCATGGGGGAATGCCGTCGATCGAGCTGCTGCGGGTGCGCGACCTGGTGCCCGACTTCCTCGCCTGCCTCGACGAGTGCGCGGGGACGCCGGCGGCGACGTGGCCCGCGCGGTGGCGGTCCCGCTATCTGGGCCGGCATCACGACGTCTTCCGGTCGCTCGACCGGGACGGGGAGTGGACCGGTGCCGAGAATCTCGCCGCAACCCTGCTCGCGCTCCGTGACCGGGCCGGCGACCTGGCCGCCCGCGCCGACGCGGTGCGGGCCCTGCTGCCCGACGGGGTGACCGCCGTCTGCGCGACGTTGGGCTGGTCGGACCCGGGCGACCCGGTGGAGTGCGTGGTGCTGGTCGGGCTGCAGCGGGCCAACGGCTGGGCGGATCCCCTCGATGGCCGGTACGCCCTCTTCCTGGCCGTGGAGGAACTCGGCCCGCCCGGTGACGACCGGCTGCTCGTGCTGCACGAGGGGGCGCACGTCGTGCACGACCGCCTCGCCGGAATCCGCGACTGGCCCGACCACGGGGTCGCGAACGCGCTGCTGACCGAGGGGCTGGCCACCCAGGTCTCGGCGGAGCTCGACCCCGGACGTCCGGACGAGGACTACCTCTGGTTCGGCCGCCCCGGCTACCGGCCCTGGCTCGACGAGTGCCGCGGCCGGTGGCCGGAGATCCTCAACCGGGTCCATGCCGACCTGGACGCCACCGACCTCGCCCACCACGCCGCCTACTTCCTCATGCGGGACTCGCCGCTCGCCGGGGACCTGCCCAAGCGGTGCGGCTACCTGGTCGGCCTGGCGGCGGTGCGCCGGCTGCGGGAGCGGTACGCCCTGCCCGAGATCGCCGCCTGGCCACTGCCTCGGGTACGGCGGGAGGTCCGGAAGGCGCTGACCGACCTGCTCCCGCCGGTCTGAACCCCACGGCGACGCGCGGCGGGCGGGTCAGGGGCGGTGGCCGCAGAGCACGTCGCCGGCGGCGTCGGAGGTCTCCAGCACCACCGTGTGGTAGCTCTCGATGCGCGACAGGATCGCGTCGCGGGGCCCGTTCCGCCAGGCGTCGCTGCCGTAGAACGCCTCTTCCTGCTCGTCCCGTACCGCCAGCGACGGGAAGCCCCGGATCAGGTACGCCTCCTCGTGGCCGTCCTCGCGGACCAGGGACGCCCCGGCGGCCACCACCCGGATGCCGAAGCGGTCGAGCAGCGGCGCGGCTTCCTCCCGCATCACCCGGACGAACTCGTCCGCGGTGCCGGGCTTCAGCCGGTAGGTGCGGATCTCGAGAAACATCGGCGGCCTCCGCAGCGAGGTGAGAGGTCGACGCTATCGGCCGCACCCCCACCGCACCACCCGGTTCGGAGGAGTCGGGACCCCGTCGGCCGACCGGAGCGCCTACATTGGCCGGTACTCGACCTCGGGGCGGCCGGGGGTGCCGTAGCGGGGCGCGCGGACCGCGCGGTCGGCGGAGACCAGGTATTCCAGGTAGCGGCGCGCGGTCACCCGGGAGATGCCGGTCCGCCGGCTGACCTCGCCCGCGGAGAGCCCGTCGCCGTCGGCGAGGGCGGCCAGCACCGTGTTCAGCGTCTGCTCGTCGAGGCCCTTGGGCAGGGTGTGCCGGGCCGCGCCGCGCAGCGTGGCGAACATCCGGTCCACCTCGTGCTGGGCGGCCACCTCGCCGTCGGCGAGGGCCTGCCGGCGGTACTCGGCGTACCGCTCCAGCTTGTCGCGGAACGCGGCGAAGGTGAACGGCTTGAGCAGGTAGTGGGTGACCCCGAGGGAGACTGCGGTGCGGACCACCGCCAGGTCCCGCGCCGAGGTCACCGCCAGCACGTCGATGTCGCTGCCGGCGGCCCGCAGCGCCCGGCAGACCTCCAGCCCGTGCAGGTCGGGCAGGCGGAAGTCGAGCAGCACCAGGTCGACGTCCGCGCCGCCGCGCTGCCGCAGCGTCGCCATCGCCTCCTGCGCGGTGTGCGCCACCCCGCCCACCACGAAGCCCGGCACCCGCTCGGTGTACGCCTTGTGCGCCTCCGCCAGCAGCGGCTCGTCCTCCACCACCAGCACCCGGATGTCGCTCATGCCGGCACTCCGCTCCGCTCCGTGCCGTCATGAGGCACCAGGGCACTGCGCCTGATGATTCGCTCGCTGCGCTCGCTCATCGGGGCTCCCGTGGGACCGGCAGCCGGACGGTGAACACGGTCTCCCCATCGTCGGTGCGGTCGACCTCGGAACTGCCGCCGTGCCGGCGGACCACCTGCCCGACCAGCGCCAGGCCGAGCCCCCGGCCGGCGCTCTTGGTGGACCAGCCGCGGCGGAAGGCGTCCGCCACCCGCTCGGGGTCCAGCCCCGGGCCGCTGTCGGCGACCCGGACCACGAGCTGGTCGTCCACGGTGCCGACCAGGACGCGTACCCGCCGGGGCGGGGCGGTGCCGGCGACCGCCTCCAGGGCGTTGTCGACCAGGTTCCCGACGACGGTGAGCAGGTCGGTGGTGGGCAGCGGGCTGTCGTCAAGGCGGCAGTCCGGGTCGACCACCAGGTCCACGCCGCGCTCGCCGGCCCGCGCGGACTTGCCGAGCAACAGCGCCGCGAGGGCCGGCTCGGTCACCGCCCCGACCACCCGGTCGGTGAGCTGCTGCGCGAGCTCCAGGTCCCGGGTGGCGAGCCGCACCGCCTCGTCGGCGCGGCCCAGCTCCATCAGGGTGAGCACGGTGTGCATCCGGTTGGCCGCCTCGTGGGTCTGCGCCTGCAACGCCTCGGTCAGCGCGCGCACCGAGTCCAGCTCGCTGGCCAGGTTGCGCAGGTCGGTCTGGTCGCGCAGGGTCAGCACGCTGCCGAGCACCGTGCCCTCGAAGCGGGTCGTCCGCTGGTTGGCCACCAGCACCCGGTCGCCGGCGAGGATCGGCTCGTCGTGCGCGTCCCGGCCGGAGGCGAGCAGTTCCGCCACCGCCGGTGGAAGGTCGACCGCGGCCACCGGCCGGTCGGTCACCGCCGCATCGTCGCCGAGCCCGAGCAGGCGGCGGCCCTCGTCGTTGACCAGCGCCACCCGCCGGTCCCGGGTCAGCACCACCAGCCCCTCGCGTACGGAGTGCAGCACCGCGTCGTAGTACTCGTACATCCGGGTCATCTGGGCCGGGCCGAGGCCGTGGGTCTGCCGCCGGAGCCGGCGACTGAGCAGCCACGAGCCGGTGGCCGCCAGCGCCAGGGCGGGCCCGGCGGCGTAGAGCAGGACCGGCACCTGGGCGAGCAGCTTTCGGTTGATCACCTTGGTGGTGATGCCGACCGAGACCAGCCCGATGATCCGCTCGTCGTCGTCGTACACCGGCACCACCGCGCGCACCGACTCGCCGAGGGTGCCGACGTTGGTGACGGTGAACGGCTCGCCGGCCAGGGCCGGGCCGATGTCGCCGATGAAGGGCTGCCCGATCCTTGCGTGGTTGGGGTGCGAGTAGCGGGTCCTATCCGGGGCCATCACCACCACGAAGTCCGTTTTCGTGGCTTTCTGGACCGAGTCGCCGTACGGCCGGAGGGTGGCCGAGGGGTCGGGGGAGGCCAGGGCGGTGCGGACCTCGGGGGAGTGGGCCACGGTCTGCGCGACGGCGAGCACCTGCTCCCTCGCCGCCTGCTGGGAGTCGCTGCGGGCGAGCACGGCCGCGGCGGCCGCGCCGGCCAGCACGAGCAGCGTCACCACCACGGCCTGGAGGGCGAAGAGCTGCCCCGCGATGCTCCACTGCCGTCGAGCCACGTCTCTCTCCTCCTTCCGCCGCAGGTCGCCCGGCAAGTCTGGCGCACCCGGCCGGTGCGGTTTCGGCCGTGCTTCGCGCGGGTGAACAGAATGAACGCAAGCGTGCCCTCCGCTGAGACCCGCTTCACATTGTGGGCATGGACACCACCACATCCACCCCCGTGGCCGCCCGGCCCGCCCGCCGGGACCGGACCCGGTACCTCTACCTGGCGGTCATCGTGGCCGTCGTCGCCGGCATCCTGGTCGGCCTGGTCGCCCCCGAGGTCGGCAAGGAGCTGAAGCCGCTCGGCACCGGCTTCGTGAACCTGATCAAGATGATGATCAGCCCGGTCATCTTCTGCACGATCGTCCTCGGCGTCGGCTCCGTCCGGCAGGCGGCGCGGGTCGGCAAGGTGGGCGGCCTCGCCCTCGGCTACTTCCTGATCATGTCCACGGTGGCGCTGGCGATCGGCCTGGTGGTCGGCAACATCATCCACCCCGGCTCCGGCCTGAACCTCGGCCCCGAGGTGGCCGACGCGGGCAAGTCCGCCGCCGGCGGCGAGAGCGGCGACACCGTCGACTTCCTGCTCGGCATCATCCCGACCTCCCTCCTCTCCGCGTTGACCGAGGGCTCGGTGCTCCAGACGCTGCTGGTTGCCCTGCTGGTCGGCTTCGCGGTCCAGGCCATGGGCACGCGCGGCGAGCCGGTGCTGCGCGCGGTCGGCGTGCTCCAGCGCCTCGTCTTCAAGGTGCTGGCGATGATCATGTGGGTGGCCCCGATCGGCGCCTTCGGCGCGATGGCCGCGGTCGTCGGCGCGACCGGCGTGGACGCGCTGACGAGCCTCGCGCAGATCATGCTCGGCTTCTACGCCACCTGTCTGATCTTCGTGGTCGTGGTGCTCGGCACGATGTTGCGCCTGGTGTCCGGGGTCTCGATCTTCTCGCTGCTGCGCTACCTGGGCCGGGAGTTCCTGCTGATCCTGTCCACCTCGTCGTCGGAGTCGGCGCTGCCCCGGCTGATCGCCAAGATGGAGCACTTCGGCGTCAGCAAGCCGGTCGTCGGCATCACCGTCCCCACCGGCTACTCCTTCAACCTCGACGGCACCGCGATCTACCTGACCATGGCGGCGCTGTTCATCGCCGACGCGCTGGGCAAGCCGATGGCGATCGGCGAGCAGATCGGCCTGCTCGCCTTCATGGTCATCGCGTCCAAGGGCGCCGCCGGGGTCACCGGCGCGGGCCTCGCCACGCTGGCCGGCGGCCTCCAGTCGCACCGGCCCGACCTGGTCGACGGGGTCGGCCTGATCGTCGGCATCGACCGGTTCATGTCCGAGGCCCGGGCACTGACCAACTTCGCCGGCAACGCCGTCGCCACCGTGCTGGTCGGCACCTGGACCGGCGAGTTCGACCGGGAGCAGGCCCGCGCGGTGCTGGCCGGGGAGCGGCCCTTCGACGAGGCCACCATGCTCGACGACGACGAGCCGGCCGACGGCCGGCCCACCGCGGAGCCGCAGACCGGTTCGCTGGCCGGCGCGAGCGCCTGAGCCCACCGCCGCCCGCCGCCCGGGACGCCACCCGGGCGGCGGGCGCGCGTCCGGGCCCGGTCCGTCGCCCGCCGGCCGGTCCACCGGTACGGAATTGGCGGTGCCGACCCACCCGCGGGCGCGGCTAGCGTCGCCCCATGGATGTGGCGCAGGTGCAGAAGCTGTGGCAGCCGGAGCCCGGGTGGCTGAACACGGCCAGTTACGGGCTGCCTCCCGAGCCGGCCTGGACGGCGTTGCAGGACGCCCTGGCGGACTGGCGGGTGGGGCGGATCTCCTGGGAGGGCTGGGGCGAGGCCGCCGAGCGGGCCCGGGCGGGTTTCGCCCGGCTGGTCGGGGTGGCCGCGGCGGACGTGGCGATCGGCAGCACCGCGTCGCAACTGCTCGCCCCGGTGGCCGCCGCGCTGCCGGCCGGGGCCACGGTGGTCGTCCCGGAGGTCGAGTTCACCTCCAACCTCTTCCCCTGGCTGGTGCAGCAGGAGCGGGGCGTCCGGGTGCGTACCGTGCCGCTGGACGGGCTGGTCGACGCGATCGACGGGGACACCGACCTGGTCGCGTTCAGCCTGGTGCAGTCCGCGGACGGCGCGGTCGCCCCGTACGAGAAGGCCGTCGCGGCGGCCCGGGCGCACGGCGCCCTCGTGGCGGTGGACGCCACCCAGGCCTGCGGCTGGTTGCCGTTCGAGGCGGGCCGGGCGGACGCGGTGGTGGTGTCGGCGTACAAGTGGCTGATGGCCCCGCGCGGCGCGGCCTTCGCCTACCTGGCCCCGGAGCTGCGCGACCGGCTGCGTCCCGATGCCGCCGGCTGGTACGCGGGCCGGGACGTGCACGCCTCCTACTACGGCCCGCCGCTGCGGCTGGCCGACGACGCCCGCCGGTTCGACATCTCCCCGGCCTGGTTTTCCTACGTGGGTGCGGCGCCCGCGCTGGAACTGCTCGCCGAGATCGGGCTGCCCGCCGTGCACGAGCACGACGTCGCGCTGGCCAACCGGTTCCTCGCCGGGCTGGGCCGGCCGCCCGGCGACAGCGCCATCGTCGCCGTCGAGGTGCCCGACGCGCAGGAGAGGCTGGCCCGCGCCGGGGTGCGCGCGGCGGTCCGGGCGGGCCGGGTCCGGGCGGCGTTCCACCTCTACACCACTGAGGCGGACGTCGACCTGGCCCTGGACGCGCTGACGAGCTGACGAGCCGGAGTTGTCGGAGTGCTCCCACCCCGGGACCGGGCGGGAGCACTCGGACAACTCCGGCTCGGGCGCATCTGACGCCGCGCCGCGACCGGGGTGCGGTCGCCGCTCAGGCCAGGTGGCCGCCGATCTTCGTGTACCCGCGCAGCAGGTCGCGGGAGATGATCAGCCGCTGCATCTCGTCGGTGCCCTCGAAGATCCGGTAGAGCCGGACCTGCCGGTACCAGCGCTCGATCGGCAGCTCACGGGTGTAGCCCATGCCTCCGTGGATCTGGAGCACCCGGTCCACCACCCGGTTGACCATGCCGGCGCCGTAGAGCTTGCCCATCGACGAGGCGTGCCGGGGGTCCAGGCCCTGGTCGACGGCCCACGCCGACTTCAGCACCAGCCAGCGGGCCGCCTCCAGCTCGGTCTCCGAGTCGGCGATCATCCACTGGATGGCCTGGTTGGTGCCGATCTTCGCGCCGAACGTCTCCCGGGTGTTGGCGTGGTCGATCGCCATCTGCAGGGCCCGCTCGGCGATGCCGATGGCGTGCGACGGAATGGTGTAGCGGCCCTTGCCGATCCACTCCATGCCCAGCGTGAAGCCCTGGCCGAGCTCGCCGAGAATGTTGCGGTGCGGCACCCGGACGCCGTCGAAGATGAGCGACGCCGGGCCGCCCTCGCCCATGGTCTGGATGAACTCCGACCGCCAGCCCATCGTCCGGTCCACCAGGAACGCCGTCGCGCCGCCGTTGCGGGCGCCCTTCTTCGGATCGGTCACCGCCACCACGATGGTGAAGTCGGCGTCGTTGCCGTTGGTGATGAAGGTCTTCTCGCCGTCGAGGACCCAGTCGTCGCCGTCCCGGCGGGCGCGCAGCCGGATGTTCGCCGCGTCCGAGCCGGCGCCCGGCTCGGTGATCGCGAAGCAGGAGATCCGTTCCCCCTCGATGGTGGGGAGGAGGAACTCGCGCTTCTGCTCCTCGGTGGCGTGGAAGAGGATGTTGTCCGCCTCGCCGCCGAACCGGAACGGCACGAAGGTACGCCCCAGCTCGGTCCAGATCAGCGACTGCAGGACCGCCGGCAGGTCCATCCCGCCGTACTCCTCCGGCGTGGCCAGCCCCCAGAAGCCGAACTTCTTCGCCTTGAGCTGCAGCTCACGCAGCTCGGAGCGGTCCAGGCCGGGCTGGTGGGCGCGCTCGCGGCGCAGCACCTCCTGCTCCAGCGGCATGACCTCCCGGGTGATGAAGGAACGCACGGTGTCCCGGACAGCGCGTTCCTCCTCGGACAGTGCGAAGTCCACGGTGCTCCCCTTGGGTGTCGGTGCGGCGGCGGGTCGTCCTTAAACTAGCGGTGTAAGTTTTCATCCGTCCAGCCCCCTCCTTCCACCGTCGAGGTGAGGCCCGGCCGGCCGGCGCTGGCTAGGGTGCGTGATCAGGTGGTTTCCAGGAGAGGGGCGGCATGGCGAAACTCGTCCGGCGGCGGGCGCACGACGACGGCGACCCGGCGAGGGTGGGCTAACGTGCCGCGACCCCGACAGGCCCTGCTGAGCCGGGACCGGATCGTCGCCACCGCGCTCGCGCTGATCGACGCCGACGGGCTCGCCGCGCTCTCCACCCGGCGGCTGGCCGCCGCGCTCGGCGTGCAGGGCCCGTCGCTCTACAACCACTTCGGCACCAAGGACGAGATCCTCGACGCGGTGGCGGACAGCGTCACGGCGACCGTCGACGTCGGCGGCTTCGGCCGGTACGACTGGTGCGAGGCGTTGCGGCACTGGGCCCGGTCCTACCGGGCCGCCCTCGCCGCGCACCCGAACATCGTCCCGTACCTGGCCCAGGGGCCGGGCCGGCGGCCGGCCGCGCTCGCCATGGCCGACGCGGTCTACGGTGCCCTGGTCCGGGCCGGCTGGCCGCCGGCGCGGGCCACCCACGTCGGGGCCGCGCTGCGCTACTTCGTGGCCGGCTCGGCGCTCGGCTCGTTCGCCCGCGGCTTCGTCGAGGACCGGGCGCTCTACGCCACGCACCCGCACCTCGGCCAGGCGCACCGGCTCGCCGGCCACCAGGAGCGCGTCGACGAGGGCGCCTTCACCCTCGGCCTGGACGCGCTGCTGCACGGCCTCTCCGCCGAGTACGACCGGACCGTTGCCGGGGTGGAGCGCGTCGCCGGTACCGAGTAGCGTCAAAACTCCCAGCGCTAGTTTCTCCGCGAAGGACGACATGGATCTCGCCGCCGCACCCCCCGCGCTCCTGGTCCGCCGTCACCTGCATCTCGCCGGCGAGTGGGTCGACCCCGCCGACGACGGGTCGATCCCGGTCGAGAACCCGGCCACCGGGGAAATCGTCGGGCAGGTCCCCGCCGGCACCCCGGCCGACGTCGACCGGGCCGTCGCCGCCGCCCGGGCCGCCTTCCCCGGCTGGGCGGCCACCGCCCCGGCCGAGCGGGCCGGCCACCTCGACCGGCTGCACGCCGCGCTCGCCGCCCGCGCCGACGAGATCGCCCGCACCGTCGCGTACGAGTTGGGCACCCCGCTCAAGCTCGCCACCCGGGTGCAGGCCGGCCTGCCGTTGACCGTGCTGCGGAGCATGGTCGACCTCGCCGCCCGCCCGCCGGCCGAGGAGACCGTGGGCAACTCGCTGGTGGTCCGCGAACCCGTCGGCGTGGTCGGCGCGATCACCCCGTGGAACTACCCGCTGCACCAGGTCGTCGCCAAGGTCGCCCCGGCCCTGGCCGCCGGCTGCACCGTGGTGCTCAAGCCGAGCGAGCTGACCCCGCTCACCGCGTACCTGCTCTTCGACGCGGTCGCCGAGGCCGGGCTGCCGGCCGGGGTGGTCAACCTGGTGCCCGGCACCGGGCCGGTCGTCGGCGAGGCCCTCGCCGCCCACCCCGACGTCGACCTGGTCTCGTTCACCGGCTCCACCGCCACCGGCCGCCGGATCGCCCACCTCGCCGCCGACCGGATCGCCCGGGTCGCCCTCGAACTCGGCGGCAAGTCCGCCAACCTGATCCTCGCCGACGCCGACCTGCCCACCGCGGTGAAGGTCGGCGTCGGCAACGCCCTGCTCAACTCCGGGCAGACCTGCACCGCCTGGACCCGGATGCTGGTCCACCGGGACCGCCACGCCGAGGCGCTCGACCTGGTCGCGTCGGCCGTCGCGGCGTACCGGTTGGGTGACCCGTTCGACCCGGCGACCCGGCTCGGCCCGCTGGTCTCCGCCGCCCAGGCCGACCGGGTCCGGGGTCACGTGGCGCGGGCCCTCGCCGACGGGGCCCGGCTGGTCGCCGGTGGTCCGGACGCCCCGCTGCCGCCGCGCGGGCACTTCGTCGCGCCCACCGTCTTCGCCGACGTGCACCCGGACAGCGCCCTGGCCCAGGAGGAGGTGTTCGGCCCGGTGCTCGCGGTCATCCCCTTCGGCGACACCGACGAGGCGGTCGCCATCGCCAACAACTCGCGGTACGGGCTGGCCGGCGCGGTCTGGTCCGCCGACGAGGAGGCGGCCCTCGCCGTGGCCCGGCGGCTGCGTACCGGCCAGGTGGACGTCAACGGGGGCGCGTTCAACCCGCTCGCCCCGTTCGGCGGGTACAAGCAGTCCGGCCTCGGCCGGGAGCTGGGCGTGTCCGGCATCGAGGAGTTCACCGAGCTCAAGGCGATCCAGCGATGAGGGCCCTGGTGGTCCGCGGCCGGGACGCCACCCCGGCCGTCGAGGAGGTACGCCTGCCCGCCCCCGGCCCCGGTGAGCTGCGGATCCGCATCCGCGCCGCCGGCGTCTGCCACTCCGACCTGTCCATGGTGAACGGCACGCTCGCGCCCGCGTACCCCCTCGTCCTCGGGCACGAGGCGGCCGGCGTGGTCGCCGAGGCCGGCCCCGGCACCCGGCTGGCCGTCGGCGCGCCGGTGGTGCTCAACTGGGCCCCCGCCTGCCGCTCCTGCTGGCACTGCCGGCACGGCGAACCCTGGCTCTGCGCCGCCAACACCACCCCGGCGGTGGCCCGCGGCGAGACCGCCGACGGCGGCCCGCTGCACGTCACCCTCGGCCTCGGCGCGCTCGCCGAGGAGGTGGTGGTGCCCGAGCACGCCGCCGTGCCGATCCCCGCCGGGCTGCCGTTCGACCAGACGGCGCTGCTCGGTTGCGCGGTGCTCACCGGCACCGGCGCGGTGCGCAACACCGCCCGGGTGGCGGCCGGCGAGTCGGTCGCGGTCATCGGGCTCGGCGGGGTCGGGCTCGCCGTGCTCACCGCCGCCCGCCGGGCCGGGGCCGCGCCGATCCTCGCGGTCGATGTCGCCGAGGCCAAGCGGGAGCTCGCCCTCGCCGCCGGCGCCACCGACTTCCTGCTCGCCGACGACCGGCTCGCCAAGGAGGTACGCGCGCGCACCGGAGGGCGGGGCGTCGACCACGCCTTCGAGTGCGTCGGCCGCGCCGCCACCATCCGGTCCGCCTGGCGACTGACCCGGCGCGGGGGCGCGGTGACCGTGGTCGGCATGGGCGGCAAGGACGACATGGTCAGCCTCGCCGCGCTGGACATCTTCCACTCCGCCCGCACCCTGCGCTCCTCGGTGTACGGGTCGTCCGACCCGGATCGGGAGGTGCCCGAGCTGGCCGCCGCGCTCGCCGACGGCACCCTGGACCTGCGCCCGCTGGTCAGCGGCACCCTGCCGCTCGACGAGGCGCCGGCGGCGTTCGGCCGGCTGGCCCGGGGCGAGGGCGCCCGCTGGGTGGTCACCTTCCCGGACTGACCGGCGGACGGCCGCGACCGGGTCAGCCCGGCCGGTGCCCGCCGTCGATCAGCGCGGCGTAGCCGTCCAGCAGGCGGTGCAGGCCGAACTCGAAGACGCTGTCCAGGTCCAGGTCGACCGTCTCGTCCAGCGTCGCCATGGTCGGGTACCGGCCGCCGGCCATCATTCGCCGGAACATCGCGTCCTGGGTCTCCACCCACTGCTCGTCGGTCAGGCCGGTGTCCTGCTCGGCGTGTGCCTGCGCCTCCAGGCTGGTGGCGATGCCCCGCACGTACGCCATCAGCGTCACCGCGGCCTGCCAGCGCATCGGGTTGTCGAGGCCGAGCCCGGCCGTGGCGCGCAGCGCCCACTCGGTGTGGGCCATGCCGTGCGGCAACGGCTGCGGGCGGGACATCGAGATGACGTGCGGCAGCCAGCGGTGCCGCCGGTAGGCCGCCCACTGCGCGCGGGCGAGCACCTCCAGACGGGCCCGCCAGCCGGCCGGCGGCACGGCGGGCAGCGGCGCGTCGGCCAGCGCCGTGTCGGCCATCGCCAGCACGAGGTCGTCCCGGCCGCGGACGTGTCGGTAGAGGGACATGGTGGCGATGTCCAGGTCGGCGGCAAGCTGCCGCATCGAGACCGCGGCCAGGCCGCCCACGTCGGCGAGGGCGATCGCCGTACGCACCAGCCGCTCCCGGCTCAGCTCCGGTTCGGTCCCGGCCGGCCCACGGCGCGGCCGGGGTGCCGCCGGGCGGGGCGGGGCGACCACCGTGCCCGCCCCCGGCCGGGTCAGCACCAGCCCCTCGTCGCGCAGCAGGGCGAGGACCTTGGTGGCGGTGGCGATGGCCACCCCGTGCTCGCGGGTGATCCGCCGGGCCGACGGCACCGGGTCGCCGGGGCGCAGCTCCCCGAGCGCGATGCGGCGGCGGATCTCCCCGGCGATCCGCCGGTACGGCGGCTCCGACCCGGCCACAGTCCACCTCCGGCGTACTAGTGCGAGGTGCCCCGCGTGGCCCTCGCCCGGGCGAGCGTACTAGGTCACGACGGGGTGGGCGGAGCGCTCGGTGCCTACGCTCCTCGCGGACCCGGGGCGGACCGGGTTGACGGTGTACGCACGACATCAGGAGCGCTGCGATGGACGACAGGACCTTGCTCATTTCCGGCGCCAGCGTGGCCGGCCCCGCGCTGGCCTACTGGCTGCGCCGCTACGGCTTCTCGGTCACGGTGGTGGAGCGGGCCCCCACCCTGCGGCCGGGTGGCCACGCGGTCGACGTGCGCGGCGCTGCCCGCGACGTCGTCGAGCGGATGGGGATCATGTCCCGGGTCCGCCGGCAGAGTGTCGACGAGCGCGGCGTCGCGTTCGTCGACCGCCACGGTCGGCGTACCGCGACGATGCCCGCGGACGCGTTCGGCGGCGAGGGGATCGTCGCGGAGATCGAGATCATGCGGGGCGACCTGTCCCGGATCCTCTACGACGCGACCAGCGGGGATGTCGAGTACCTCTTCGGTGACCGGATCGTGGAGCTCACCCAGGACGACGACGGGGTCGAGGTGGTCTTCGCCAGCGGGGCGGCCCGCCGGTTCGACCTCGTCGTGGGCGCCGACGGGGTGCACTCCGGCGTACGCGCGCTCGCCTTCGGGCCGGAGTCCGACCACGTACGCCAGCTGGGCGCGTACACGGCGTACTTCACGGTGCCGGACCCGGGCGACCTGGAGAACTGGCTCCTGATGTACAACGCGCCCGGCGGCCGGGTGGCCATGATCCGTCCTGAGCGCGGCGGTACCGCGAAGGCGTCACTGGGCTTCACCTCGCCCCCGCTCGACTACGACCGGCGCGACGTCCGTGACCAGCAGCGGATCCTGGCCGAGCGGATGGCCGGCGCCGGCTGGCGGGTGCCCGAGTTGGTGGCGGCGATGCCGGACGCCCCGGACTTCTACTTCGACTCGATCAGCCAGGTGCACGTCGACCGCTGGTGGCGGGGGCGAGTGGCGTTGGTGGGTGACGCCGGCTACTGCGGCTCGCCGCTGGTCGGCCTCGGGACCAGCCTGTCCCTCGTGGGCGCGTACGTCCTAGCCGGCGAGCTGGCGTCCACGCCGGACGGTCACGAGGCGGCGTTCGCCCGCTACCAGGACGAGCTGCGTGACTACGTGGCGGCCGCGATGGAGTTGCCGCCCGGCGGCGTCAACGGCTACGCCCCGCAGTCGCAGTTGATGATCTCGCTACGCGCCCTCTCGATGCGGATGATGACCCGGTGGCCGATGCGCCGGATCCTGGCCCGGCAGTTCCAGAAGTCCGACGGCATCGTGCTCGAGGACTACCCCGCCCGACGCCTCCCGCGCGTGGGCGCGTGACGCGGGATGAGCCGACCGCCCGGGAAACCGCTCCCATGGTGGTCGGCCCACATGCCGAGCGTGATCGGCTTTGATCTATCCGGAGGTGGCGGCCGGCCGGACCGGCACCCGACCCGCCGGGCATGGCTGTCGAACCCGGCTGCCAGGCCCCGAATATGTGGGTAATCGACATGGATCGACTCACCGGCCGCACCGTAGGTTTCCTGCACGCGACGGCCCTGTGACCCCGGTCACCGACCTGGCCCTCGCGGCGCGGACCTGCGGAGGGTGTGGCGATGGCCGGGCAAGCGATCCTGTCGGCCCGCGGGCTGACCCGGGACTTCCGGGGCTTCCGGGCGGTCGACGGGGTCGACCTCGACGTGGCGCCGGAGACCGTGCACGCCCTGGTGGGGCCGAACGGCGCCGGTAAGACCACCCTGTTCAACCTGCTCACCGGCTTCCTGCCGGCCAGCGCCGGGCGGATCGAGCTGGCCGGCCGGGACGTCACCGGCCTGCCCCCGGAGCAGGTCGCGCGGCTCGGCGTGGCCCGCTCCTTCCAGATCACCAGCCTCTTCCCGCAGCTCTCCGCGCGGGAGCACGTCGAGCTGGCGTTGCAGAGCCCGAGCGGGCTCGGCTGGCGGTTCTGGCGCTCGGCGAAGCTGCTGGGGCGCTACCGGGACCGCGCCGACGAACTGCTCGCCATGGTCGGCCTCGCCGAGCTGGCCGAGGCCCCGGCCGAGGCCCTCGCGTACGGGCGCAAGCGGGCCCTGGAACTGGCCATCGCCCTCGCCCTGGACCCGAAGGTGCTGCTGCTCGACGAGCCCACCGCCGGCATGGGGCTGGAGGACGTCGACCGCACCGTCGACCTGATCGCGCGGGTCCGTCAGGGCCGCACCGTGGTCATGGTGGAGCACAACATGAGCGTCGTCGGCCGGCTGGCCGACACCGTCACCGTCCTGCAGGCCGGCAAGGTCCTCGTCGAGGGGCCGTACGAGCAGGTCCGCGCGGACGAGCGGGTCATCACCGCCTACCTGGGAGCCGCGGATGCTGCGCATTGAGAACCTCTCCGCCTGGTACGGCGAGGCGCAGGTGCTGCGGGAGGTGAGCCTGGAGGTGGCCGCCGGCGAGGTGGTCACCCTGGTCGGCCGCAACGGCGCCGGCAAGTCGACCCTGC
This sequence comes from Micromonospora sp. NBRC 110009, assembly GCF_030518795.1. Taxonomy (NCBI): domain Bacteria; kingdom Bacillati; phylum Actinomycetota; class Actinomycetes; order Micromonosporales; family Micromonosporaceae; genus Micromonospora; species Micromonospora soli. Next base: position 7,038,491 of record NZ_CP130427.1, on the reverse strand, counting down.
TGCGCAGCGTGATGGGGCTGCACCCGGGGCAGCGCGGCACGGTGACCCTGGACGGCACCGACCTCACCCGGCTGCCGGCGCACAAGCGGGCGCGGCTCGGGCTCGGCTGGGTCCCCGACGACCGCGGCGCGTACGCCACCCTCAGCGTGACCGAGAACCTGACCCTGCCGCCCCGAGTCGGTCCCGACCCGTGGTCCCTGGAACGGATCTACGAGGCGTTTCCCGCGCTCTACACCCGGCGCGACTCGGCGGCCACCATGCTCTCCGGCGGCGAGCAGCAGATGCTCGCCCTGGCCCGGGTGCTCCGGATGGGCGCCAGGCTGCTGCTCTGCGACGAGCCCACCGAGGGGCTGTCGCCGCTGCTCGTGCAGCAGGTCGGTGACCTGCTGCGGGAGGCCAAGAAACACGGGGTGACCGTGCTGCTGGTCGAGCAGAACCTGCACTTCGCCACCGGCGTCGCCGACCGGCACTACCTGCTGGCCGAGGGACGGATCGCGGAGGCGATGGAGAACTCCGAGGTGCGGTCGCGGGAGCGCGAGCTGCTGGCGTACCTCGGCATCTGATTTCCGAATTGAAGACGAACCGTGAGCCGCGCCCCGGGCGCGGATGTGGAGGGATTGGCATGCGCAGAACCGCAGGTCTCGCGGCGGCCTCGGCCGCCGTGCTGCTCGCCGCCGGCTGCGGTGGTGGCGGGCCGAGCGCGTCGGGCGACTCGAAGCTGACCGACGACAAGATCGTGCTTGGCGTACTCAACGACCAGTCCGGGGTGTACGCGGACCTGTCCGGCAAGAACTCGGTGAAGGCCGTGGAGATGGCCATCGCCGACTTCAAGGCCAAGTACGGCGACAAGGCGGTGACCAAGAACATCAGCGTCGAGTCCGCCGACCACCAGAACAAGCCGGACATCGCCAACACCAAGGCGGCGGAGCTCTACGACCGCAAGGGCGTGGACGCGATCTTCGACGTGCCGACCTCCTCGGCGGCGCTGAAGGTCGCCGACGTGGCCAAGGCGAAGCAGAAGCTGTACTTCAACATCACCGGCGCGACCACCGACCTGACCGGCAAGTCGTGCAACAAGTACACCTTCCACTACGCCTACGACAGCTACATGCTGGCCCACGGCACCGGCACGGTGGTCACCGAGCAGGGCGCCAAGAACTGGTACGTCGTCTACCCGGACTACGCCTTCGGGCAGGACATGGAGAAGAAGTTCTCGGCCGCGGTGGAGGGAGCCGGCGGCAAGGTCGTGTCCAAGGCCCCGACGCCCTTCCCGAACGACAACTTCTCCACCTTCCTGCTGAAGGCGCCCACGCTCAGCCCGAAGCCGGATGTGCTGGCCACCATGCAGGCCGGCGGTGACCTGGTCAACCTGGTCAAGCAGTACAACGAGTTCAAGCTGCGGGACAAGGGCATCGGCCTGGCCGTCGGCCTGATGTTCCTCACCGACATCCACTCGCTGACGCCCGCCGCCCTGGCCGGTACCACCTACACCGACGCCTGGTACTGGAACTTCGACCAGAAGAACCGCGAGTTCGCCGACCGGTTCCAGAAGGAGACGGGCACCCGGCCCACCTTCGCGCACGCGGCCAACTACTCGGCGGCCATGCAGTACCTGGAGGCCGTGCAGGCCGCCGGCACCGACAACGCCGACAAGGTGGTCGGGCAGCTGGAGGGCAAGAGCATCGAGGACGTCTTCCTGCGCAACGGCAAGATCCGCGCCGAGGACCACCGGGTCATCCACGACGCCTACCTGGCCCAGGTCAAGCCGGCGGCCGAGGTGAAGGAGCCCTGGGACTACGTGAAGGTTCTCAAGACCATCCCCGCGGCCGAGGCGTTCGCGCCGCCGTCGGGCGAATGCAAGATGTGACGAGGCGATGAGCGGTTTCCTGCAACACACGTTCAACGGGCTGGTGAGCGGGGCGTTCTACGCCCTGCTCGCCCTCGGGCTCTCCGTCATCTTCGGGATGCTGCGGGTGGTGAACTTCGCCCACGGTGCGTTCTACATGCTCGGCGCCTTCGGGGCGTACGTGCTGCTCACCGAGATGGGAGTGCCGTTCTGGGGTGCGCTGGTGATCGTGCCGGTCGCGCTGGGTCTGCTCGGCATGGCGCTCGAGCGGGCGTTCATCCACCGGCTGACCCGGCTCGACCCGCTGTACAACTTCCTGCTCACCTTCGGGCTGACGTTGATCCTGCAGGACCTGGTCAAGTCGAGGTACGGGGTGAACTCCAGCCCGTACACCACCCCGGCCGAACTGCAGGGCTCGGTCGACTTCGGACTGTTCGACTTCCCGACCTACCGCGTCTTCGTGCTGGTCTTCGCCGGCCTGCTGTGCCTGGGCGTGTGGTGGCTGCTGAGCCGCACCCGGATCGGCATGGTGGTGCGGGCGTCCACCGAACGGCCGGAACTGACCCGGGCGTTCGGCATCGACGTGGGGCGGTGGGTCACCCCGGTGTTCGGCTTCGGCATCGCCCTGGCCGGGCTCGCCGGCGTGCTCGCCGCCCCGATGCGGGCGGTCAACCCGCTGATGGGCGCCGACCTGATCATCGTGGTCTTCGCGGTGGTGGTGATCGGCGGGCTCGGTTCGATCTTCGGCTCGGTCGCCGCCGGTTTCGGCATCGGCCTGCTGCAGGCGTGGGGCGAGGCCTACCTGTCGGAGCGGATGCCGATCCTGGCCCAGACGCTCGTGTTCATCGTGATGGCCGTCGTGCTGCTGTGGCGCCCGGCGGGCCTCTTCGGGCGGGAGGAGACGCCGGCATGACCGAGACGTCCACTGTGCAGCCGACGGAAGAACCCGCCGCGGCCGCACCCCGCTCGGCCCTGGGCGCCGTCAGCCGGGCCTCCGGCTGGGTCCGCTACCTGCTGCTGGCCCTCGGGCTGGTGGTCGCGCTCTGGCTGCCCAACGGGCTGTACCCGTCGGTTGCCGTCGACATCCTGTGCTGGGCGCTCTTCGCGGTCTCCGTCGATCTGCTGCTCGGCTACACCGGCCTGATGTCCTTCGGGCATGCCGCGTTCTGGGGCACCGCCGCGTACGCCTCCGGCCTGGTCGCGATCCACCTCGGGGCGCCCTTCCCGGTCGCCGCGCTGGCCGGGGCGCTGACCGCGGCGCTGCTCGCGCTGCCGATCGGATATCTCGCGGTCAAGCGGACCGGGATCTACTTCGCGATGGTGACCCTGGCCTTCGCGCAGATGATCTACTTCGTGGCGAACAAGTGGGGCTCGATCACCGGCGGCGAGAACGGCCTGCAGAGCGTGCCGCGGGAACTGTTCGGCCTGGACCTCAGCGACGAGTACTACTTCTACTACGCGGCCCTGCCCATGGTGCTCGCCGGGCTCTTCGCAGCGTGGCGGATCGTGCACTCGCCGTTCGGGCGGGTGCTGGTCGGCATCCGGGACAATCCGGCCCGGGCGCGGGCGCTGGGCTACCCGGTGCACCGCTACAAGCTGACCGCGTTCGTCCTCTCGGCGTTCCTCGCCGGGCTGGGCGGTGGACTCTTCGTCCTCAACCACCGGTTCGTCTCGCTCGACGCCCTGCACTGGACCACCTCGGGGAAGGCGGTGATCGTCGTCGTCCTCGGCGGCATCGGCACGCTCTGGGGCGGGGTGATCGGCGCGGCGCTGCTGGTCCGGCTGGAGGACTGGCTGTCGTTCTCCGGATTCGAGCAGGTCAACCTGGTCATCGGCGCCATCTTCGTGCTGGTGGTGCTGCTGTTCCGGCGGGGCATCTGGGGCAGCGCGGCCGCCCTGGCCCTGCGCCTGATGGCCTCGCGCCGGCGCTAGCTCTCGTCGACCCCGCCGCTGGCCGGCACCCCGACCGGGGTGCCGGCCAGCGGCGTTCCGGCGTGACCTGGCACACAAACGATACGAACCGGTTCCGTATCGAAAACCGCTCACCTAGGCTCGGCATCGTTACGAGTCTGCCCCGTTTCGTATTTCGACGCGGGTGAACCGGGGGGAGAACCGGGCATGGAACCACACGAGAACACCGGACACCCGAGGAGGTGGGCGATCCTGGGGGTGCTGGTGATCAGCCTCCTCGTGGTCGTCCTCGACAACACCATCCTCAACGTCGCCCTGCGTACCCTGGCCGACCCGGTGCACGGCCTCGGCGCCAGCCAGGGCGAGCTGGAGTGGTCGATCAACTCCTACACGCTGGTCTTCGCCGGCCTGCTCTTCACCTTCGGCGTCCTCGGCGACCGCCTGGGGCGCAAGCGTTTCCTGGTCGTCGGGCTGGCCCTGTTCGGCCTGGCGTCGCTGCTGTCCGCGTACGCCCAGGACCCGGGGCAGCTGATCGCGGCCCGCGCGCTGATGGGGGTCGGCGGCGCGGCCATCATGCCGGTGACGCTCTCGATCATCTCCAACGTCTTCGACCCGCGGGAGCGGGCCCGGGCGATCGGGGTCTGGGCCGGCGCGGTCGGCCTCGCCGTGGCGATCGGCCCGGTCCTCGGCGGTGCCCTGCTGGAGCACTACTGGTGGGGTTCGGTCTTCCTGATCAACGTGCCGGTGGTGGTGCTCGGCGTGGTCCTGGTCACCGCCCTCGTGCCCGAGTCCCGCGACCCGAACCCGGGCCGGGTGGACCTGCTCGGCGTGCTGCTGTCCGTGGTCGGCCTGGTCGGCCTCACCTACGGCATCATCGACGGCGGCGAGCACGGCTTCGACCGGCTGCGGGTCTGGGCCGCCATCGTCGGCGGCGTGGCGGTGCTGGCCTGGTTCGTCGCCCACGAGCTGCGCAGCGACCACCCGTCGCTGGACGTGCGGCTGTTCCGGGTGCCCCGGTTCGCCGCGCCGGTGGCGATGGTCGGGCTGGTCTTCTTCGCCGCCATGGGCGTGATGTTCTTCGGGGCGTTCTACCTCCAGCTGGTGCGCGGCTACAGCCCGCTGGAGAGCGGCCTGCTGTTCCTGCCGTTCGCGGTCGCCCAGCTCGTCTTCGCCCCGCGCAGCGCCGCCATGGTCCGCCGCTACGGCGGCCGGGCCGTCTCCAGCGTCGGGCTGCTGCTCACCGCCGCCGCCCTCGGCGCCTTCGTCTTCATCGACGCGGACACGCCGATCTGGATCTTCTCGGCGCTGGGCTTCGTGCAGGGCGCCGGGATGGCCAACATCATGCCGCCGGCCACCGAATCGATCATGTCGTCGCTGCCTCGGGAGAAGGCCGGCGTCGGCTCGGCGGTCAGCAACACGGTCCGCCAGGTGGCCGGCGCGCTCGGCGTGGCGGTGCTCGGCTCGGTGCTCTCCGCCGTCTACCGCAACGACGTGGCCGCGGCGGCGGCCGATCTGCCCGGCCCGGTACGCGACGCGGCCCGGGAGTCGATCTCCGGCGCGTACGCCGTCGCCGGCCGGCTCGGACCCGGGGCGCCCCGGCTGATCGCGGCGGCGAACGACTCGTTCGTGTCCGCGATGCACTGGGCGGCGGCGATCTCCGCGCTGGTGGCGGCCCTCGGCATCATCATCGTGCTCCGCTGGATGCCCGGCCGGCCGGTGATCGCGACCGACGCCCGCCCGGCCACCGAGCGGGAGTTGGCCGGGACCCCGTAGGTTCGGCGACAATGTCTGACATGAGTACCCACGCCGATGCTCCGCGGTCGCCCGGGCGACCGCGGAGCGTCCGTGCGGACGAGGCGATCGTGCAGGCCACCCTCGACCTGCTGGCGGAGGGGAGCACCATCGAGGCGCTCTCCATCGAGGCGATCGCCGCCCGCGCCGGGGTCGGCAAGGCCACCATCTACCGCCGCTGGTCCGGCAAGGACGCGCTGCTGCTCGACGCGCTGCGCACCCTCAAGGGCACCCCGCCGCAGCCGGCCGGTCACTCCGTCCGCGACGACCTGGTGCTGCTGGTCGGCGCGATCGGGCACAACATCGACCCCCGGGCCGCCAAGATCATGCCGTGTCTGGTGCCCGAGGTGAACCGCAGCCCGGTCCACTACCAGCTCTACCGGAGCATGGTCGAGCCGCGCCGGAAGCTGATGCGGCAGGTGCTCGAACGGGGGATGCGCACCGGCGAACTCCGCGCCGACCTGGACGTCGACCTGGCGATGGCAATGCTGAGCGGGCCGATGCTGATGCAGCGGATGCTGCGCTGGCAGCCCGAGCTGGACGACAAGCTCCTGCCGGAGCGGATCGTCGACGGGGTGCTGGACGGGCTGCGCGTCCGCTGACCGCCGGTCAGCCGGCGGGCGTACGCAGCCGGTGCAGGCGCAGGGCCAGCTGCACCTCCAGGGCCCGCTCCGGCTTCTGCCAGTCCGCGCCCAGCAGCTGCCCCACCCGCTCCAGCCGCTGGGTCACCGTGTTCACGTGCACGTGCAGCAGCTCCGCCGCCCGGGCCAGGCTGCCGCCCACCCCGAAGTACGCCTCGAGCGTCTTCACCAGCGCGGTGCCCCGCCGGGCGTCGTAGTCGACCACCGGCCCCACCGTCGCGGTGAGGAACCGGGCCACGTCCCGGTCGCCCGAGTCACCGACCGCGCCCAGCAGCAGCCCCACGAACCCCAGCTCGGCGGTGCTCGCGCCCTGCCCGGCGCGGCCCAGCGCACCCAGCGCGGTCAGGCACCGTTCCGCCTCGGCGAACGTGGTGGCCAGCGATGCCGGCCCGGTCGACGGGCCGCTCGCCCCGGAGGTCACCGGCCGGCCGGTCACCCGGGACAGGTCCCGGGCCACCGCGCGGGCCGCGCCACCCGCGTCGCCGCCGGGCAGCATCAGCACCACCCGGCCGTCGCGCGCCGCCGCCAGCCCGCCCCGCGTCGAGGCGTACGTGGTGGCCCAGGAGAGCACCCGCTGCCGGGCCGAGCCGGTCGCGGCGATCGCGTCGTCGCCGACCGCCACCAGCACGTGCGGGGCGTCCAGGTCCACCCCGAGCCGGCGGGCCCGGCTGCGCAGCGCGTCGGTGTCCCGCAGCGGCCGGGCGATCAGGTCGTCCAGCAGCTCACCCCGGACCCGTCCCTCCGCCTCCGCCACGGTCCGGCGGAACAGCAGCAGCAACGCGGTGACCAGCGCCGCCCGCTCCAGGATCCGCTGGTCGGCGTCGACCAGCTCGCCGTCCGGGCGCAGCACCAGCGCGCCCAGGTTCTCCGCGCCGGCCACCACCGCGGCGTACCAGAGCGGGCCCCGGCGGACGCTGCGCCCCTCGGTCCGGGACGCGGCCACCGCCTCCACGATGTCCGCCCGGTCCGGCTCCTCGATCTCGCCCACCCGGGCCAGCCGCCGCCCCTCGGCGTCCAGCGCCAGCAGCGCCCCGCCGAGCACCTCGGTGACCGCCGCCGCCACGTCCTCCATGCCGCCGCCGCGCACCACCAGCGCGGTCATCCGGTCGTGCGCGGCCGCGGCCCGCTCCACCGAGCTGCTGTGCGCGCGGATCGTGCTGTTCGCCGTCGACAGCTCCTCCAGCGCCGAGCGGGTCTCCGCCAGCAGCCGGGCGGTGTCGATCGCCACCGCCGCGTGCGCCGCCAGGGAGACCAGCAGCGACACCTCCTCCCGGGCGAACGGCCGGGCGGACCGGTTGGCCGCGTACAGCACGCCGATCACGCTCGACCCGAGGCGCAGCGGCACCCCGAGGATGGCCACCAGGCCCTCCTCGCCCACCCCGCCGTCGATCTCCCCGGTGTGCCGGAACCGCTCGTCCTCCTGATAGTTCGACGTGACGTACGGGGTGCCGGTCTGGGCCACCAAACCGCCGAGGCCGTCACCCAGCTCCAGCCGCAGCCGCTGGAACCGCGCCGAGATCGAGCCGTCGGTGACCCGCATGTAGGTGTCGCCGCGCTCGTCGTCGTTGAGCGTCATGTACGCCACGTCGGTGCCGAGCAGGATCCGGGCCCGGTGCACGATCGCCCGCAGCACGTCGTCCAGGTCGCGCAGCCCGGCCAGGTCGCTCGCCGTGTCGTACAGGCCGGACAGCTCGATCTCCCGGCGGCGCCGGCGCTCCAGCAGCGCGCGCACCCGCAGCGCGACCACCTTCGCCTGCTCCAGCTCGGCCAGCCGCTCGGCGGGCAGGCCGGCGGCCCGGGCGGCGACCAGCGGCCCCTCGAACTCGACCGCGGCGGCCTCCCGGGCCAGCAGTTCCAGGAACTCGACGGGCGACGACATGACCGACATTGTGCGCGTGGCCACTAGTTGGCCGTCCAGCCCCCGTCGAGGGCGATCGAGGCGCCGGTGATGAACGAGGCCGGCGGCGAGCAGAGGTACGCGACCAGCTCGGCCACCTCCTCCGGCTCGATCAGCCGCTTGATCGCCGCCCGGGCCAGCATGATCTTCTCGACCACCTCGTCCTCGCCGATGCCGTGGCTGGCCGCCTGGTCGGCGATCTGGCTCTCCACCAGCGCGGTCCGCACGTACGCGGGGTTGACGCAGTTGGCGGTCACCCCGTGCGCGGCGCCCTCCAGCGCCACCACCTTCGACAACCCCTCCAGCGCGTGCTTCGCCGAGACGTACGCCGCTTTGTACGGCGAGGCGCGCAGCCCGTGAACCGAGGAGATGTTGACGATCCGGCCCCAGCCGTTGGCGTACATGTGCGGCAGGGCTCGCCGGATCAGCAGGAACGGCGCCTCCACCATCACCCGCTGGATGTACTCGAAGCGCTCGACCGGGAAGTCCTGCACCGGCGCGACGTGCTGCAGGCCGGCGTTGTTGACCACGATGTCCACGTCGACGTCGAGCCGGTCCACCGCGACCGGGTCGGCCAGGTCGATCCCCTCGGCCCGACCACCCGCCTCGGCGGCCACCGCCTTGGCCGCCTCCACGTTGCGGTCGACCACCACCACCGCCGCGCCGGCCGCCGCCAGCCGCAGGGCACAGGCCCGTCCGATGCCGCTGCCACCACCGGTCACCAGGGCGCTGCGACCGGAGAGGTCGAGGCGTACGACGTGGGGGACCGCCACGGGTTCTGCCGTCATGGCGCACAAAGCTACGAGCTGTGTGGCCGGCGGCACATGGGGCGACGACACATACTCGACCGCTTCACTGTGTGGCGGGACACGCGTCCGGCCGGGAGCCGCCGCGACCGGCCGGCGACGGCGCCGCCGGCCGGTCCGGAGTCGGTGTCGGTGGGCCGTGGCATGGTGGCCACGGCCCACCCGTCGATCTCCTCGTCCGGGGGCCCGACGTGCGGTCCGGGGCCGGTGCGGGAGGTGGCGATGGCGGGCGCGACGAGGTCCTTCGAGGCGACGCTGATCCGCTGGTCGGGAGCGGGTGGCTGGGTGTTCGCCCCGGTGCCGGAGGGGCACGCGCCGGACACGGCGGGCCCGTTCGGCCGGGTGCCGGTCACCGCCACCGTGGACGGCCGCACCTGGGCCACCAGCGTCTGGCGGGACCGGCGGGCCGGGTGGCTGCTGCCCGTCCCGGCCCGGATCCGGGCCGGCAAGGACGACGGGGACCCGGTCACCGTCGCGGTCGAGGTCGATCCGACGCGGCGGTGACCGCGGTCGGCGGGGGAGCGCGGGCGTGTCCCGCCCGGCGGCCGTCGGACGGCACCAGTAGTGTGTCGAACACCCGTACTGCTGGCGGCTGGGGGAGGAGGCGGCGTGCGCGTGCTCGGCGTCGACCCGGGGTTGACCCGGTGCGGGGTCGGCGTGGTCGAGGGCGTGCCGGGGCGGCCCTGCACGCTGATCGCCTACTACGTCGTCTACACCGACCCGGCCGACGAGCTGCCGCTGCGCCTGCTGCACCTGGACCGCTCGCTCACCGACCTGGTCGCCGAGCACCGCCCGGACGCGGTCGCGGTGGAGCGGGTGTTCACCCAGCACAACGTCCGCACCGTGATGGGCACCGCCCAGGCCAGCGGGATCGCCGTGCTCGCCGGGGCGCGGGCGGGCCTGCCGGTGCAGACCTACACGCCGAGCGAGGTCAAGGCGGCGGTTACCGGTTCCGGTCAGGCCGACAAGGCGCAGATGACCGCCATGGTCACCCGGCTGCTGCGGCTGCCCGAGCCGCCCCGGCCCGCCGACGCCGCCGACGCCCTGGCCCTGGCCATCTGTCACGTCTGGCGCGGCGGCACCCGGTCCAAGCTGGCCGCCGCGGCCGAGCGGGCACGACGAGGAGGAGTGCGATGATCGCCAGCGTGCGCGGCACGGTGACCGCGACCGGTCCGGACCACGCGGTGGTGGAGGTGGGCGGCATCGGCCTGGCGGTGCAGTGCGCCCCGGGCACCCTCGCCGAGCTGCGGGTCGGCCAGCCGGCCCGGCTCGCCACCAGCCTGGTCGTCCGGGAGGACTCGCTCACCCTCTACGGCTTCGCCGACGACGATGCCAAGCAGCTCTTCGAGCTGCTCCAGACCGCCAGCGGCGTCGGCCCCCGGCTGGCCCAGGCGGTGCTCGCCGTGCACACCCCCGACGCGGTCCGCAAGGCCATCGCCAACGCCGACACCGCCGCGCTCACCCGGGTGCCGGGCATCGGCAAGAAGGGCGCCGAACGCCTCGTCCTCGAGCTGCGCGACCGGATCGGCCCGGTGCCGATCGGCCCGGACGGCGCCGCCGGGGTGACCGCCGGGGCCTGGCCGGAGCAGGTCCGGCAGGCCCTGGTCGGGCTGGGCTGGACGGCCGGCCAGGCCGAGCAGGCGGTGGCCGCCGTGGCGGAGACCGTCGACGGGGAGACCCCGCCCGTGCCGGTCCTGCTCAAGCAGGCCATTCGCCTCCTGGGCCGGACCCGATGACCGACGACAACCTGGTCTCGGCGTACGTCAGCGACGCGGAGCGGGACGCGGAGGCCAGCGTCCGGCCGAAGCGGCTGGAGGAGTTCATCGCCCAGCACCGGGTCCGCGACCAGCTCGACCTGCTGCTCCAGGGCGCGATGCGGCGGGGATCCCCGCCCGACCACATCCTTCTCTCTGGGCCGCCTGGCTTGGGTAAGACCACCCTGGCCAACATCGTCGCCGCCGAGCTGGGCTCGGGGATCCGGGTGACCAGCGGCCCGGCGATCGAGCGCTCCGGCGACCTGGCCGCCATCCTGACCAGCCTCACCGAGGGCGACGTCCTCTTCATCGACGAGATCCACCGGATCGCCAAGCCGGCCGAGGAGCTGCTCTACAGCGCGATGGAGGACTTCCGGGTCGACGTGGTGGTCGGCAAGGGCCCGGGGGCGACCGCCATCCCGCTCGACGTCGAGCCGTTCACCCTGGTCGGCGCGACCACCCGGTCCGGTCTGCTCACCGGGCCGATGCGGGACCGGTTCGGCTTCGTGGCCCACCTCGACTTCTACGCCCCCGCCGACCTGGAGACGCTGCTGCGCCGCTCGGCCCGGATCCTCGGCGTGCCGATCACCGACGAGGGCGCCGCGGAGATCGCCGGCCGGTCGCGGGGCACCCCGCGCATCGCCAACCGGCTGCTGCGCCGGGTGCGGGACTTCGCCGAGGTCCGGGCCGACGGGGTGGTCACCGTGGAGACCGCCCGGGCCGCGCTCACCGTCTACGACGTCGACGCCCTCGGGCTGGACCGGCTGGACCGGGCGGTGCTCACCGCGCTGGTCGACTCGTTCCGGGGCGGCCCGGTCGGGCTCTCCACCCTCGCCGTGGCGGTGGGGGAGCAGCCGGACACGGTGGAGGAGGTCTGCGAGCCGTTCCTGGTGCGGGCCGGGCTGCTGGCGCGGACGCCCCGGGGCCGGGTCGCCACCGAGGCCGCCTGGCACCACCTGGGGCGTACGCCACCGAATGGTACATTTGGCGCGGATGCCCCTCCGGCGCCCGATCTGTTCTCGATGCAGACCGATCAGCCGTGATCCGAACGTGATCTGTGCCGCATTCGGTGTTCCCAGGGGCAGGGATTAGACTTCGCCGCGGTCTTACAGGACGTGAGAATCCGCCTCCGCTCCGGCGCCCCCTCGGGGTCGGGCGGAGACCAATGGGAAGGTCGACAACCGTGCATTACCTAGCAGCGAGTGGCGGGGGAGCCGGCGGTCTGACGCCGATCCTCATGATCGCTCTGCTCTTCGGCGTCATGTACTTCATGATGATCCGCCCCCAGCAGAAGCGGCGCCGCGAGGCCGAGCAGATGCAGTCCGCGATCGGCCCGGGCGACGAGGTCGTCACCATCGGCGGGCTCTACGGCACGGTCACCGCCGTCGAGGACGAGACGGTCCTGCTCGAGGTGGCCCCGGGCGTGCAGACCCGGTACGCCCGCCCGGCGATCGCCCGCGTGGTCACCCGGGCCGAGGCCCCGGAGGCCGAGACGATCACCGAGGAAGCGGAGCCGGTCAAGGAGTGACCCCCTGCCCCGAAGGGGCAGCGGGATCACCGATACAAGTGGATAGTTGGGTCGGCGTCCGACGCCGGCGCGCCACACCTCGCCCGACGCCCCCGCGTCGCGCCCCGGGGCGCCGTGTCGGCCGGTGACGTCGACCCGCCAGAGCAGTCGGGCGGACACCCCCGGCCCGACTTCGTCGCCGCTGCCCAGCGGCGCGACCGTACAGGGAGACAAGACAGCCGTGGCACCACCTCAGGGACAGATGCGCCCCGGACGGCAGCTCGCCGTCCTCGGGCTCGTCTTCGTCGTCCTTTATCTCTTGGTGTTCTTCTCGGGCGGTGCCAGCGGTGGCTGGAAGGACCGGCTGGAGCCCCGGCTCGGCCTGGACCTGATCGGCGGCACCCGGCTGACGCTCGAGGCCACCAACAGCGTGGACGGCAAGCCCCCGACGGCCGCCAACCTCGAGGAGGCGCGCCAGATCATCGAGAGCCGGGTCAACGCGTACGGCGTGGCCGAGGCCGAGGTGGTCACCGAGGGCAACCGCAACATCGTCATCTCCCTGCCTGGCTCGAACCGGGACCTGACCGACGTCGGCAGCGCCGCCGAGCTGCGTTTCCGCAAGGTCCTCAAGGCGACCGACGGCAGCGGCCAGACCGCCGCCCCGGCCCCGACCGCCAGCGCCACCCCGGCCCCCTCCGGCAGCGCCACCCCGGCGCCGTCGGGGAGCGCGACGCCGGCGCCGTCCGGCAGCGCCGCGCCGCAGGTCACCTCCTCGCCGAGCGCCGGCGGGCAGGGCGGCATGGCCCCGGCGCCCAGCGCCAGCGCGGCCGCCCCGACCCCCGCGGCCACGCCGAGCGCCGCCGCGCCGAGCCCGAGCGCCAGCGCCGCGCCGGTGTCGCAGAGCGTCGAGCAGCAGCGCAAGGCCGTCGAGCAGAAGGTGGGCGCGGCCGCCTGGGGCGCCGCCACCGGCCTGAAGGCCCCGGCCGACCTCACCGCGGACCCGTCGCTGGCCGAGAAGCTCAAGCCGTTCGGCACCCTCTCCCCGCAGGAGATCGCGGTGCTGCCGGTCGACATGCAGTTCAACGTCCCGACCATCACCTGCGCCCAGCTCGACAAGCGGCCGCCGGCGTCGATCAAGGACGAGAAGCAGACGGCGGTGGCCTGTGAGGCCGGCGCCAAGTACCTGCTCGACGTCGCGAAGGTGGTCGGCACCGACGTCGACGACGCCAACGCGGTGCTCGACCAGACCAGCTCCTGGGTGGTCAGCCTGAACTTCACCGGCAAGGGCCAGGAGAAGTGGACCGCGCTGACCCGCGAGGCGTTCACCAACGAGGGCCAGGCCTGCGACCAGACCGCGCTCGGCCAGGACGGCAAGTGCCGCGTCGCGGTGGTCCTGGACAACGAGATCGTCTCGTCGCCGGAGATCCAGGGCGTGCTGACCGGTGACTCGCAGATCACCGGCAACTTCGACAACAAGACCGCGAACGCGCTGGCCAGCCAGCTCCGCTACGGCGCACTGCCGGTGACCTTCGTGCCGCAGGAGCAGCAGAACGTCACCGCGACCCTCGGCTCCAGCCACCTGCAGGCCGGTCTGCTCGCGGCCGGCATCGGCATGCTGCTGGTCATCATCTACTCGTTCTTCTACTACCGGCTGCTCGGCTCGGTCATCTTCCTCAGCCTGGTCCTCTCCGGCCTGCTGGTCTTCGGCTCGCTGGTGGTGCTCGGCCGGTCGATCGGGTTCACCCTCACCCTCGCCGGCCTCGCCGGCATGATCGTCTCGCTCGGTGTGGCGGCGGACTCGTTCGTCATCTACTTCGAGCGGCTCAAGGACGAGATCCGGGAGGGGCGCAGCCCACGCAGCGCGGTGCCGCGGGCGTGGGTCCGGGCACGCCGGACGATCATCTCGGCGAACGCCATCACCCTGATGTCCGCCGTGGTGCTCTACATCGTCTCGGTCGGCGCGGTGAAGGGCTTCGCCTTCGCGCTCGGCCTGGCGACGGTCCTCGACCTGCTCGTCGTCTTCCTCTTCCGTCACCCGATCATGACGATGTTCGCCCGGACCCGGGCGTTCCTGTCCCCACGGGTCAGCGGTCTCGGCCGGGCCCTGCCGGCCCGGTCGGCAGAGCAGGGCACCGCCCGCAACCCGCGCGTCAAGGAGGCCTGAGATGGCTAAGACTGGTCTGGCGTCCCGGCTCTATCGGGGCGAGGCCGATGTCAACATCGTCGGCCGGCGCAAGCTGTGGTTCGGCGTCGCCGGTGTGCTGGTGCTGATCGCCGTGCTCAGCTTCGGGATCCGGGGCTTCAGCCTCGGCATCGAGTTCGCCGGCGGCAACTCGTTCCAGGTGCCGGCCAGCGTCGGCACCCTGGAGCAGGCCGAGGCGAAGGTCGACGCGGCGCTGGCGGCCAAGGGCGGCGGCGCCGAGGTGGTCACCGCGCAGAAGGTCGGCAGCACCAGCGGCGAGTACTACGAGCTGCGCACCTCGCAGCTCACCGCCGAGCAGGCCAACGCGGTCAAGACCGACATGGCGCAGTCGTTCGGCATCCAGCCGGACCAGATCAGCGGCAGCCAGGTCTCCGAGGCCTGGGGCAGCCAGGTCACCTCCCGGGCCCTGCTCGGTCTGCTGATCTTCATCGCGGTGGTGGCGATCTACCTGATCCTGCGCTTCGAGTGGCGGATGGCGGTCGCGTCGATCGCCTCGCTGCTCACCAACCTGGTCCTCACCGCCGGCATCTACTCGCTGGTCGGCTTCGAGGTCACCCCGTCGACGATCATCGGGTTCCTCACCATCCTGGGCTTCGCGCTCTACGACGTGGTGGTGGTCTTCGACAAGGTCCAGGAGAACACCCGCGGCATCACCGCGAACAACAACATGACCTACGGCGAGGCGGCCAACCTGGCGCTCAACCAGAGCCTCATGCGGTCGCTGAACACCTCGGTGGTCGCCCTGCTCCCGGTCGGCGGTCTGCTCTTCATCGGTGCGGGCCTGCTCGGTGCCGGCACGCTCAAGGACCTCGGTCTGGTGCTCTTCGTCGGTATGGCGGTGGCGTTCCTGACCTCGATCCTGCTGGCCACCCCGCTGCTGGTGCTGCTGAAGAACCAGGACCCGCGGATCAGCGCGCACAACAGGCGGGTGCTGGCCCGGCGCGGCGCCATCGCCCGGGGCGAGGTCGCCCCGAAGGGCGCGCCGCGGGTGGCGCAAGCCGACGAGGTCATCGACCCGGAGGCGGCGGCCCTGGCCGGCAGCGCGCCGAAGGTGGGCGCCCGGCCGGCCGGCAAGCGCCCGACCGGCGCCCGGGGCGGCCGCCCCGCCGGCGGCGGAGGCAACCGGCCGGGCGGCGCGAAGCGCCGCTGACCAGTTCGGGGAGACCCGGTAGGAATCGACCGGACGGCGTCCGCCATGCTGTGCGAGCAGCATGACGGACGCCGTCGTCGTTTCGAAGGGACATGGGACGCACCGTGACGGAGACCCACACCACCGGGGTACGGGGAGACAGCGGCCCGGAGGTCGCCCGACTGGTCGCCAGCCGGGTGCTGGACGTGCCGGACTTCCCCAAGCCCGGGGTCGTGTTCAAGGACCTGATGCCGCTCTTCGCCGACGGTGACGTCTTCCGCGAGGTGATCGACGGGATCGTGGCGTACCACGGGCGTGACTCGTTCGACGTGGTCGCTGGCATCGAGGCGCGGGGGTTCGTGCTGGCCGCGGCCATCGCGTACGCGACCGGGGTCGGCGTGGTGCCGGTGCGCAAGGCCGGCAAGCTGCCCCGCGCCACGCACGCCGCCTCCTATGCCCTGGAGTACGGCGAGGCGACCCTGGAGGTGCACCAGGACGCCTTCACCGCCGGTCACCGGGTCCTCGTGGTGGACGACGTGCTCGCCACCGGCGGCACCGCCGAGGCCACCCTCGACCTGGTGGAGCGGGCCGGCGGCACGGTCGCCGGCTTCACCGTGCTGCTCGAGCTGGGCTTCCTCACGGGGCGCGAGCGGCTCGCCCCGCGTCCGGTCCATGCCCTGCTGACCGTTTGACCCCCCGGGGCCGTCGGACCGACCCGGCGGGGTCCGTCCGGCGGAGCGGCGGCGTACCCTGCGTGCGGGTAGCATTGCCCTTTGCTTGACCGGACGGGTGACCGTCCGGTGGCGCGACGACCGGCCGTACGGCCGGCGCGGTGCGGGGCCGCCGGGGCCGCGAGGTCCCCCGGTGGCCGGAGCGGACCACGTCGACCGGGGCGGACGTCACGGAACAACGCCGGCCCCGCGGTCGGTTGAACAGGACGTCGGCCGGACGGCCGGCGCATCCCCGGCGAGCGGTGAGGAGGCCGGTGTCCCACGATGTCGTCCCTCCGGTGGAGGGCACGGTGCACCCGACAGGCGACGCGGACGGCTCGGTGACCGAGCGGAGCGGCAACTTGCCGGCCCGGGTGACCGGCGCCTCCGGCGGCGGGCCCGACGCGCAGGCGGACGGCGGCGCGGTCGTGGTGCCGTTCCGGACCGACGCCGCGGGCGAGACCTCGCCCAGCGGCGGCTTCGCCCTCTCCAACGCCCCGACCGGCCGGCGGGTGCGCGCCCGGCTGGCCCGGTTCAACGCGCCGTGGCAGACCTCCCAGGTCAGCGAGGTCCTGGAACCGCTGATCGCGACCCACCGGGAGAACCACCCCAAGGCCGACGCGCGGCTGCTCCAGCGGGCGTTCGACACGGCGGCGCGCTGGCACTCGGGTCAGTACCGCAAGTCCGGCGACCCGTACATCACCCACCCGCTCGCGGTGGCGACCATCCTGGCCAATCTCGGGATGGACACCACCACCCTGGTCGCGGCGCTGCTGCACGACACCATCGAGGACACCGAGTACACCCTCGACCAGATGCGCGCCGACTTCGGCGGCGAGGTGGCCCTGCTGGTCGACGGCGTGACCAAGCTCGACAAGGTCAAGCTCGGTGACGCGGCCAAGGCGGAGACGATCCGCAAGATGGTCGTCGCCATGGCGAAGGACCCGCGGGTCCTGGTGATCAAGCTGGCCGACCGGCTGCACAACATGCGTACGCTGACCTTCCTGCCCCGCCCCAAGCAGGAGCAGAAGGCCAAGGAGACGCTGGAGATCCTGGCCCCGCTGGCCCACCGCCTCGGTATGAACACGATCAAGTGGGAGCTGGAGGACCTCGCCTTCGGCACCCTGTTCCCGAAGCGGTTCGAGGAGATCAACCGCCTGATCGGCGAGCACCAGCCGCAGCGCGAGGCGCTGCTGCGCCAGGTGACCCAGAAGGTGTCCACCGACCTGAAGGCCGCCAAGATCAAGGCGGAGACCACCGGCCGGCCGAAGCACCTCTACTCGATCTACCAGAAGATGATCGTGCGGGGGCGCGACTTCAACGACATCTACGACCTGGTCGGCGTGCGGATCCTGGTCGACACGGTGCGGGACTGCTACGCGGCGCTGGGCGTCATCCACGCCAACTGGCAGCCGGTCCCGGGCCGGTTCAAGGACTACATCGCCATGCCCAAGTTCAACATGTACCAGTCGTTGCACACGACGGTCATCGGGCCCACCGGCAAGCCGGTGGAGATGCAGATCCGCACCTACGCGATGCACCGCACCGCCGAGTTCGGCATCGCCGCGCACTGGAAGTACAAGGAGCACAAGGGCACCCCGGTGGTCGGCCCGCCGGCGCACATCGACGAGATGACCTGGCTGCGCCAGCTGCTCGACTGGCAGCGCGAGGCGGCCGACCCGAGCGAGTTCCTCGACGCGCTCCGGTTCGACCTGTCCAGCCAGGAGGTGTACGTCTTCACCCCGAAGGGTGACGTCATCCCGCTGCCGACCGGGTCGACGCCGGTGGACTTCGCCTACGCGGTGCACACCGAGGTCGGGCACAAGTGCATCGGCGCCCGGGTCAACGGCAAGCTGGTGCCGCTGGAGTCGACCCTGTCCAACGGCGACGTGATCGAGATCTTCACCTCGAAGTCCGACACGGCCGGCCCGACGCAGGACTGGCTCGGCTTCGTCAAGAGCCCGCGCGCCCGCACCAAGATCCGCCAGTACTTCAACAAGGAGCGGCGCGAGGAGGCGATCGAGGCCGGCAAGGACTCGATCGTCAAGGCGATGCGCAAGCAGGGCATGCCGCTGCAGCGGATGCTCACCTCGGACGCGCTGATGGCGATCGCCCGGGACCTGCACCTGGCCGACGTGGCCTCGCTCTACGCGGCGGTCGGCGACAGCCAGGTCTCCGCGCAGTCGGTGGTGCAGAAGCTGATGGCCGCGTACGGCGGCGAGGAGGGCGCGGCGGAGGACATCGCCGAGACCGCCGTCGCCACCCGGCCGCCGCGCAGCCGGCAGAGCAGCAGCGACCCGGGTGTGGTGGTGCGCGGGGTCAGCGACGTCTGGATCAAGCTGGCGCGCTGCTGCACCCCGGTGCCGCCGGACGCCGTCTTCGGCTTCGTCACCCGCTCCGGCGGGGTGAGCGTGCACCGGGACGACTGCGCCAACGCCGAGGACCTGCGCGCCCAGAGCGAGCGGGTGGTCGAGGTGAGCTGGAAGCTCACCTCCGCCTCGACCTTCCTGGTCGCCATCCAGGTGGAGGCGCTCGACCGGCACAAGCTGCTGGCCGACGTCACCCGGGTGCTCTCCGACGAGCGGGTCAACATCCTCTCCGCGACCGTCACCACCACCCGGGACCGGGTGGCGGTGAGCCGGTTCAGCTTCGAGATGGCCGACCCGAAGCACCTGGGGCACCTGCTGGCCGCGGTCCGCAAGGTCGACGGGGTGTTCGACGCCTACCGGGTCACCTCGGGGGCCTGAGGCTCCGACGTACGGAAAAGCGCCCGCCGGCTTTGTCAGCCGGCGGGCGCTTCTGCGTGGTGCGGGCGGGTCAGCCGCCCTGGATGTCACTCATCGTCAGCTTGTTGATGACGATCTCCTTCTTCGGGTGACCGCCGCCGGCCTGCTGGGCGAAGGCGCCGTCGTCGCCGGCCGCCGCGACCTGCTTGACCACGTCCATGCCGCCGGTGATCGTGCCCAGCACCGTGTAGTTCGGGTCGAGCTGGGAGTCGCCGTAGACGATGAAGAACTGGCTGCCCGTGCTGCTCGGCGCTCCGGAGTTGGCCATCGCGATGACGCCCTCCGGGTACGGCGGCCGCTCGTCGGTGGGCAGGTTCTCCTCGGCCATGTTGTAGCTCGGGCCGCCGGTGCCGTCGGTGTCCCGCCAGCCGCTGCCGGTCGCGCTCGGGTCACCGCACTGGAGCACCTTGATCCCCTGGGTCACCAGCCGGTGGCACTTGGTGTTGTCGAAGAAGCCCTTGCTGGCCAGGTGGGTGAAGCTACCTGCGGTGCAGGGCACCTCACTCCGGTCGATCTTGGCGGTGATGGCGCCCAGATTGGTGTCCATCGTCATCGTCTGGATGCCCTTGTTGTCCTGCTGGTTCGGGGGCAGCCCGACGTCCTTGATCTGCTTGGGGCGCGCGTCTTTCCCGATCTCGGTGTAGACGCACTGCGAGTAGCCCGCGGTGTTCGCGTTGGTCTGCTTCTTGTCGTCGCCGCCGAGCGAGGTGGCCAGCCAGACGGTGCCGGCGACCACGAGCACCAGCACGGCCGCGGCACCGACGATGGCCTGCGTCTGCCGGCGCTTGCGGGCCCGGCTGGCGCGCTCGGCCATCTCCCGCTCGAGTCGGGCCCGCGCCGCCGCGCGCTGCCGCTCTCTCGTGGACGTCACGGTCAACTCCTCCGGTGTTTCTCGGGTGCGGCGCTACCGCCGCTGCTCAGGGGTCGGGACGGGCCGGGTCAGCCGGCGCTGGGGCTGGCCGACGGCGCGCTCGTGGCGGCCGCGGTGCCGTTCACCTCGCCGACGGTGAGGCTCTGGATCACCACGTCCGTCTTCGGCTTGACCTTGGCTCCGCTCCCATTGTCCACGGTCGGGAGGGCACCGATCTTCTCCAGCACGTCCAGGCCGCCGGTGATCTTGCCGATCACCGGGTAGGCCGGCGTGGTCGGGTTGAAGTCCTTGAAGAAGATCAGGAACTGGCTGCTGTTGGCGCCCGGCGGGTTGGCGATCATGGCGACCGTGCCCTTCGGGTACGCCGGAGCCTGGCCCGGGTCGGGCGAGCCGGACGGGCTCGGCGCCGCGGTGGGGACGTTCTCGTCGTAGAACGAGTAGGTCGGGCCGCCGATGCCGGTGCCGCTCGGGTCGCCGCAGCGCAGCGCGCCCTCGGTGGTGATCTCGTGGCACTTGGTGTTGTCGTAGAACGACTTGCCGGCCAGGTACGAGATGCTGGCCGCCGCGCACGGCGCGGAGGCGAGGTCGAGCTCGGCGGTGATCGGGGCACCCTGGTTGGTGGTGACCGTCATGGCCCGGGTGCCCGCGGTCGGCAGGTCCGTGGTCTTCGGCGTGCCGACGTCCTTGAGGTTGGTGTTGCCGGTGGCGTCCTGGGGGGTCCAGAGGCAGACGTCCTCGGCGGCCTTCTTCTCCGCCTTCGAGTCGAACGCCCCGAGCGCCCAGGCCGAACCGACGACGATCAGCGCGAGCACCAGGGCGGCGCCGACGCCGGCCTGGATCTGCCGGCGGCGCTTCGCGGCGGCAGCCCGCCGGGCGAGCTGCCGGTCGAGCTTGGCCCGCGCCAGTTTGCGCTGCCGGTCCCTGCTGGAAGCCACCCGTGCTCCCCTTCCTCTACCCTGGTCCTCGCCGGCGCCGGGCATGGTCCGCCCGCCGGGTGCGCAGGTGCGCCACGCCACACGCCCGCCAGAGTGTACGGGTACCGGCTGGGAAAGTGGTGTACGAGGTACGGCCTCGGTTTATCGGGCGTTGTCACTGTGCTCGGCGGGGTCATTGCGACCAGTGGGTCGGCGGAAACCGCTGGCCGGTGCGACTAGGCTGCTGACCGGGACGACGTACCGGAACGGAAGGGGAGCGGACGTGCTCGTGGCCGGCTTTCCCGCGGACGCCTTCGGCACCAACTGCTACGTGGTGGCGACCGCGCCGGGGGAGCAGTGCGTGGTGGTCGACCCCGGGATCGGGGTGCTCGACCGGCTCGACGCCGTGCTCGCCGAGCACCGCCTGCACCCGGCCGCCGTGTTGCTCACCCACGGCCACCTCGACCACACCTTCTCCGTCGCGCCGGTCTGCGGCGCCCGCGGCATCACCGCGTACGTCCACCCGGACGACCGGGAGCTGCTGGCCGACCCGAGCAAGGCGCTCTCGATGGACCTCACCCAGCTCTTCGGCGGCCGGCTGCCGTACGCCGAGCCGGAGGACGTGGCCGAGCTGACCGACGGCTCCACGCTGCGCCTCGCCGGGTTGGAGATCACCGTCGACCACGCCCCCGGCCATACCGGCGGGTCGGTGCTGTTCCGGATGCCCGGCGCCGGCTCGCCCTGGGAGGCCGAGCAGATCTGCCTCTCCGGCGACGTGCTCTTCGCCGGCTCCATCGGCCGCACCGACCTGCCGGGCGGCAGCATGCCCCGCATGCTGGCCAGCCTCCGGGACAAGGTCCTCCCGCTGGCCGACGACACCGTCGTCCTGCCCGGCCACGGCCCCGCGACCACCATCGGCCGCGAGCGCGCGACGAACCCGTACCTCCTCGAGGTGGCGGGGACCGGCGACGCCCGCCCGGCCGCGCCCACCCGCGGTCTGTAGCCACCGCGACCGACGACCGCACCGCGCCCACCGCGCGGCGCCAAGGAGTACGCCATGAGCAAGCCCACGCCCATCTCCGGCTTCCCGGAGTGGACGCCCGCCCAGCGGATGATCGAGCAGTTCGTGCTCGACCGGATCCGCGCCACCTTCGAGCTGTACGGCTTCGCCCCGCTGGAGACCCGCTCGGTCGAGCCCCTCGACCAGCTGCTGCGCAAGGGAGAGACCTCGAAGGAGGTCTACGTGCTGCGCCGGCTGCAGGCCGATCCGGAGTCGGCCACCGGGGACGACGCGCTCGGCCTGCACTTCGACCTGACCGTGCCGTTCGCCCGGTACGTGCTGGAGAACGCCGGCAAGCTGCAGTTCCCGTTCCGCCGCTACCAGGTCCAGAAGGTGTGGCGGGGGGAGCGCCCGCAGGAGGGGCGCTACCGGGAGTTCCTCCAGGCCGACATCGACATCGTCGACCGGGACACCCTGCCGGCCCACTACGAGGCCGAGATGCCGCTGGTCATCGGGGACGCGCTGCGCTCGCTGCCGATCCCGCCCGTGCGCATCCAGGTGAACAACCGCAAGATCTGTGAGGGCTTCTACCGGGGGATCGGGCTGACCGACCCGGAGGCGGCGCTGCGCGCGATCGACAAGCTCGACAAGCTCGGCCCGACCCGGGTGGCCGAGCTGCTGGCGGAGACCGCCGGCGCGAGCGAGGCGCAGGCCAAGGCGTGCCTGGCCCTGGCCGAGATCTCCGCGCCGGACGCCTCCTTCGCCGACGCCGTCCGCGCCCTCGGGGTGAGCGACCCGCTGCTGGACGAGGGCATCGCGGAGCTGACCGCCGTGGTGGAGACCGCCGCCGCGCACTCGCCCGGGCTCTGCGTCGCCGACCTGCGCATCGCCCGGGGCCTGGACTACTACACCGGCACCGTGTACGAGACGCAGATGATCGGCTACGAACGGTTCGGCTCGGTCTGCTCCGGCGGCCGGTACGACAACCTGGCCAGCTCGGGCGCGGTCCGCTTCCCGGGGGTGGGCATCTCGATCGGGGTGACCCGGCTGCTCGGGCTGCTCTTCGGCGCCGAGGCGCTGACGGTCTCCCGCAGCGTGCCGACCTGCGTGCTGGTCGCGGTGACCAGCGAGGACGATCGGCCGGCGAGCAACCGGGTGGCCGAGGCGCTGCGCTCGCGGGGCGTCCCCACCGAGGTGTCGCCGAGCGCCGCCAAGTTCGGCAAGCAGATCCGCTACGCCGAGCGGCGCGGCATCCCGTACGTCTGGTTCCCGGGCGCCGAGGGCGACGAGGTGAAGGACATCCGCTCGGGCGAGCAGGTGGCCGCGGCGGCGGGCGAGTGGACCCCGCCCCGCGCGGACCTGAAACCGCTGGTGGGCCCCGCGTCGACTGGCGCCTGACGGCGTTTCGACCTACGGTGGCGTAACTTACGCCACCGTAGGGAGACCGTCGTGACCGTGCTCAGCCAGACCGCCCTGCTCCGCGAGCTCGAACCCGTGGTCGAGAAGAACCTCGACCGGCACCTGTCGTTGGCGAAGGAATGGTTCCCGCACGAGTACGTGCCGTGGAGCGAGGGGCGCACCTTCGACGGCCCGCTCGGCGGCGAGCCCTGGGCGGAGCGGGATTCGGCGCTGCCCGAGGTGGCCCGGACCGCCCTGATCGTCAACCTGCTCACCGAGGACAACCTGCCCTCGTACCACCACGAGATCGCCAGCCTCTTCGGGCGGGACGGCGCGTGGGGCACCTGGGTGCACCGGTGGACCGCCGAGGAGGGCCGGCACGGCACCGCGATCCGCGACTACCTCACAGTGACCCGGGCGGTCGACCCGGTGGCGCTGGAGCGGGCCCGGATGGTGCACATGTCGAACGGGTACCGCAACGTGCACGACGAGGAGATGCTGCATTCGCTGGCGTACGTCTCGTTCCAGGAACTGGCCACCCGCATCTCGCACCGCAACACCGGCCGCGCCGCCGGCGACCCGACCTGCGAGGCGCTGCTGGCCCGGGTGGCGGCCGACGAGAACCTGCACATGGTCTTCTACCGCAACCTGCTCGGCGCGGCCTTCGAGCTGGCGCCGAGCCAGGCCATGCGGGCGGTCGCCGACGTGCTGGCCGACTTCCAGATGCCGGGCGTCGGCATCGAGGGCTTCGCCCGCAAGGCGGTGACCATCGCCCTGGCCGGGATCTATGACCTCCGCCAGCACCGGGACGAGGTGGTCGCCCCGGTGCTGCGCCAGTGGAACATCTTCGAGGCGACCGGCCTGGACGCCGACGGCGAGGTCGCCCGCGACCAGATCGCCGCCCACCTCGACACCCTGGAGACCCAAGCGGCCCGTTTCGAGGAAAGACGAGCCACCCGCGCCGCCCGCCTGACCACCGCCCACTGACCCCCGGCCCCCTACCCGCCGATCTTGCACTTGATGCCCCGGCAAAAGCCGCGAAACCGGCTCCTCGGGGGCCGAGAGTGCAAGATCGCGGGGGCGGGGGCGGGGGCGGGGGAGGTCAGGCAGGGGGGTCGAGGGGGAAGAGGAGGCAGGTGGACGTGGCGTGCGCGATGAGGCGGGCCCGGGTGTCGGTGAGGCGGGCCTCGGCCAGGGCCGTACGGCGGCCGCGCTGGAGGACGGTGCCCTCGCAGCGCAGGGTGCCGCTGGCCACGGTGACCGGGCGGAGGAACTTCACGTTCAGGTCCAGCGAGGTGTAGCCGACACCGGCCGGCAGGGTGGTGTGCACCGCACAGCCGGCGGCGGTGTCCAGCAGGGTGGAGATGATGCCGCCGTGCACCGTGCCGAGCGGGTTGTAGTGGAACTCCTGCGGCACCAACTCGACGGCGACGCGACCCTCGTCCGCCTCCATCCGGGCCATGTCGATCAGGTGCATGACCGGCGGCGCGGCCAGCTCCCCGGCGATCATCGCGCGCAGCAGCTCCAGGCCGCCGCGCCGGCCGATGTGCGCGGCCCCGGCCACCGGGTCCGACCAGGAGAACGTGCGGGTGCGGTCCTGCGTCTGTGTCATGGACTCAGGCTCGCAGCGCGTTGCTGAGTCTGTCAACGAGACCTAGCCTGGTCGGCATGAGACCTGCGGCACTGGACTGGTCGGTGGAGAACTGCACCATCGCCCGGGCGATGGAGATCCTCGGCGAGCGGTGGACGCTGGTCGTGCTCCGCGAGGTCGTCAACGGCGTACGCCGCTTCGACGACATGCGGGTGCGCACCGGGAT
This sequence comes from Micromonospora sp. NBRC 110009, assembly GCF_030518795.1. Taxonomy (NCBI): domain Bacteria; kingdom Bacillati; phylum Actinomycetota; class Actinomycetes; order Micromonosporales; family Micromonosporaceae; genus Micromonospora; species Micromonospora soli. The sequence goes on along the minus strand of NZ_CP130427.1, from coordinate 7,013,510 downwards.
TCCCCGGCAGGTGCTCACCAACCGGCTCGCCATGCTGGTCGAGCAGGGGGTGCTGCGCCGGGAGCCCTACCGGGATCCGGGCAGCCGGGTGCGGCACGAGTACCGGCTCACCGACAAGGGGCTCGACCTGTGGCCGGTGCTGGTGGCGGTGCTCGGCTGGGGCGACCGCTACCTGGCCGACCCGGACGGGTCCCCGCTCGCGGTCAGCCACCGCGACTGCGGGGCCGAGGTGCGGGTGGCGCTGCGCTGCGACCAGGGGCACGAGGTGACCGACCCGCGCGACGTGCTGCCCCGGCCCGGGCCCGGTGCCCGCCGCCGGGCCTGAGGTGCGACCCGGCGCGCGGACGGCACGTCCGCGCGCCGGGCGGGGGAGGGACCTACCAGTTGAAGCCGGCGGTGTAGGAGATGCTGGCGAGCACTGCCTGCCCGCTGGTGTTGGGGTGGAAGTAGTCCCAGGTCGAGACCTGGCTCAAGGCGAACGGGTAGTTGAACACGGCGTTGCCGTCGAAGTCGCAGTTCGCCCCGTACGCGGCGCAGGCCTGGGCGAGCTGGGTGTTGAAGTCGACCACCCGCTGCCGGACCCGGGCCCGACGGTCCACGTCGGCCTGACTGGTGGAGGTCGGGTTCGCCAGCATCGACTGGCAGATCCCGAAGAGCGACCAGGCGGTGCGGGCGCTGCTGCTGTCCTTGCCCACGGACCAGAGGCGGTAGATGTCCGGGATGCTGATCACCGCCACCCGGGCGCCGGGCAGCCCGGCCTTGACCCGGTTGAGCGCGCTGTCGATGTTCGCCCGGAAGGTGGCCACCGAGGTCATGCTCGATTCCGAGCTGGTGCAGGCGTCGTTGGCGCCGATCAGCATCGTCACGTACTCGACGCCCTGGCTGACCGCGCTGCCCGCCTGGCCGTACATGTCGGCGGACTTGGCGCCGGTCCTGGCGTCGTTGTAGTTGCGGCCCTGGATGCTCGGGTTGACCGCGCGGACCCGCAGGTAGTGGCTGTTGACGCTGGAGTAGTCGCCGGTGCTGAACGACCGCGAGGCGCAGTCGGAGTACCAGCCGCAGGCATTGAAACCGCGGGTGATCGAGTCACCCATGCTGGCCATCGAGTTGGGGGGTGGGGTGGTGGCGGCGACGGCGGGGCTGGCGGCGAGCAGGACGAGGGCGGTGGCGCCGGCGAGAGCGGCCAGCGCGCGTCGGGTGAGGGTCATGGTGGCCTCCGGATCACGGGTGCCGGCGTGACTGCGGTGGCCGAATCGTATAGACGACGGTCTGTGTCCACAATGTTGCGCCGCGGTTACCGGGGGCGGCGGGTGAATTCGGGCAAAGTGACGTCTTGCTTAGGATCTTAAATATGTGAATACTTGGTTCGCCCGGCCGGTTTCCCCAGCTCGGCCGGGTTGCCCTCGGGCGCGTTCCTGTGACGGCGCCCGTCACCCCCTTCCGGAGGTTGTTACATGCGACCCACGAGGTCCTCGCTCCGCCGCGCCGCCGCCATCGCCGTGGCCGGCACCCTGGTCACCGGCTCGTTGCTCGGCGCGCCCGCCCAGGCGGCTCCCGCCTCGGCCGCTTCCCCGGACGCCGCCGCCGCCCTCGCCACCCAGCTCGGTGACCGCGCCGCCGGCACGTACGCCGACGCCAGCGGCAAGATGATCGTCGCGGTGACCGACGCCGCAGCCGCCCGCCAGGTCCACGCCGCCGGCGCGATCCCGAAGCTGGTCACCCGCGGCGCCGACAAGCTCAACGCGGCCACCGCCGAGCTGGAGCGGTCCGCCAGGATCCCGGGCACCGCCTGGTGGACCGACCCGGCCACCAACCAGGTCGTGGTCTCCGTCGACAGCACGGTCACCGGCGCCAAGCTCGACCGCGTCAAGGCCGCCGCCGCCCGCACCGGCGGCGCGGTCCGGATCGAGGCCGCGCCCGGCGTGCTGACCACCCGCATCTCCGGCGGCCAGGCCATCTACAGCAGTGGCTACCGGTGCTCGCTGGGCTTCAACGTGCGCAGCGGCACGACCTACTACTTCCTCACCGCCGGACACTGCACCAACCTGGGTTCGACCTGGTACTCGAACTCCAGCCAGACGTCCGTGCTGGGCACCCGTGCCGGCACCAGCTTCCCGGGCAACGACTACGGCATCGTGCGGTACAGCATCGCCTCGCAGCCGGGCACCGTCTACCTCTACAACGGCACGTCCCAGGACATCACCAGCGCCGGTAACGCCTACGTCGGCCAGGCCGTCAAGCGCTCCGGCAGCACCACCGGCGTGCACAGCGGCAGCGTCTCGGCCACCAACGCGACGGTGAACTACGCCGAGGGCAGCGTCTACGGCCTGATCCGGACCAACGTCTGCGCCGAGGGTGGCGACAGCGGTGGCTCGCTCTTCGCCGGCAGCACCGCCCTGGGCCTCACCTCCGGCGGCAGCGGCAACTGCACCACCGGCGGCACCACCTACTTCCAGCCGGTCACCGAGCCGCTGAGCGTCTACGGCGTCAGCGTCTACTGAGCAACCCTCGCGAACGGGCCGCCGGGCGACCGGCGGCCCGTTCCCGCGTCCGGCCCCGTCGGCGCCCGGGGGGCGGATTCCGCGATCATCGGACTGACCTACCGCCGCCGGGGTACGTTCCGCCCGGTGAGCGCCCCCATGACACCCGCACCCGACGTCCCCGCGTCGGCGTGGACACCGTTGCGCGTCGCCGCGTTCCGGAGCCTCTGGCTGGCGGTGCTGGCCAGCAACGTCGGCACCTGGATGCAGACCGTGGGCGCACAGTGGCTGCTGGTGAACCAGCCCAACGCCGCCACCCTGGTCGCCCTGGTGCAGACCGCCAGCATGCTGCCCGTACTGCTGCTCGCCCTGCCGGCCGGCGCGCTCGCCGACACCTTCGACCGGCGCCGGCTGCTCATCGTCGTCCAGTGCTTTCTGGCGGGTGTGGGCGTGCTGCTCACCACGCTGACGGCGGCCGGCTGGATGCCGCCGGCCCTGCTGCTCACCCTCACCTTCGCGCTCGGCGTCGGGCAGGCGCTCACCCTGCCCGCCTGGCAGGCGGTGATTCCGGAACTGGTGCCCCGGGCCCAGCTCGTCTCCGCCTCGGCCCTCGGCTCGATCAGCGTCAACCTGGCCCGTGCGGTCGGGCCGGCCGTGGCCGGCGTGCTGGTGGCCCAGGCCGGGGTGTCGGTAGTCTTCGCGATCAACGCCGCCTCGTTCGTGATCTTCGCACTCGCCCTGCTGCGCTGGCGGCACGGCCGGCCGGAGGCCGAGCCCATGCCGGAACGTTTCACCGCCGCGCTGCGCGCCGGCGGCCGGTACGTCCGGCACTCCCTGGTGGTCCGCCGGATCCTGCTGCGCACGGCGCTCTTCGTGGTGCCGGGCAGCGCGCTCTGGGCCCTGCTCCCGCTGGTCGCCAGCCACCGGCTCGCCATGAGCGCCAGCGGGTACGGGCTGCTGCTCGCCGCGCTGGGCGTCGGCGCGGTGGCGGGCGCCGTCGTCCTGCCCCGGATCCGCCAGCTCTTCTCCAGCACCCAGCGGCTGCTGCTGGCCGGACTCCTCTACGCCGGGGTGCTGCTCGTGCTCGCGCTGGTGCCGGTGCGGGCCGTGGTGATCGCCGCGCTGGTGCCCGCCGGCCTGGCCTGGATGACCGTGCTGTCCGGCATCAACGCCGCGATGCAGCTCTTCATCCCCGGCTGGGTACGGGCCCGCGGCCTGTCGGTGTACCAGATGGTCTTCGCCGGTGGTCAGGCGCTCGGCGCCGTGGCGTGGGGCGCGCTCGGCGAGCTGACCAGCCTGGAGACCGCGCTGGCCGTGGCCGGCGTGGTGATGGCCCTGGGCGCGGTGAGCGTGCTGCGCTGGCCGCTGCGGGACACCCGGGGCTTCGACCAGGACCCGGCGATCTACTGGCCGGAGCCGCACCTGGCGCTGGAGGCGCACCCACGGACCGGGCCGGTGCTGGTGACCCTCCGCTACACCGTCCCGCCCGAGCGGCAGGCCGCGTTCGTGACGGCGATGCGGGCGGTCGGTCGGTCGCGCCGGCGTACCGGGGCGATGCGCTGGGGGCTGTTCCGGGTCGGCGAGCGGGAGCACGGCTTCATGGAGGTCTACCAGGTGCCGTCCTGGGAGGAGCACCTGCGCCAGCACGGCGGCCGGCTCACCGGGGCCGACCAGGCGGCCGAGGAGCGGGCCCGGGCCCTCGCCGAGGGGCCGGTGGAGGTGAACCACCTGCTTCCCGCAGACCCGGAGGACTGATCCGCGCAGGGTTGTGCCAGCGTTGGTGCGTCCGCCGGGCCGAGAGCACCGCCAGCGGGGGCCAGAGCCCGACCCCCAGCGCCGTCGCCCGCTCGGCGAGCCCGGCGCGGTGCCCGCTGGTCACCTCGAAGACGAACCAGCCGAAGAGGGCCAGCAGCATCGCGGTCACGGTGAGCGCCACCGGTCGCCGGAACGCCCACGGCAGCACCGGTCGGGCCGGGTGGCCGGCGTCCGGGCCACGGGGCAGCAGCAGCGCCGACCCGGCCGGCCAGAGCGCCAGCGCCAGGACGGCGATCGTCGCCACCGTGCCGTGGCCGAGCGATCCGCCGACCTTCGGCCGCGGAAAGGCGATCAACGCGACGGTGGCCGCTCCGCCGACCGCGAGCAGGAACCGGCTGGGCAGCCCGGCGGCGTGCAGGACGGCCGCGGTGGCCAGGTGACACGCGCCGAGCAGCACGAAGCAGCCGACCATGATCCAGGAGTCCGCGGCGCCCGGCCCGGCGAGTTCGCTGATCGTGTCGCGGACCGGGTCATAGCCTGCCGGCTGCCGAGCGCCCGCGACGGTCGTGCCGCCGAGCAGCAGGACGGGTGCGGCGGCGGCGACGGCCACGGCCCAGCTCGGTACGGCGCGCACCTCGCCACGGTAACCGTCGCGACCGTCGATCGTCGCCGGGACGGTCCGCTGGGGGAGCTGCCCCGGCGCGTCCCGGGTCGGCGGGTCGGCAGCCGGAGGCCGCCCCGGATCGGGTCCGGCTGTCGGGTGCCCGCCGGACGCGGCGGGCGGGGCTGACAGAATGCGGGGTGACGACTGTTCCACGATGAGGAGACGCCAGCCGTGATCCGTACCCACAATGCCGGAAGCCTGCGCGCGGCGGACGCCGGCTCGACGGTGACGCTCGCCGGGTGGGTGGCCCGCCGGCGCGACCACGGCGGTGTCATCTTCGTCGACCTGCGCGACGCGTCCGGCGTGGTCCAGGTGGTCTTCCGCGAGGAGGACGCGCACGCGCTGCGCAACGAGTTCTGCGTGAAGGTCACCGGCGAGGTGACCCGCCGCCCCGAGGGCAACGAGAACCCGGACCTGCCGACCGGTGAGGTCGAGGTGACCGCGACCGCGCTGGAGGTGCTCTCCGAGGCCGCGCCGCTGCCGCTGCCGGTCGACGACCAGATCGAGGCCGGCGACGACATCCGGCTCAAGTACCGCTACCTGGACCTGCGCCGCGGCGGCCCGGCGAAGGCCATGCGGCTGCGCTCGCGGGCCAACCAGCTCGCCCGCACGGTGCTGCACGAGCGGGACTTCCTGGAGATCGAGACCCCGACGCTGACCCGCTCCACCCCGGAGGGCGCCCGCGACTTCCTGGTCCCGGTCCGCCTCCAGCCGGGCAGCTGGTACGCGCTGCCGCAGTCGCCGCAGCTGTTCAAGCAGCTGCTCATGGTCGGCGGCATGGAGCGGTACTACCAGATCGCCCGCTGCTACCGGGACGAGGACTTCCGCGCCGACCGGCAGCCGGAGTTCACCCAGCTCGACATCGAGATGTCCTTCGTCACCGAGGACGACGTGATCGACCTTGGCGAGGCGATCGTCTCGGCGCTCTGGTCCGACCTGGCCGGCTACCAGATCCCCCGGCCGATCCCGCGGATCACCTGGCACGACGCGATGTCCCGGTACGGCTCGGACAAGCCGGACCTGCGCTACGGCGTCGAGCTGACCGAGCTGACCGACTACCTGCGCGGCACCGAGTTCCGGGTGTTTGCCGGCGCGATCGACGCGGGCGGCTACGTGGGCGCCGTGGTCATGCCGGGCGGCGCGAGCCAGACCCGCAAGGAGCTGGACGGCTGGCAGGACTGGGCGAAGGCGCGCGGCGCGCGGGGCCTCGCGTACGTGGTGCTCGACGCGGAGACCGGTGAGGCGCGCGGCCCGGTGGCCAAGAACCTCTCCGAGGCGCACCTGGCCGGCCTGGCCGACGCGGTCGGCGCGAAGCCGGGCGACGCCGTCTTCTTCGCCGCCGGCACTGACACCCGGGAGGCGCAGGAGCTGCTCGGCGCGGCCCGGGTCGAGATCGCCAAGCGGGCCAACCTGGTCGACGAGAGTGCCTGGGCGTTCTGCTGGGTGGTCGACGCGCCGATGTTCGAGCGCACGGACGAGGGCGGCTGGACGGCCGTGCACCACCCGTTCACCTCGCCGAATGCCGAGTGGGTGGACCGGTTCGAGGAGGCCCCGGACCGCGCCCTGGCCTACGCGTACGACATCGTCTGCAACGGCAACGAGATCGGCGGCGGTTCGATCCGTATCCACCGCGGCGACGTTCAGCAGCGGGTCTTCGACCTGCTCGGCATCACCGCCGAGGAGGCGCAGGACAAGTTCGGTTTCCTGCTGGAGGCGTTCAAGTACGGCGCCCCGCCGCACGGCGGCATCGCGTTCGGCTGGGACCGGGTCTGCATGCTGCTCGCCGGTGCCGACTCGATCCGCGAGGTCATCGCCTTCCCGAAGACCCGGGGCGGCTTCGACCCGCTGACCGGCGCGCCGACGCCGATCACCGCCCAGCAGCGCGCCGAGGCGGGCATCGACGCCAAGCCGAAGGCGCCGACCGGCCCGCACGCCGGCACGGCCGGCCCGGCCGCCCCGGTGGCCGACCCCACCTGATCCTGGCGTTGGCGAAGGGCCCGCGTCATGATGACGCGGGCCCTTCGACGTCTGGGGGACGGATGAACCTGCTCGTGGTGGGGGCCAGCGGCTTCCTCGGCGCCGAGGTGTGCCGGCAGGCCGTCGCGGCCGGGCACCGGGTGGTCGGCACCTTCCACTCGGCCGCCGTCGGGGTGCCGGGCGTCGCGACCCGCCGGCTCGACGTCACCGACCGCGCCGCCGTGCGCGCGCTGCTGACCGAGGTACGCCCTGAGGCCGTCGTCAGCACCCCCTACCGGTACGACGACTGGACGGTCACGGCGGACGGGGCGGCCCACGTCGCGTACGCGTCCGCCGAGGTGGGGGCCCGGCTGGTGCACCTGTCCAGCGACGCCCTGCACGGCGGGCGTCCGGAGCCGTACCGCGACGACGACGTGCCGTCCCCGGTGTTCGCGTACGGGGCGGCGAAGGCGGCGGCGGAGACCGCCGTGCGAGCGGTCGACCCGGGGGCGGTGCTGGTGCGGACCTCGCTGATCGTGGGGGAGGGGAGCAAGCAGATCCAGCTCTGCCGCGACGCCCTGGCCGGCCGGGCCGCCCTCTTCACCGACGAACTCCGCTGCCCGGTCGACGTGACCGACCTCGCCGCCGCCGTGCTGGAGTTGGTGGCCGGCGACTACGCCGGCCCGCTCAACGTGGCCGGCCCGGACGCGGTCAGCCGCGCCGAGCTGGGACTCCTCGTCGCCCGGCAGCTCGGCGTCGATCCGGCCGGGCTGAGGACCACCACCGGCGCCGCGGTCGGCGTGCACCGCCCCAGCGAGGTACGGCTCGACTCCTCGCGGGCCGCGGGCCTGCTCCGGACCCGGCTGCGCGGGGTCACGGAACTGCTCACCTGACCCTCGTCCGGTCACCTGTCAGATCTTGCACACTTCCTATGCACAAGTCTTGTGCATAGGAAGTGTGCACAGATATTGTGCAAGACATGGGGAACGACGACAGGCTTCCGGCGCCGCGCGCCGTGCGGCTCTCTCACCAGCAGGTGCGCGTCCTGGCGCACCCCCTGCGCACGCGACTGCTCGGCGCGCTGCGGGTCCGGGGCCCGGCGACCGCCACGAAGCTGGCCGAGCTGCTCGGCACCAACACCGGAGCCACCAGCTACCACCTGCGCCAGCTCGCCGAGGTCGGCCTGGTCGCGGAGGACCCGGATCTCGGCACCGGCCGGCAGCGGTTCTGGCGGGCCGCACACGACGTGACCAACTGGGAGCCGACCGACTTCGACGACGACCCGGACGCCCGCGCCGCCATCGAGTGGATCGAGGGGGAACAGGTGCGGCAGTTCGCCGAGATCGCCGAGCGGTGGTTCGCCGTCCGCCACGAGTGGTCGCCCGCCTGGCGCGACGCCTTCGGCATGGGCGACATCTTCATGACGATCCCGCACGCCCGGCTCGAGGCGCTGAAGGCCGACCTGTGGCAGATCCTCGATCGCTACCGCGAGGAGGCCGACCCCACCGAGCCCGGCGCCGAGCAGGTGCAGATCTACCTCGCCGCCCTGCCGCTCCCGGCGGACCTGCGGCCCGCCACCCCACCGACCGCAGAGGAGAAGCCGTGAGCACCCTGTCCGTACGCCAGGTCCGGTTCCGCTACCTCACCCTGTACGCCCTGCGCTGGCTGCCCGGCGGCCTGATGATCCCGGTGATGATCCTGCTGATGCAGGAGCGTGGCTTGTCGCTGTCAGAGATCGGTCTGATCGGCACCGCCCAGGGCCTGGTCATCCTCGCGCTGGAGTTGCCCACCGGCGGCCTCGCCGACGCCCTCGGTCGCAAGCCGGTGCTCGCCGTCGCCTGGCTGGTCGGCCTGGTATCCCTCGCCATCTTCGCCCTGGCCGACTCGTTCTGGCTCTTCTTCCTGTCCTGGGCGTTGCAGGGCGTCTACCGGGCGCTGGACAGCGGTCCCCTGGAGTCCTGGTACGTCGACGCCACCCTCGCCGCCGATCCGGACGCCGAGTACGAGCGCGGCCTGGGCTGGGCCGGCACCGTCATCGGCCTCGCCATCGGCGCCGGCGCGCTGCTCAGCGGCGGGCTGGTCGCGCTCGGCCCGGTCGGCCCGATCAGCGCGCTGGCCCTGCCGCTGCTGGTCGCCATCGCCCTGCAGGCGGTCTCGGTCGTGGCGTTGCTGGTGATGCTGGTCGAGCACCGGCCGGCCAAGGGCGTCGGCGCGCTGCGCGCCTCGGTGGCCGAGGCGCCCCGGATGGTCGGCCAGGCGGTCGGCCTGCTCCGCCGCTCCCGGGTGCTGCTCGCGCTCGTCGCGGTCGAGCTCTTCTGGGGCTTCGGCATGGTCACGTTCGAGTCGTTGCTGCCGGTCCGGCTCTCCGAAGTGGTCGGCAGCGCGGATCGCGCCGCCGCCCTGCTCGGGCCGGCCGGCTCGGCGGCCTGGCTGGCCAACGCCGCCGGCGCCGCGCTCACTCCGTTCCTGCTGCGCCGACTGGGCGCCGCGCCCGCCGCCGCGCTGATGCGGATCCTCCAGGGCGCGACGGTGGTCGGCATGGGCCTGCTCGCCGGCCCGGTCGGGGTGATCGTCGCCTATCTGGCCTGCTACACCGTGCACGGCGCGTCGAACCCACTGCACATGGGGCTGCTGCACCGGCAGGTCGACGGCCCGAACCGGACCAGCGTGCTCTCGCTGAACTCGATGATGGGCATGCCGGCCGGGGCGCTCGGCGGGGTCGTCCTGACCGCCCTCGCCGACCGCACCAGCGTCAGCCTCGCCATGCTGGTCGGCGGGGTGGTGCTCGCCCTGGGCGCGCCGCTCTACCTGCCGGCCTGGCGGGCGAGCCGGGCCGCCGCGTCCGGCGCCGGCGAGCCGGCCACGCCGGGGGAGCAGGCGCCAGCGGCGGCCGAAGGGGTCCCGTCCGGGGCGAGTCTCGCGGCGACCGGCCCCGACGGCAGCCTTGCCGGCCCCGCGCCGGTGGCCGTCCCGACCTCGCAGCCGGCGCCCGCAGCCGGTGCCGGCACCCGGCCCGCCTGACGGTGGCGGCCGGGAGAGAGCGTCAGCCCAGGTGGACGGAGGTGCGGGGCTCGGTGCCGGTGTAGCCGAGGCGGTGGTAGAGGCGGATGGCGCCGACATTGTCGGTGTAGACGCCGAGCGCCACGTGGTCGTACCGGCCGAGCAGGGTTCGGGTCATCCCGGCGGTCAGCGCCGCGCCGAGGCCCCCGCCCCGTTGGTCGGGCGCCACGGTGAGGCCGGCGAGGAAGCCGACGTCGCCCCGGCTGCGGTCCGCCCCGCAGGCGACCAGGCGGTCGCCGTCCCGGATGCCGTACCAGTCGACGATGCGCGGGTCGCCCGGGCGGGAGGTCGTGGTGGGGAAGGAGCCTTCGATCAGGGCGTCGAGGGCCGGGTGGTCGGCCTCGGTAAGCCGGACCACCCGCTCCTCCCCGTCCTGCGGTGGCGGGGCCGTCGTGGTCCAGAGGAAGTCCCACTCGTCGAGCCGGGCGACGGAGAACCGCCCGGCCACCTCGTCCGCCGAGGTCCGGGGCAGGTGCAGCCACTGGCCGGCGTGCAGGGTCCCGTCCGCGACCAGATCGCCGAAGACCTCCAGCGCCGCCCCGGCCGGCCCCAGCGCCCCGCCGGCCGGCCCCTGCTCCGGCGGGAGCAGCCAGCCCACCGCGCCGTCGCGTCGCCACCCCTGCGGCTCGTGTTCGCGCCAGAGCGCGTGCCGGGCGTACGGGTGGTGGCCGGCGGCGGCGAGCAGGGCGTCCCGACCCACCAGGACCTGGTCGGCAGTGATCATGCCGCCAGCCTACGAGAGGAGAATTCGTGACCCCGTCCGCTCCGTTCGACCGGTACGACTCGCCGGCCCCCGCTGCGCGCTGCGTGAACTGGACGACGCCGACGTCGCGCCGCTGTACGCGCTGATGACCGAGCCGCGCGTGTTCGACCGGGTGCTGGACGAGCAGCCGCCCTCGCCCGATGAGGTCCGGGACGCCGTGCCGGCGTGGCGGGCCGAGGCCGACGCCGAGCCGCGGCCGGTGTACCGGCTGGCCGCTGTCGAGGGGGACCGGCTGGTCGGGATGGGCACCCTGACCGTGGAGAGCCCGCAGCACCGGCGCGGGGAGATCGGCTACGTGGTGCACGCCGACCACTGGGGCCGGGGTCTCGGCACCGAGATGCTGGTGGGACTCGGTGCGCTACGCGATCCTCGCCACCGACCGGTGACGCGGCGCCCGGCCGGCGGGCCGGATCGGTCCAGGGTGGAGATTGACGAACAGACCGATCGGGTACATCCCACGCCGACCTACTGGGACCCCCCACCGGAGGAACGACAATGCTCGCCATTCTCGCGGCCATCGTGTTCGGCCTCGCGCTGTTGCTCGACTTCCTGAACACCAACCTCGGCGCCCCCGACCTGTTCAACTACCAGACCCTCAGCCTGATCGGTTTCTTGCTGCTCGCCCTCTACCTGGCCGGGGTCGGCGCCGGTCCGCGCGGCGCCGGCGGCGGCCGCTGGTACCGGGGCCGGCGGCCGGGTCGCGGCTGACCGGAACCGATCACCCGGGCCCGGCCCACGGCGCGATTCCAGCGTCGTCGGCCGGGCCCGGTACTGTTCTCGGGATGGAGTCCGACGCCCTTTTCACCCTCGGCGAACCCGCCGGAGCGCCGCCCGGCGCCCCCACGGGTTCCGGTGGCGTCGACGCGTTCTCCGCCACCCGGGCGGACTCGCCGCTGCCCGTCCGGATGCGGCCGGCCAGCATCGACGAGCTGGTCGGGCAGGACCACCTGCTCGCTCCGGGCGCCCCGCTGCGCCAGCTCGTCGAGGGCGCCGCGCCGATGTCGGTGATCCTCTGGGGGCCGCCCGGCAGCGGCAAGACCACCATCGCCCACCTGGTGGCCGGCGCCACCGACCGCCGCTTCGTCGCCATGTCCGCGCTGACGGCCGGGGTGAAGGACGTCCGGGCCGTGATCGACACCGCCCGGCGGCAGCGCCGCGCCGGCGGGCCGCCGACCGTGCTCTTCATCGACGAGGTGCACCGGTTCAGCAAGACCCAGCAGGATTCGCTCCTCGCCGCGGTCGAGGACCGGACGGTGACCCTGCTCGCGGCGACCACCGAAAATCCGTACTTCTCGGTCATCTCGCCGCTGCTGTCCCGCTGCGTGCTGCTCACCCTCCAGCCACTGGACGACGACGCCGTGCGCGGCCTGCTGCGCCGCGCGGTCGCCGACGAGCGCGGGCTGGCCGGCGCGCTCACCCTGGCGGCCGAGGCGGAGGACCACCTCGTCCGCCTCGCCGGCGGTGACGTCCGCAAGGCGCTGACCGCCCTGGAGGCGGCGGCCGCCACCGCGACCGCGCGCGGCGCCGGCCGGATCGACCTGGCCACCGCCGAGCAGGCCGTCGACGTCGCCGCCGTACGGTACGACCGCGACGGCGACGCCCACTACGACGTGACCAGCGCGTTCATCAAGAGCATGCGCGGTTCGGACGTGGACGCGGCGCTGCACTGGCTGGCCCGGATGCTGGTGGCCGGCGAGGACGCCCGGTTCATCGCCCGGCGCATGGTCATCTTCGCCAGCGAGGACGTCGGCATGGCCGACCCCACCGCGCTCACCGTGGCCACCGCCGCCGCGCACGCCGTGGAGTACGTCGGGCTGCCCGAGGCGCAGCTCAACCTCGCCCAGGCGGTGATCCACCTGGCCACCGCGCCGAAGTCCAACTCGGCGACCACGGCGATCGGCGCGGCCATCGCCGACGTGCGCGCCGGCCGGGGCGGGCAGGTGCCGCGCGGGCTGCGGGACGCGCACTACGCCGGCGCCCGCGGGCTGGGCCACGGCGCCGGTTATCGCTACCCGCACGACGACCAGCGTGGGGTGGTCACCCAGCAGTACGCTCCGGACGATCTCGTCGGGACCGACTACTACCGGCCCAGCGGCCACGGCGCGGAGCGCGCGGTGGCCACCCGGCTGCCGCTGCTGCGCCGGATCGTGCGCGGGCTGCCGGCACCGGCGGCCGCCAACGGTGGTCGCCCGGCGGGTCCGGAGCAGGTCGACGGGGCGAACGAGGGCGGCAGCGACGCCGTCGAGGAGGGTCAGCAGTGATGGCGCGTGGTCCGGAGGGGCCCGAGGACGGCCCGGAGGAGCGGCGCGACCCGCGTGCCAAGGGCCGCCGGTGGGGGCGGGGCAGGGCCGACGCCGAGCCGGACGAGGCGACCGCCGGCGAGGAGTTCGGCTGGATCGACGACCTGCGCACGGCGAAGCAGCAGCGTGGCGAGCTCGGCCCGGACGGCGACCCGTCCGCGCCGCCGCCCGGCGCGGTGCCGCCCCCGCGCGGCGGGACGCCGCCCACCGGCCCGAGACCCCGCCCCGTCCCGCCCACGCCCGAGCCGCCGCGCGGCGCCCGCCCCGGTGCGGTGCCGCCCCCGGCCGCCGGCCGGCCGGGCCCGGACGGGTCACCGGTCCGTCGCGGGCCGGCGGACACCGGACCGGCCACGCCTCCGGTACGCCCCGGCGGTCCCGAGCCGGCCGCCGCCCGGCGCCGCCCGGCCGACGGTCCCCGGCCCGGCCCGGCCGAGCCTGGCCGGCACCCCGCCGAGCCGCCCCGGCGCACCGGGGACGGGCCGACCAACCAGCACCCGCCCGCTTCGCCGGCCGCCGGCCGGATGAGCGGCCCGGCCGGTCAGCCCGGCCGGGTGGCACCGCCCGCCGGCCCCGGCGTGGGTCGAGGCGCCCCGCTGCCGCCCGCCGGTCCCGCCCCGGATCCCGGCCGTGGCGGCCCGCCGCCCGGGTCCGGCCCGGACCGCGCCGGGAGGGCCGCGCCACCGAACCCGGACCGCGGTCGTGGTGGTCCCGAGCGGCCCGGCCAGGGCTCGGGCGCCGGCTGGCCACCGCCCGGCCCGAACGTGCCCCCGCCCGGCCCGCGCGTCGCGGTCCCGCCCTCGCCACGTGGTCGCCACGGATCCGACGGCCCCGACGGCCCGGCCTCCGGCCCGCAGCCGGGCGGCGGCGACCCGGCCGCCCGGCCCGTCTCCGGCGCCGGTCGGCGCTCGGTTCCCGACGGCGTCGAAGCCGGGGTCCGTCCGGTCTCCGGCGCCGGTCGGCGCTCGCTTCCCGACGATGCCGACCCGGGTGTCCGTCCGGTCTCCGGCAATGGTCGGCGGGCGGCCGAGCCTGGGACGGGTCGCGCCGGGGTGCCCTCGGCGCGCGCCGCGACCCCCGGCCCCGGCTACCCCGTCGGCGACCCGGTGACCGGGGTTGCCCGCCCGGATGACCCCGAGCCCCGGCGCCGCCGGGCCCAGCCCGACCCGGCCGCGGCGGGCGGGTCCCGGGTGGACGGTCCGGTCGGTGGCCGCGCGGGCGGTCGCCGTCGTGCCGACGAACCCGACCAGCCCGTGGTGGTGCCGCACAGCGGGAACGCCCCGCCGGTGCCGGGCGTCCCGGCCGACGGTCCGGCGACGTCCACCGGTCGGCGCGCCGCGCCCGACGCCCCGGCCGGTCGCCGGGCCACGCCCGACGGCCCGGCGATGCCCGGTCGCCCGGGCGCTCCCGAGGACCCCACGACCCGTACCGGTCGACGCGCGGCCGCCGAGGATCCGGCGACGCGTACCGGTCGGCGGGTGGCGCCCGACGGTCCGGCGACGCCGGCCGGCCGGGGGCGTTCACCGGATGAAACCCTGCCGCCCGCAGGTCGGCGGGCCGCTGCCGAGGACCCGGCGACCCGGGCCGGTCGGCGCGCGGCGGGCGAGGAGCCGGCCGGTCGCCGGGCCGCCCCGGAGCCGTCGGACGGACGTCGGTCGGCCGCGGCGGCCGCCCCGGGACCGCGTCGGGCGGGCCGGGAGGAAACCGACGAGCCGCGGCCGCAGCGTCCCGAGCGGCCGGCGGACTGGCTCCGGCAGGCCGGGCGCACGACGCACACCGATCCCGCCATGCCGGTGATCGGACGGCCCACCGGTTCCCCGGTGGGGGAGCCGACCACCGGCCGCCGCGGCACGCCGGCCGACCCCGACCGGGCCCCGTCCGGACGGGCCGGCGCGCCCGCCGGGCCGCCGATGCCGCCCGACCCGTCCGGCTCCGCCCGGGGCGCCGCGCGTCCCGGTCCGACCGGCCGACCCGCCGGATCCGCCGCGACCGGTCGGATCGCCGGTCCCGACGTGGACCGTACGGGCGGCCTGCCGTCCGGCGGCGATCCCGCCCGCACCGGCGGCCTGCCGGCCGGCCGGCCCGGACCGGCCCCCACGCCCTCCGGTCGTTCGGGGCCGGCCGGCGGTGACCCGCGCGGCGCCGCGCCGGCTCGGGGAGCGGCCCGACCCGGCCCGGACGGTCCCGGGCGGACGCCCGGCACCGAGGGGCGCTCCGGTCAGCCCGGCGGCGAGCCGGGTCCGCGGGCCGGCACGGGTGGACCGGGGGTGGCCCGGGCGGCCGCCGCCGTGACCCGCCCCGGCGGGCCTGACGAGCGGCCGGCCGGACGGGCGACCCCGCACGCGCCGGAGCCGAACCGGCCCGGTCCGGGCGGGCCGGGGGCCGTACCCCCGGCGGGGCCCGGCGGGCCGGCGGTGGCCCGGGCGGCTGCGGTGGTGCCGTCGATGGAGCCGGCCGGGCCGCGACCGGGACCGGCCGACGGACCCGGGCCGGCGCTGCGGCGGGCCGAGGCCGAGCCCGCGGACGACGGGGCGGCGACGCCGGCTGGCGGCCTGCGGGGCGCCCGCTCCGAGCTGCGGCGCCAGATGCGCCAGCGGCGACGGTTGCGGATGGGCATCCTCGCCCTGGTCAGCCTGGTGCTCCTCGGCGCGGTCCCGCTCTACTTCGGGCTGCGCACGCTGAGCCGTGACCCGGTCTTCGACACCCTCGACCAGCTCGCCGTGCCCTCCTGGGCCGCGGCGAAGACCGTCGACAATGTCAGCGGCAGCCGCTGGTGCCTGGAGGACTGCCGGCTGCGGGAGCGGACCGTGGAGTCCCAGCAGGCGTGGAAGGAGACCGCCCAGGTCTACCAGCAGGCGCTGACCCGCGACGGCTGGCGGCGGTGGAAGGTGAGCCGCTGCCCGGAGCAGCCGGTCAAGGGCAGCTACACCTGCTGGCGCCGGGACGAGCTCACCCTGGACCTGTGGGTACGCGATCCCACCTGCGTGCCGCCGCCGGTGGACGGGGAACCGGCGCCTTCTCCGGCGCCCTCGCCCGCTGCGGGAAAGTGCACCGGGTCGTTGGTGTCGGTGAAGGTTCGCAACGCGATCGACGACGAGCGGACCGGGCCGCAGCCGAGCACCGACCCGTCACTCACCGGTGAGGACCCGTACCCGACCCTCACCGACGATCCGCTCGGCGAGCTGACACGCTCACCGTCGTGAGCCGCCTTCCATCACGGACGGTAGGGTCTGGGGCTGGCGGGCCCGCGTGCGCCCGTTGACCCCGACGAGTCGGCGTGGGGCGAAGTGGGTAGGACGGTCGCGCGTTTCCGGGGCGTCGGGTCCCGGGACACTGCTCGAGGAGGACAGGCGTGAGTTATGGAGAGGTCGCGGCGCTGATCGCGGCGATCGCGTTCGCGATGCTCGTGTTGATCCTGACGCTGCCCATCCTGCGGCTGCGGCACACCGTGGACGCCGCCACCCGCATGATCAACGACCTCAACGACCGCACCACCCCCCTGCTCGGTGACGTCAACACCACGGTGAAGAACGTCAACACCGCCCTGGAGCAGGTGCAGACCTCCCTCGACGGGGTCAACCTCCAGCTCGCCAAGGTGGACACCATGACCACCCACGCGCAGAACGTGACCGCCAACGTGGCGAACCTCGCCGCCGTGGTCTCCGCCGCCGCGGCGAACCCGCTGGTGAAGGTGGCCGCCTTCGGCTACGGCGTGCGCAAGGCCGCGGCCGCCCGCCGGCACGCGGAGGACGAGCGCGAGGCTCGCGACATCATCAAGCAGCGGCGCCGCGCTGCGAAGCGCACCAACCGGTGACCCGGCCGAGCGGAAGGATGCGGACATGAGGCGGTTGTTCTGGCTGGGCATCGGGCTGGCCGTGGGTGTGCTGGTGGTGCGCAAGGCCACCCGCACCGCGCAGGCGTACACGCCGGCGGGCATCGCGAGCGGCCTGTCCGAGTCCGCGGGCGGTCTCGTCGAGTCGGTCCGGGGCTTCGTGGACGACGTCCGGGCCGGCATGGCCGAGCGTGAGCAGGAGATCCACGAGGCCTTCGCCCGCGGCGAGGCGTACGACGACCAGTTCGCCGAGCTGCGGGAGGACCCGCGCATCGGCGACCGAGAGATTTTCCCGGAGGAGCACCAGCGATGAAGACGGCGGAGATCAAGCGGCGGTACCTCGCCCACTTCGAGGCCAACGGCCACGCCGTGGTGCCGTCCGCTCCGTTGCCCGCCATCAGCGACCCGAACCTGCTGTTCGTCAACGCCGGCATGGTGCAGTTCGTCCCCTACTTCCTGGGCCAGCAGACCCCGCCGTACCGGCGCGCGGTCAGCGTGCAGAAGTGCATCCGGACGCCGGACATCGACGAGGTCGGTAAGACCAGCCGGCACGGCACGTTCTTCCAGATGAACGGCAACTTCTCCTTCGGCGACTACTTCAAGGACGGTGCCATCCCGCTGGCCTGGGACCTGGTCACCAAGCCGGTCGACGCGGGCGGCTTCGGGCTGGACCCGGAGCGGATCTGGCCGACGGTCTACCTGGACGACGACGAGGCGTACCAGATCTGGCGTTCGGTCGGCGTGCCCGCCGAGCGGATCGTCCGCCGGGGCAAGGCCGACAACTTCTGGTCGATGGGCATCCCCGGCCCGTGCGGCCCCTGCTCCGAGCTGTTCTACGACCGCGGCCCCGAGTACGGCCGCGAGGGCGGCCCCGAGGTCGACGAGGATCGCTACCTGGAGTTCTGGAACCTCGTCTTCATGCAGTTCGAGCGAGGGCCCGGCACCGGCAAGGAGGATTACCCGATCCTCGGCGAGCTGCCGGCGAAGAACATCGACACGGGTATGGGCCTGGAGCGGATGGCCTCCATCCTCCAGGGCGTCGACAACCTCTACGAGATCGACGAGGTCCGGCCGATCCTGGACAAGGCCGCCGAGCTGACCGGCAAGCGCTACGGCGCGCACTCCGGCCACGTG
This sequence comes from Micromonospora sp. NBRC 110009, assembly GCF_030518795.1. Taxonomy (NCBI): domain Bacteria; kingdom Bacillati; phylum Actinomycetota; class Actinomycetes; order Micromonosporales; family Micromonosporaceae; genus Micromonospora; species Micromonospora soli. The sequence goes on along the minus strand of NZ_CP130427.1, from coordinate 6,995,569 downwards.
GCCAGCGAGTCGCACCCGGACGACGTGCGGCTGCGGGTGATCGCCGACCACGTGCGGACCGCCCTGATGCTGATCGGCGACGGGGTGACCCCGTCGAACGAGGGCCGCGGCTACGTGCTGCGCCGGATCATGCGCCGGGCCATCCGCGCCGTGCGCCTCCTCGGCTACCAGGACCGGGCGCTGCCCGAGCTGCTGCCGGTGGCCCGCGACTGCATGGCCCCGTCGTACCCGGAGCTGGCCGAGGACTTCGGCCGCATCTCCCAGTACGCGTACGCCGAGGAGGACGCCTTCCTCGCCACGCTGCGCGCCGGCACCACGATCCTGGACACCGCGATCGCCGAGACCAAGTCGGCGGGGAAGTCGTCGATCCCCGGCGACAAGGCGTTCCAGCTGCACGACACGTACGGCTTCCCGATCGACCTGACCCTGGAGATCGCGGCCGAGCAGGGCCTGCAGGTCGACGCCGAGGGCTTCCGCCGGCTGATGGCCGACCAGCGCAGCCGGGCCAAGGCGGACGCCCAGGCGCGCAAGACCGGCCACACCGACGTGTCGGCGTACCGGTCGGCGCTGGACGCCGGCGGGCCGGTGGAGTTCACCGGCTACACCGAGCTGAACCGGGAGTCCCGGGTGCGGGCCCTGCTCGCCGGCGGCGCGCAGGTGGCCGCGGCGGTGGAGGGGGACACCGTCGAGCTGGTGCTGGACAGCACGCCGTTCTACGCCGAGGGCGGTGGCCAGCAGCCCGACCAGGGTCTGATCACGGTGGGCGGCGGCCAGCTCGAGGTCTTCGACGTGCAGCAGCCGGTGCCCGGCCTGGTCGTGCACCGGGCCAAGGTGGTCCGCGGCGAGGTGCGCGCCGGAGAGACCGGGTACGCCGAGATCGACGTGTCGCGGCGCCGGGCGATCTCCCGCTCGCACACGGCGACGCACCTGGTGCACCAGACGATGCGCAACTTCCTCGGCGAGTCGGCGACCCAGGCGGGTTCGCTGAACGCGCCGGGCCGGCTGCGGTTCGACTTCAACACTCCGACCGGGGTGGCGCCGAGCGTGCTGCACGACGTCGAGCAGCAGGTCAACGAGGTGCTCCTGGCCGACCTGGAGGTGCACGCCTTCATCACCAGCCAGGAGGAGGCCCGCCGGATCGGCGCGATGGCGCTCTTCGGCGAGAAGTACGGCGAGCGGGTCCGGGTCGTCGAGGTCGGCGACTACGCCCGCGAGCTGTGCGGCGGCACGCACGTGGCCCGCTCGGCCCAGCTCGGCCTGGTCAAGATCCTCTCCGAGGCGTCGGTCGGTTCCGGCGTCCGCCGGATCGAGGCCCTGGTCGGCATGGACGCGTTCGGCTTCCTGGCCCGGGAGCACCTGCTGGTCTCCCGGCTGGCCGAGCTGTTCCGGGTCCCCGGCGAGCAGGTCGCCGACCGGGTGGAGCAGACGGTGACCCAGCTCCGCGACGCCGAGAAGGAGCTGGAGAAGCTCCGCGCGCAGCTGGTGCTGGGCGGCGCGGCGACCCTCGCGGCGCAGGCCAAGGACGTGCGCGGGGTCGCGTACGTCGGCACCGAGGCGCCCGAGGGCGCGGCCGGCAACGACGTGCGGACCCTGGCCCAGGAGATCCGGGGCCGGATCGACCCGGCCCGGCCGGCGGTGGTCGCCGTGGCCGCCCGGTCGGGCGGCAAGGCCTCCCTCGTGGTGGCCGTCAACCAGGCCGCCCGGGGCCGGGGCCTGGCCGCGAAGGACCTGGTGAAGGCCGCCTTCTCCGGCCGCGGCGGCGGCAGCGACGACCTGGCCCAGGGCGGCGGCCTGCCGGCCGCGGAGGCGCCGAACCTGCTGGCCACCGTGGAGAAGGCCATCGCCGACGCGTGATGGAGGTTACCGATCGACGCCAGGGCGGACCATCCGGTCCGCCCTGGCCCGTACCGGAGGGGAGGTGTCCGGTAGATGGCTGAACCGTCCCGCGGGGTGCGTCTCGGGGTCGATGTCGGGCAGGTCCGGGTCGGGGTGGCGCGGTCCGATCCGCACGGCATCCTGGCCACCCCGCTGGTCACCCTCGCCCGCGATCTGACCGCGGCGCCGGACGCGGTGCCCAGCGACATGGCCGAGCTGGTCCGGCTGGCCGCCGAGCACGAGGCGGTGGAGGTGGTGGTCGGCCTGCCGGTCAATCTCGCCGGAAAGCACGGCCCGGCCGCGCTGAACGTCTCGGCGTACGCTGCCCGGTTGGCCGATGTAATGGGGTCGATTCCGGTGACGCTGACGGACGAGAGGATGTCGACCGTGGTCGCGAGTCGTAGGCTGGCCGAACGGGGCGTCCGGGGAAAGCGCCAACGAGCGGTGGTCGACCAGGCCGCCGCGGTGGAGATTCTGCAGAGCTGGCTGGACGCACAGCGGAGGCGGACGCAATGATCGACGATCTGGACCTGGTGTTCGACGAGTCGGAAAGGGGGGAGAAGGGCCGGCACCGGCGCGGCGCGGTACGCAAGCGCAACGGCAAGTCGGGCGGTCGGGGCAAGACCATCTTCGCCCTCCTGATGGCCCTCGTGCTGCTGGGCGGGATCGGCGGCGGTGCGTACATCGGCTTCGACCGGATCCGCAACCACTTCGTCACCCCCGACTACGACGGGCCCGGCTCGGGTGAGGTGCTGGTCGAGGTGAAGGCGGGGGACACCCTCACCGACATCGGGAACAGCCTCTACGACGCCGGTGTGGTGAAGAGCACAAAGGCCTTCATCGAGGCCGCCGACGCGAACTCGCGCAGCAAGAACATCCAGGTCGGCCGGTACAAGGTGCACAAGCAGATGAAGGCCGCCGACGCGGTCGTCCTGCTGCTGGACCCGAAGAGCCGGGTGGTCAACGGGGTGACCATCCCCGAGGGCGCCATGAGCCTGGTGATCTACGACATCCTCTCCAAGCAGACCAAGATCCCGGTCGCGGAGTTCAAGGCGGCCGCGAAGGATCCGGTCAAGCTGGGCGTGCCGGCCTTCTGGTTCAACCGGCAGGACGGCAAGAAGGGCCCGAAGAGCATCGAGGGCTTCCTCTACCCGTCGACCTACGAGATCCCGCCGAAGGCCACCGCCGCGCAGATCCTGTCGATGATGGTGGACGAGTTCCTCCGGGTCACCCAGCAGCTCGACTTCGTCAACCGGGCGCAGAAGGAGCGGAAGATCTCGCCGTACGAGGCGCTGATCACCGCCTCCATCGCCCAGGCCGAGTCGGTGAACGAGGTGGACATGCCGAAGGTGGCCCGGGTGATCTACAACCGGGTCTACACCGACAAGTACCACTGCAAGTGCCTGGAGATCGACAGTGCGATCAACTACTGGCTGCGGCTGCAGGGCAAGGACCCGAAGGACTCCGACGTCCTCAAGCAGTCGGAGCTCAGAGACCCGAAGAATCCGTACCGTACCCATGGCGTGGACGGCCTGACGATCACTCCGATCAGCAATCCGGGCGAGGCGGCGCTCAAGGGCGCGCTGAATCCGCCGGTGGGCGACTGGATCTACTTCATGACCATCGACAAGAAGGGCACGATGGGCTACGGCTCCAACGACGCCGAATACCGGAACCTGATCCGGACCATGTGCAACAACAAGGTGCTGACGGGAAGCAACTGCGCGTGAGGGCCGCCGTCGTCGGCAAGCCGATCGCTCATTCGCTCTCCCCGGTGCTGCACGAGGCCGGGTACGCGGCGGTCGGCCTGACCGGCTGGTCGTACACCCGGATCGAGTGCGCGGCCGACGAACTGGCCGGCCTGGTCGCGGGCCTCGGCCCGGAGTGGGCCGGGCTGTCGGTGACCATGCCGGGCAAGGAGGCCGCGCTCGCGGTGGCCGGCGAGGTCTCGCCGGTCGCCGCCGCGGTCGGTGCGGCCAACACCCTGGTACGCCGGCCCGACGGCACCTGGTACGCCGACAACACCGACGTCACCGGCATGGTCGACGTGCTCACCGCCATCGGCTGCGCGGCCGGCGCCACGGTGACCGTGCTCGGCGCGGGCGGCACCGCCCGGGCGGCGATCGCGGCGGCGGCCCGGATCGGCGCGGCCGACGTGACGGTGGTGGCCCGGCGGCCGGAGGCGGTCGACGAGCTGCGCCCGGTGGCCCGCGCGGTCGGTGTGCCGCTCGCCGGCGCCGACTGGGACGGCGCGCCGGCACACGCCCGCGCCGACCTCGTGATCTCCGCCGTGCCGAAGGGGGTGGCCGACCCGCTCGCCGGGCACTTCGACTGGCGGCCGGAGTCCGTCTTCTTCGACGCGCTCTACGATCCCTGGCCCACCCCGCTCGCCGCGGCGGCGCTCGCCGCCGGCTGCCGCGTGGTGTCCGGGCTGGACCTGCTGCTGGCCCAGGCGGGCGGCCAGTTCGCGCAGTTCACCGGCGTGCCCGCGCCGGTCGACGCGATGCGCGCGGCGCTGGCCGCGGCGCGCCGCTGACCCGGTCGACGCCGACCGGCCCAGGTGGTGGAGCGGTCGTTACGCTGCTGCCGGAAGCGTCGCCGACAACAGGGAGCGTTCCGTTGACCGGCCACCCGCCCCCGCAGGACCATCCGGCCACGCTGGCAGGTCGCCGGGTCGTGCTGCTCGGCGTCCTCGGCGCCGGCCTGGTCGCCGCCCTCGCGGCGGTGGCGCTGCCCCGGCCCGCCGCCAAACCGACGCGGCCCGCCGCCGGGGTCGCGTCGATCGCCGCCCGGCCGCCCGGCACCGGCCCGCCGACCACCGTCCCGCCCACCACCGCCCCGCCCGCGCCGCTGCCGACCGACCGCCCGGGCGCCCGGGTGCCGGGCTGGCGGCTGGTCTGGGCGGACGAGTTCGACGGCACGGCGGTCGACCGGTCCCGGTGGAACGTGCGGCACGACGAGGGCCGCGACGTGGACCTCGGGTGCAACGTCGACGACCCGGAGAACCTCGTCGTCTCCGGCGGCGTGCTGACCCTGCGGGCACAGCGGACGGTCACCGTGTGCGGCGCGCAGCTGCGGCAGTACACCGAGAGCTACCTGGACACCATCGGCCGGGCCTCGTTCCGGTACGGCCGCTTCGAGGTGCGGGCCCAGCCGCCGAACGGGCCGGGCGACTCGCAGGGGCTGTGGCCGGCGTTCTGGCTCCGGCCCGACGACGGCGGCAACGGCGAGATCGACGTCGTCGAGCTGCCCGGCGGGGCGGACCACCGCCGGGCCGCCACCCAGGCCATCTTCTACGACTACACGCCCGTCAAGCAGGACCAGCGCTGGGAGTTCCCGGCCGGCCACCCCGGCGACGGCTTCCACACCTACACGACCGAGTGGGAGCCCGGGCTGATCCGCTGGTTCATCGACGGCCGGCAGGTCTGGCAGCGGGACCGGGCCACCACGCCGTGGTTCGACGAGGCCTTCGACAAGCCCTACAACCTGCGGCTGAACTTCCAGGTGGGCGGCTGGCTCGGCACCCCCGACGCGGCCACCCGCTTCCCGGCCGACTTCCGGGTCGACTACGTCCGCGTCTGGCAGCGCTGAGCCCGGCCGGACGCCCGGCGGCCGGGCCGGGGAACCCGGGCAATATCGTGGCCGCCAGCGTGCCGGGGCGCAGGGCGGGCACAGGGGAGGGTAGGACAGGGTGGAGGACCCACGGATCCGCCAGGACGGCCTCGGCTGGGTGAGCCGGGCGATCTTCGGGGACGCGCGGTTGTGGCTCGACGTCGGACCGGACCACGCCGCGCCGCCCCCCGGGCACCGGATCGTCACCCGGTACGCCGTGGTGCCCTCCGTGGCCCGGGCGAAGTTCCTGCTGCCGCTGGCGTCCCGCCGGGTCGGCGCGGCGTCGACGCTGGCCTACAACGCGCTGCGGCCGCCCCGGGTCCGCGCCAACCGGCTCGCCGTCGGCCTGCTCGCCGGTCTCGGCGCCACCCGGCTGGCCCGGATGCCGGTGCTGACCGTCGCCGCCCCGGCCGCCGCCGACCCCGCCGAGCTGCTGCTCACCGCCCACCTGGCCCGGATCGAGGGCCGACCGTTGCACGCCGCGATCGGCATCCGCCCACCCGACCCGCACCACAAGCCGACGCTGCAACTCTTCGACGACCGGGGTGGCCCGTGGGCGTACGCGAAGGTCGGCTGGAACGGGGCGACCCGGGCGATGGTCCGCGCGGAGGCCGACGCGCTGCGGGAGCTGCCGCGCGACGGCGGTGACCTCCCGGACGTGCCCCGCCTGCTGCGCGAGCTCACCTGGGGCGACCTGGCGGTGACCCTGGTCGAGCCGATGCCCGCCGGGGTGCGCCGGCTGCCCCGGCCGGACCGGCCGGAGGTGGCCGCGATGCTGGCGGTCGCCCGGCGCGGCGGGCCGCCGGCCGCGCCCCGACCGCTCGCCGGCTCGCCGTTCCTGGCCGAGCTCACCGCCCGGGCGGAACGGGCCGGCGGGCCGGTCGTCGCGGCGCTGGCGGCCCTGGCCGACCGGGACGGGCCCACCACGCTGGAGTTCGGCCACTGGCACGGCGACTGGGTGCCGTGGAACCTCGGCAGCCACCGGGGCCGGCTGTACGCGTGGGACTGGGAGAACAGCGGCACCGGGCGGCCGGTCGGTTTCGACCTCGCCCACCAGGGATTCCAGAGTGCCCTGTCGTTGCGGGGGAGGCCGGCGGCGGAGGCGACCCGCGAGATGACGGCGGTGCTGGCGCGACACGGCGCGGCGTTCGGCCTCGATCCCGCGCGCCGTCGCCTCGTCGCCGACGCCTATCTCATCGAGCTGTGGTTGCGGACCGCGGAACTCGCGGCGGGGGGCGGAGGCTGGAGCGACAAGCTGCACCCCGCGCTGCTGCATCTGCTCGCCGACCGGCTGGGGCTGCCCCGCGGGTGAGCCCCCGCTACCGCTTGCCACCCGGGCTCCAATAAGGTGTCACCACTCGTTCACCAACCCTCGGTCGGTGGCGGGTTCGATCCGGTCCAGGTGGCGTGGGGCATTCCCAGGACCGTGTGGCATGGGGAGGTCCGGCCGGTGGCTGGCATGGCAGTGGACTCGGTGCGACCGTCGCGCGGCGCGCGGCCCGGGACGGGCGGTGACCGACGGTGATCCTGATCTACGTGTGCGGGGTGCTCGCCGTGCTCGTGCCGGCGATCGTCGTCCCGTGGCTGGCGAGCCGCTGGGCGCCGGCCGTGGCGGCGAGCCGGACGGCCGAGCGGCTGCGCGTCGCCGTCGCCGGGCTCACCGCCGCCTTCGGCCGGCTCGGCGCCGCCCTGGTCGTGCTGCTCGCCGGCTCGGCCGCCGTCGTCACGGTCTGCTGGCCCCTGGGCGAGGCGCTGTCCCGGCTCGAACCCCACGTCGACCACCCGGTCTTCGAGTACGTGCACGCGCGGCAGGTCGCCGGATGGGCCGAACTGAACTCGTTCATCACCGCGATCGGCGACCGGTACCCGCTCAAGTGGGTCACCGTGGTCGGGGCGCTGGTCCTCGCCGTGGCCTGGCGCCGCGGGCGCTGGTGGCTCCCGCTGCTCGCGCTGCCGCTGCAGTTCGTCGTCGAGCAGTACGCCCAGGAGATCCTCAAGCTGGTGGTCGACCGCGGTCACCCCCCGACCGACCTGGGCAGCTACCCGTCCGGTGGCTGCGCGCGGGTGCTGATGACCTTCGGCACCCTCCTGGTGCTCGCCGCGCTCATCTGGCGGATCCCCCGCCGGGTCCGGGTCGGCCTGCTCACCGGGCTGGGGGTGCTCGCCACGGTCGAGGGCTACACCCGCGTCTACGCCGAGAAACACTGGCTCACCGACGTGCTCGGCGGCTGGACCTTCGGCATCCTGCTCACCGGCGTGATGGCGTTCGCCGTCGTGGTCGCCGCCGGGCGGGTGCGACCGCCGGCCGCGCCGGCCACCGCCGCAGACCGCCGCGAACGCGTCCCGATCAGCACCTGACCCGACGTCCGGGCCGCCGCCACCCCTCCCCGCGGCGCCGTTCGGACCCTGACCCTGCCCTGGGCCACCCCTCGAACGGAAGTTGGGCAACCGCGTTGACCACCCTTCTCATCGCCTCCACCGGAGGGCACCTCGCCGAGCTCTACGACCTGAAGCCCCGGCTCGGCCTGCCGGACGACTGCGTCTGGGCCACCTTCGACTCGCCGCAGAGCCGGTCCCTGCTGGACGGTCAGGAGGTCATCCACGTGCCGCCCGCGACCACCCGGGACGCGCTGGGCGCGATGCGCGACCTGCTGGCCGCCCGCCGGGTGCTGCGCGGCGGCCGGTTCAACCGGGTGGTGAGCACCGGTGCCAGCGTGGCCATGTCGTTCTTCGTACCCGCCAGCCGGCGGGGGCTGGACTGCCACTACATCGAGAGCGCGACCCGCACCGAGGGGCCCTCGCTCACCGGCCGGCTGGTCGCCCGGGTGCCGCGGGCCCGGCTCTACACCCAGTACCCGGGCTGGGCGGACGAGCGCTGGCGGTACGGCGGCACCGTCTTCGACGGATACCAGGCCAGCCGCCGCCCCACCACGCGGCCGGTGTCCCGGATCGTCGTCGCCCTCGGCACCCACGAGCGGTTCGGCTTCCCCCGGCTGCTGACCCGGCTGGTCGAGGTGCTGCCGCCCGAGGCCGAGGTGCTCTGGCAGGTCGGCTCCACCCGGATCCCCCGGATGCCGGCCGGCGCCCGCGCGCAGGTCCCGTACGCGGAGATGCAGCAGGCGATCCGGGAGGCCGACGTCGTGGTGACGCACGCCGGGGTGGGCTCGGCACTCGCCGCGATGCGGGCCGGCCACCGGGCCATCTACGTGCCGCGCCGGCGCAGCCACGACGAGCACGTCGACGACCACCAGGTCGAGCTGGCCGAGCAGCTGGACCGGCGCCGCCTGGTCCTGCACCGGGAGGCGGACGCCGTGACGGTCGAGGACCTGGCCGAGGCGGCGTCCTGGACCGTCGCGGCCACCGGCAGCGTCACGCCGTTCCAGTGGACGGAGGCGGCGTGAGGCCCGCGCGCGGCGGCGCGCCGCGACCCGTACGGCCGGACCGGGCCGAGCCGGTGACCGAGCGGACCGGTCGGTTGATGGTGCCGAATGTCCGTTCCGAGCAAGCTACCCGTGATCTCTCTACCGCTTTGGGGGCGCCAGTGCTGCACAGAACGTCTCGACCGGTGTGGCGGCGGTGGTGCGCCGCGATCGCCGCGCCGGTGCTCGCCGTCGGGCTGCTCGCCGCGCCGGCCCGCGCGGCGAACCCCACGCCGGTCACCAGCACACTCACGTCGGCGAACCCGGTGGACACCACCCCGCACGCCCAGAACGGCGACACCAAGGCGTTCGCCGAGATCGGCAACACCGTCTACGTCGGCGGGTCGTTCACCTCCGTGAAGGCGGCGGGTGACGCGAGCTGGACCACCCGCAACTACCTCTTCGCGTACGACCGGGCCACCGGCGCGCTGAAGACCGGCTTCAACCCGGTGCTGGACGGCGCGGTGCACGCCCTCGCGGTCAGCCCGGACGGCAAGCTCATCGTCGGCGGCGCCTTCCTCACCGTGAACGGGGTCAGCCGGAAGAACCTGGTCGAGCTCGACCCCACCACCGGCGCGACCGTGACCAGCTGGGTCGGGCGCAGCGACGGCGGCCTGGTCCGGCGCACCCTGGTGGTCGGCAACAGCCTCTACCTCGCCGGCGCGTTCCACTGGGTCAACGGCACCCAGCACTCCCTGCTCGCCCGGCTGGACGCCACCACCGGCGCGATCGACGCCAGCTTCCAGATCGACGCCAGCGTCGCCCGCACCAGCAGCGAGCTGGTCTGGGGCCTGGCGGTCTCGCCGGACAGCAGGACCCTGGTCGCGGTCGGCAACTTCACCCAGGTGAACGGCCAGGCCCGCAACCAGGTGGTGCTGGTCGACCTCGCCGGCACCCCGGCGGTGGCGAACTGGAGCACCCAGCACTACGTGGCGCCCTGCTCCAGCGCGGCGTTCCCCTTCTACGCCCGGGACGTCGACTTCTCCGACGACAGCCGGTACTTCGTCATCGTCGCCGACGGCGGCCGGGCCGACGCCGGGGCGTACTGCGACGCGACCGCCCGCTTCGAGACCGCCGACCGGGGCGCCGGCATCGACGCCACCTGGGTCAACTACACCGGCAGCGACTCGGTGACCTCGGTCGAGGTCGCCGACAACGTGGTCTACGTGGGCGGGCACTTCCGCTGGCTGAACAACGCCAACGGCAACGACTCGGCCGGCAGCGGCGCGATCAACCGGTTCGGCCTGGGCGCCCTGGACCCGATCAACGGCCTGCCGCTGGTCTGGAACCCGACCCGCTCGGGCGCCCCGTCGGGCACCACCACCTGGGGCCCGATCATCTGGGAGCTGTGGCGCGGCAGCACCGGCCTGTACGCCGGCTTCGACTCCGACGGGGTGGGCAACGAGTACCACGGCCGGATGGGCCTGTTCCCGCTCTCCGGCGGCCGTACCGTGCCGGCCGTCAACGCGCCGAACGCGGCGTCGGGCTACCTCTACGTCTCCTCGGCCGACGGGCAGGCGACGAAGGTGCCGTTCAACGGCAGCACCCTCGGCACCCCGGTCAACGCCAGCCAGCCGAACCTCACCGCCGCCGGGGCGTCGTTCTCGCTCGGCAACAAGCTCTACTGGTCGAAGACCGACGCGGCCGCGCCGAACGGCAGCTACCTGGACGTGTCGATCTTCTCCGGCGGCGCCGTGGGTGCGCCCTGGGTCAGCAGCGGCTACAACGACTGGTTCAAGGCGGGCTCGATGACCGGGGCGTTCGCCCTGGACGGCCGGATGTACTACACCAAGGCCGGGTCGAACAGCCTGTTCTACCGGTACCTGGAGCCGGACGGCTACATCCTCGGCTGCACCGAGTTCACCCTGCCCAGCGTCGGTGTGCCCTGGGGCACCGTCCGTGGCCTGGCCTGGGTCAACGGCAAGGTCGTGTACGGCGACCAGGACGGCTCGCTGCATGCGGTGCCGTTCGACGGGGCGGCCGTCGACGGCGCCGCCTCGGTCGAACTGGCGGCGCCCGGCGGCGCGGTGAACTGGTCGAGCCGGACACTGTTCTTCGCCACCTCCTGATGGTCGGGCCCGACCGGGCGGTCCGCCGGCGTCCCCGTGGCGCCGCCGGGCCGCCCGGAAGGGCCCGCACCGCACTGCCGAGCGGGCCCCGCCGTCGGCCACAATGAGACGGTCACCGCCCCGGCCACCCCGCTCCGGCCCGAGGCGGTCACCCCTCCCTCACTGCGCAAGGACCTGACTGATGGACGTGACCGACGTCGCCCGGCAGAGCCCGGTCGGACTCGTCGAGCTGGCCCGCATCCCGCTCCGCCGGTGGCGGCTCGTGCTCGGCACGGCGGCGTCGGTGCTGGTGGCCGTGCTGGTCTACCTGTTCGTGCTGCCGGCGTCGTACACCGCGACCACCGCCGTGGTGGTCCGCCCGGTGGTCACCGACCCGTTCTCGGTCCCCTCCGGTGGCGCCGACCGCGCGGTGAACATGACCGCCGAGAGCGGCATCGCCACCAGCAACGACGTCATCGACAAGGTCGCCGCCATCACCGGGCGGGACACCAAGGAGGTCGCCGACGCGCTGGAGGTGGAGACCCCGGTCGGCGGCCAGGTGATGCGGTTCGACTACGCGGCGCACCGCGAGCAGGAGGCGGTCGACGGCGCGAACGGGGCGGCGCAGGCCTACCTTGACCTGCGCCGGGGCATCTACGAGAACCAGCGCGCGGCGGTGCTGAAGTCGTACGACGACACCATCGCCGTGGTGACCGCCCAGCGGACGACCACCCAGCGGTCCCTGCCGGCCAACCAGTCGGCGGAGACCCCGTCGCCGCGGACCAGCGCCCTGCTGGACCAGCTGCGGGCGCTCAACGACCAGCTCGCCACGCTGGCCGAGCAGCGGTCGAAGATCGCCTCCGCGGACCTGAGCCCCGGCTCGGTCACCAGCGCCGCCCGCAGCCCCGTCCCGTCCAGCCGGGACGCCGCCCCGCTGCTCCTCGCCGCGGGCCTGCTCGGCGGCGTGCTGCTCGGCGCGCTGGCGGCCTTCGTCCGGGAGTCCCTGGACAAGCGGCTGCGCAGCACCGCCGAGGCGGTCGCCACGATCGGCGCGCCGCTGCTGGGCACGGTCCGCTGGTCCGGGGGCAGGCAGCCCGACGAGTCCGACCTGCGGTACCTGTCGCTCGCGCTGGCCCGCTGGGTGGACGGCCCGCAGCGCGGCCCGCTGGTGCTGCTCTCCGCCGGCTCCGACGAGGGGCGCGAGCAGGTGACCGCGGGGCTCGCCGCGGTGCTCGCCGGCGCCGGTCACGAGGTGCGGCTCGGCGTCACGCCGGAGAGCCTGGACCGGATTCGCCCGCTCATGCTGGACGCGCAGCGACGCAACCCGCCGGTGGAGCCCGCGCCGGCCAAGCTGCCCCGGCAGGCCCCCGCGACGGCCGCCGGGGCCTCCGCCGGAGGCGGCGACCCGGAGGAGACGGCGGTCATTCCCGCCGTGCGCAAACCCCGCCCGTTCCCGACCCCGGACGCCAAGAACGGCGGGGTGTACCGGTCCACGACCACCGAGGACAACACCCAGGTCATCCCGGCCGCCCGACCCGCGGCCTCCGCCCCGACCACCCGGACCGACGGCCAGGAACTGCGGATCGGCTCGGGCACCGTCCGGCTGGTCGGGATCGACGCCCCGCCCGCCGACGGCCTCACCCTGCTCGACGCGCCGCCCGCGTTGCACGACGAGCGGGGCGTACGGGCCGCCCGGGAGGGCCGGGCCGTGCTGGTGGCCGCCCGGGACCGGACCCGCTCCGCCCGGCTGGTCCGGCTGGTGGAGCGGCTGCGCGCGGTCGGCGTGGAGCCGTTCGGATTCGTACTGACGGGAGAGGGACGTGACTGACCACGACCAGGCGGCCGCCCCGGGGCAGACGTACCCGCCGGTGACCGTGGTGGTGGCCACCCGGGACCGGCCGGGGCTGCTGGAGCGGGCCGTGGGCGCGGTGCTCGACCAGGACTATCCCGGGCCGGTGGAGTGCCTGGTCGTCTACGACCACACCGACATCCGCCCGCTGGACCTGCCGGTGCCGGCCGACCGGACGCTGCGCTACGTCAACAACACCCACTCCCGGGGCCTGCCCGGCGGCCGCAACACCGGCGCGGACCAGGCGTCCCATGACCTGCTGGCCTTCTGCGACGACGACGACCGCTGGCTGCCCGCCAAGCTGCGCCGCCAGGTCGAGCTGCTCGCGGCCCGCCCGGACGCCGCCGCGGCCAGCTGCGGCATCCGGCTGGAGGGTCCCGGCATCGCCAAGGAGCGCCGCCTCGACGCCGCCGAGGTGACCCTGCCCGACTTCGTCGAGGACCGGATCATGGAGGTGCACTCCAGCACGATCCTGCTGCGGCGCACCACCTGGGACGCGGTCGGCCCGGTCGACGAGGAGCTGCCCGGCGGCTACGGCGAGGACTACGAATGGCTGCTGCGGATCGCCGCGCACGGGCCCGTGGTCATCGTGCCCGAGGTGCTGGTGGTGGTGGACTGGCACGGCGGCTCGTTCTTCTTCGGCCGCTGGGCGGTGATCGTCGAGGCGACCCGCTACCTGATCGACAAGCACCCCGAGCTGGCCGGCAGCCGGACCGGCCTGGCCCGGCTGCACGGGCAGATCGCCTTCGCCCTCGCCTCCGGGCGGCGGCGCCGGGAGGCGGTCCGGGAGCTGGGCCGGGTGCTCCGGCTCAACCCGCGGGAGAAGCGGGTCCTGGTCACCGTGCCCGTGGTGCTCGGCCTGCTCTCCGGGGAGCGGGTGCTCCGACTGGCCCAGCGGACGGGACGGGGTGTCTGACCGGGCGGCCGCCACGGCCCCGCCGCTGACCGGCCGGCGACCGGCGGCGGGCAGCGCCGCCTCGGGGTCGCGGCCGGCGGTCGTCCCGCCGCTGCCGGTCTGGCCGCTGACCGTGATGTTCGCGCTGATGCCCCTGTGGTGGGCGCTCGGCGCGTTCTACCTCGGCTGGTCCGTTTTCGGCGCGGTGCTGCTCGCCCTGCTCGTCGCCCGCGGGCGCGTCCCGCTGCCCGCCGGGACCGCCTGCTGGCTGCTCTTCCTCGCCCTGGTGCTGCTCAGCGCCACCCGGCTGGACCGGGCCACCGCCTACCTCACCTTCGGCCTGCGCTACGGCTTCCTGGCGACCGCCCTGGTCGTCGGCGTGTACGCGCACACCCTGGTGCGCGAGGGCGCCCCCTGGGACCGGGTGCTGCGCCCGCTCGGCTGGTACTGGCTCGGCCTGGTCGCGCTGGGCTGGCTGGCCGTGCTGGCGCCCACGCTCAGCCTCACCACCCCGGTGGAGCTGGCGCTGCCGCACGGCATCAGCGCGCAGCGGTACATCCAGGCGCTCACCCACGTGCGGGTCAACGAGTTCAACCCGGTGTCCCGGACGCCGATCTACCGCACCGCCGCGCCCTACCCGTACACGAACAACTGGGGGACCGCGTACGCCCTGCTGGTGCCCTGCGTGCTGGCCTACCTGACGTCGGTGCGCACCGGCCGGTTCCGCACCGTGCTCTGGGTCTCGCTGCCGTTGTCGGTCGTCCCGGCGTTCCTGACGCTCAACCGGGGCATGTTCGTCGGTCTCGGCGCCGGCCTGCTCTACCTGGGCCTGCGCGCCCTGCTCCGGGGCAACGCCCGGCTCATCGTCTCGATCGCCGCGCTGGTGCTGCTGGTCTGGATCGTCAGCCTGGTGGTCCCGGTCCAGGACATGATCAACGCGCGGGTCAGCACCACCGACACCAACGTCGACCGGATGGACCTGTACGTGCGGACCTGGCAGGCGGTGGAGCAGTCCCCGCTGCTCGGCTACGGAGCACCCAAGAGCGTGGACACCACGCTGGCCGAGGAGCCGCTCGGCACCCAGGGGCTGATCTGGCAGATCCTCTACAGCCACGGCATCCCGGCGCTGGTCGTCTTCCTGTCCTGGCTGGTGCTGGTCGCCCGCCGGCTGACCGCCGCGGTGTCGCCGGCCGGGTACTGGCTCAGCACCGTCCCGGTGATCGCGCTGGTGGTCATCCCGGTGTACGCGTACATCGACCCGAACCTCTCGCTGATCTTCTTCGGCGTGGGCGCCGGACTGGCCGCCGTCGCCGGACCGGTCAACCGGGCCGCCGTCGGGCCGTCCGCGCTGTCCCAGCCGGCACCGTTGACGCCGTGGCGGACCCGGGGCTTCGGCCGGGCCGCGGTGCCGGGCCGGCGGCGACCGTCGGCGAAGGCCGGGGTGGCGGCCGTGCCGCTGCGCACGGTGCCCGCCCCGGCGCCGGACGTTCCCGGGCCCCGGCCGGCGGCCGACCCGTCGGCGCCCACGGCGGCCGGAACCGGTCCGGACCGGCCGACGACCGACACGCCGGAGCACACGCCGGAGCAGGGGAGGACGCCGTGACCGGGACGACGACTGTCGCCGCCAGCACCGCCGCCGGCGAGCGGGAGGTCCGGCGCAGCACCCGCAGCGGCGCGGTCGGGCTCCTCGGCGCGGCGGTCAACGGCCTGCTCGGGTTCGTGCTGACCGTGGTGATCGTGCGCGGGCTGGGGCCCGCCGGCTCCGGCGCCATGTTCACCGCGATCGGCGTCGTCACCGTCCTGGGTGGGCTCTGCTGCGCCGGCGCGGACACCGCGCTGGTCTGGGCCCTGCCGCGGCGTACCGCGGGCCGGGACGGCGACGCCGCCCGGCTGCTGCCGGTCGCGCTGCTGCCGGCGCTGCTGTTCACCGTCGCCGTGGCGGCTGGCGGCAGCGCCCTGTCCGGCGTGCTCGCGCCGGTCTTCTTCGACCCCGGCACGACCCGCGGTGGCGACCTGCTCCGGCTGGCCTTCGCCGGGCTGCCGTTCGTGGTGGCGATGACCGTGCTGCTCGCCGCCGTCCGCGCGGTCCGGCCGGTCGCGGCCCTGGTCGCCGTGCAGTACGTGCTGGTGCCCGCGGCCCGGCCGACGCTGGTGTTCGCCGCGGTCGCCGCCGGCGCCGGAGTGACCGCCGCCTTCGCCGGCTGGCTCGCCCCGGTGGTGCTGGCCGGGCTGGTCGCCGCCGCCCTGCTGATCCGCCCGCTCGGCCTCGCGGCCGGCGCACCGCTGCGCCCCGTCGGGCGGGACTGGCGCACCCTCTGGGGCTTCGCCCTGCCCCGGGCCGCGTCGGCGGCCATCGACGCCAGCAGCATGTGGCTGACCGTGCTGCTCACGGCCGCCCTCGCCGACCAGGCCGAGGCGGGCGTCATCGGCGCGGTCGGCCGGTACGCGCTCGCCGGGCTGCTCGTCATGCAGGGCCTGCGGGTGGCCGTCGCCCCGCAGCTGTCCCGGTTGCTCGGCGCGGGACGCACCGCCGAGGCCGCGCTGGTCTACCGGCGGATCACCAGCGTGATCATCGCGCTGTCCTGGCCGGGATACCTGCTGCTGGCGATCTTCGCGCCGGGCTTCCTGCGGCTGTTCGGGGCGGAGTTCACCACCGGCGCGGCCGCCCTGGCGGTCCTCGCCGGCGGCATGATGGTCAACTCCGGCACCGGGATCGTGCAGACGCTGCTGCTGATGAGCGGCAGCAGCGGCCGGCACCTGTTCGCCGCCGCGACCGGGCTGGTGCTCAACGTCGCGCTGGCCCTGGCGCTCATCCCGCCGTACGGGGCGCTCGGCGCGGCGGCGGCCTGGACCGCCGGCATCGTGGTGGAGAACGTGATCGCCGCGGTGGCCGCCCGCCGGGTGGTCGGCGAACCGCTGCTCACCCGCGGGGTGCTGCGCGCCGCCGGCGCCGCCGCCGCGGCCACCGCCCTGCTGGCCGGCGCCGGGGCGGCGGTCGCCGGGCGCGGCGTGGCCGGACTCATTCTCACCCTCGGGGTGGTGGCGCTGATCGCCGTCGCGCTGCTGCTGCACCCCGGGGTACGCCGACGGGTGCGCGCCGCCGTGCCCACCCTGCTCGGCCGGGCACCGAGATGACGAGGAGGACGAGATGACGACGCTGCGGGACCGGGTCAAGACGCTGGTGCCCACCCCGATGGTGAGCGGGGTGCGCAGCTCCCTGGTGCGCTACGGGGAACGGACCAGCGACCGGCGTCCGCTGCCGGACTTCCTGGTCATCGGCACCAAGCGGGGCGGGACCACCTCGCTCTGGCGCTACCTGCTGGAGCACCCGCTGGTGCCGCGGCTCTTCCCGGCGTGGAACACCAAGACCTCACACTATTTCGAGGACACCCACGCCCGGGGCGAGGCCTGGTACCGCTCGCACTTCCCGACGGGGCGGCAGCGGCGGGCGCTGGAGCGCCGGCACGGCGGACCGACCCGGGTGGGGGAGGCGGCGCCGCTGTACATGTTCCACCCCCTGGCCCCGGCCCGGGTGGCCGAGCTGATCCCGGCGGTGAAGCTCATCGTGCTGCTGCGCGACCC
This sequence comes from Micromonospora sp. NBRC 110009, assembly GCF_030518795.1. Classification (NCBI taxonomy): domain Bacteria; kingdom Bacillati; phylum Actinomycetota; class Actinomycetes; order Micromonosporales; family Micromonosporaceae; genus Micromonospora; species Micromonospora soli. The sequence continues at coordinate 6,978,289 of NZ_CP130427.1, read as the reverse complement.
GGTGGAGCGGGCGTACTCGCACTGGAAGGAGCGGCGCACCGAGGGGGTGGAGCCGCTCGGCTTCGCCGAGGCCCTCGCCGCCGAGGAGGAGCGCACCGCGGGGGAGCGGGAGAAGCTGATCGCCGACCCGACGTACGTCAGCAACGCCTACGACTGGTACAGCTACCGCGCCCGGGGCCGCTACCTGGAGCACCTGGAGCCGTGGCTGGACCGGTTCGACCGGGAGCAGTTGCTGATCCTGCCCAGCGAGACGCTCTACCGGGAACCCGCCGCCACGTACGCGCGGGTGCTGGACTTCCTCGGCCTGCCGCCCTTCCAGCTCGACCGGTACGAGGTCTTCAACGACCGGCGCAGCAGTGCCATGGACGAGGCGGTGCGCGACGAGCTGACCCGGTACTACGCGCCGTACAACCGGGCCCTCGCCGCCCGGCTGGGGATGACCTTCGACTGGGCGGACTGACCGGCGCGCCCCGCCCCGCGGACGTCCACGTCCGCAGGGCGGGACGGGGCGGGCGGCGCATCGGGGCGGCCACCCGGCGTGACAGACTGACCGCTGTGTTGCGCTGGCTGACTGCAGGTGAATCGCACGGACCCGCCCTCGTCGCGCTGCTGGAGGGGGTGCCCGCCGGAGTCGCGGTGACCACCGCGGAGATCTCCGGTGAGCTGGCCCGGCGCCGGCTCGGCTACGGCCGGGGCGCGCGGATGTCGTTCGAGCAGGACGAGGTCGAGGTCATCGGCGGCCTCCGGCACGGCGTGACGATCGGCAGCCCGGTGGCGATCCGGGTGGGCAACTCCGAGTGGCCCAAGTGGCGCACCGTGATGGCCGCCGACCCGGTCGACCCGGCGGAGCTGGCCGGGCAGGCCCGCAACGCGCCGCTCACCCGTCCCCGCCCGGGGCACGCGGACCTGGCCGGCATGCAGAAGTACGGGCACGCCGACGCCCGGCCGATCCTGGAACGGGCCAGCGCCCGGGAGACCGCCGCCCGGGTGGCCGTGGGCACGGTGGCCAAGGCCCTGGTCAAGCAGGCCCTCGGCATCGAGATCGTCTCCCACGTGGTGGAGTTGGGCCCGGTCGCCGTGAAGCCCGGCCTGCGGCCCACCCCGGAGGACGCCGCCCGGATCGACGCCGACCCGCTGCGCTGCCTCGACCCGGAGGCCAGCGCCCGGATGGTCGCCGAGGTCGACGCCGCGAAGAAGGACGCCGACACCCTCGGCGGCGTGGTCGAGGTGCTGGCCTACGGGGTGCCGCCGGGCCTGGGCAGCCACGTGCAGTGGGACCGCAAGCTCGACGCCCGGCTCGCCACCGCGCTGATGTCGATCCAGGCGATCAAGGGGGTGGAGATCGGCGACGGCTGGCAGCAGGCGCGCTCCCGGGGCTCGGCGGCGCACGACGAGATCATCCCGACCGCGACCGGGGTCCGCCGGGTGACCGACCGGGCCGGCGGCCTGGAGGGCGGCATCACCACCGGCGAGCCGCTGCGGGTGAAGGCCGCGATGAAGCCGATCTCCTCGCTGAACCGGGCACTGTCCACCATCGACGTCACCACCGGCGAGCCGGCCACCGCGATCAACCAGCGGTCGGACGTCTGTGCGGTGCCGGCCGCGGCCGTGGTGGCCGAGGCGATGGTGGCCCTGGTGCTGGCCGAGGCGACGGTGGAGAAGTTCGGCGGCGACTCGGTCGCCGAGATCCGCCGCAACCTCGCCGGCTACCTCGACACCATGGTGATCCGATGAGCACCCGGCCGGTCTGCGTGCTGGTCGGGGCGCCCGGCTCCGGGAAGACGACCGTGGGGTTGGCGCTCGCCGACGCGTTCGGCGTCGCGTTCCGGGACACCGACACCGACATCGAGCAGCTCGCCGGCAAGCCCATCCCGGAGATCTTCGTCGACGAGGGGGAGGAGCACTTCCGTACCCTCGAACGGGCGGCGGTGGCCGCGGCGCTGGCCTCGCACGGCGGGGTGCTCGCCCTCGGCGGCGGCGCGGTCCTCGCCGAGGAGAACCGCGCCGCACTGATCGGGCACACCGTCGTGCACCTGTCGGTGGAGCTGCCCGACGCGGTGCGGCGGGTCGGCCTGGGCGCCGGACGGCCGCTGCTGGCGCTGAACCCGCGCGCCACCCTCAAGCACCTGATGGAGCAGCGCCGCCCGCTCTACGCGGAGGTGGCCACCGCGACCGTGATCACCGACGGGCGCACCCCGGAGGAGATCGCCACCGAGATCGCCGCACTGCTCAAACCCTGACCGCCAGGAGTGGACATGGACGAGGTGACCCGGATCCCGGTCGGCGGCGAGCGGCCGTACGACGTGCTGGTGGGACGCGACCTGCTGGACCCGCCGCCCCGACTGCTGCCCGGCGCGGAGCGGGTGGCCTTCCTGCACGCGCCCCCGCTCAAGGGCCTCGCCGAGGAGCTGGCCGAGCGGGTCCGCGCCGCCGGGGTGGCGCCGCTGCTCATCGAGGTGCCGGACGCGGAGGCGGGCAAGCACGTCGACGTGGCGGCGGCCTGCTGGGACCGGCTCGGCGAGGCGGGCTTCACCCGTAGCGACGCCGTGGTGGGCGTGGGCGGCGGCGCGGTCACCGACCTGGCTGGCTTCGTCGCCGCCTGCTGGCTGCGCGGGGTGCGCTGGGTGCCGGTGGCGACCTCCCTGCTCGGCATGGTCGACGCCGCCGTCGGTGGGAAGACCGGGATCAACATCGCCGCCGGCAAGAACCTGGTCGGCGCCTTCCACCCGCCGGCCGGGGTGATCTGCGACCTGGCGACGCTGGACAGCCTGCCCCCTTCCGACCTGGCCGCCGGGATGGCCGAGGTGGTCAAGTGCGGGTTCATCGCCGACCCGGTGATCCTCGACCTGGTGGAGCGGGACCCGGCCGCGGCGCTGGACCCGACCGGGCCAGTGGCCCGCGAGCTGATCGAGCGGGCCGTGCGGGTCAAGGCGAACGTGGTCTCCGGCGACCTGCGCGAGTCCGGGGTGCGCGAGGTGCTCAACTACGGGCACACCCTGGCCCACGCGATCGAGAAGGTCGAGGGCTACCGCTGGCGGCACGGCCACGCCGTCGCGGTGGGGCTGGTCTACGCGGCGACCCTGGCCCGGCTCGCCGGGCGGCTCGACGCGGCCACCGCCGAGCGGCACCGGGCCGTGGTGGCCGCCCTCGACCTGCCGACGAGTTACCGGGCGGACGCCTGGCCGGAGCTGCTCGCCGCGATGCGGGTGGACAAGAAGGCGCGGGGGAGCCGGCTGCGCTTCGTGGTGCTGGACGGGCTGGCCCGCCCGACGATCCTGGAGGGTCCGTCGGACGAGCTGCTGGCCGAGGCGTACCGGGAGATCAGCTCGTGAAGGTGTACGTGCTCAACGGGCCGAACCTGGGCCGGCTCGGCACCCGCCAGGTCGACGTCTACGGGGTGACCAGCTACGCCGATCTGGTGACCATGTGCGTGGACACCGGGCGGGAGCTGGGGCTGGACGTGGTGGTCCGGCAGACCGACGCCGAGCACGAGTTGCTGGACTGGCTGCACGCGGCGGCCGACGAGGGGGCGGCGGTGGTGCTCAACCCGGCCGCCTGGTCGCACTACTCGATCGCCGTCCGGGACGCCTGCGCGATGCTGCGTGGGCCGCTGGTCGAGGTGCACATCTCCAACATCCACGCCCGGGAGGAGTTCCGGCACCACTCGGTGGTCTCCGCGGTGGCCACCGGGATGATCTGCGGCCTGGGCGTGGACGGCTACCGCCTGGCCCTGCACCACCTGGCCACCCGGCTGACCGGCGACGCCTGACGGGTCGGCCCGCCGCCCGTTCTCGGCCGGCGCAGGCTGCCCCGGCGGCTGTCGTAGCTCTCCGTGGCCGTCGCCTAGGTTACGCACGGTGACCTCGTTGGCGCGGTGCGCCAGATATCCTTTTCTGCCTTTGCTCTGCAGCCGCATACGCATCACCTGACTGACCAGCGGCGATGCGATTCGTGCCGGCGGGACCGGCAGTCGGCGATGACAACGGACAGTGACTGTTGCGTCCGTGGCTGCAGAGCAAAGGCGGGCGGGAGTGCGTCCAGAGGTCGCTGGTTTGGTCGCTCAGCGTGACGTTCGGCACGTCCGGGTGAGCGGACCGGGCCGCCGGGCTGCCCCGGCGCGCAGCGAGGGGGGACCCGGTTCGACACAGCTAGTAGACTTGTTGGGTCTGTCCGCCAATTGATGATCAAGGCAGGAAATGGCCACCACCAACGACCTCAAGAACGGTCTGGTTCTCAACCTCGACGGGGAGCTCTGGGCCGTCGTCGAGTTCCAGCACGTCAAGCCCGGTAAGGGTGGCGCCTTCGTGCGCACCACGCTGAAGAACGTGCTGTCCGGCAAGGTCGTCGACAAGACCTTCAACGCGGGCACCAAGGTCGAGACCGCGACCGTCGACAAGCGCACCATGCAGTACCTCTACGCCGACGGCGAGGACTACGTCTTCATGGACCTGGAGACGTTCGACCAGATCACCGTCCCGGGCGGGACCGTCGGCGAGGCCGCCAACTACCTCCTCCCCGAGGCCGAGGCGACCGTCGCCACCCACGAGGGCGTGCCGCTCTACATCGAGCTGCCGACCTCGGTCGTGCTCGAGATCACGTACACCGAGCCGGGTCTGCAGGGCGACCGGTCGACCGGCGGCAACAAGCCGGCCACCGTCGAGACCGGCGCGACCGTGCAGGTGCCGCTCTTCATCACCACCGGCGAGAAGATCAAGGTCGACACCCGCGACGGCCGTTACCTCGGCCGCGCCTGATGGCAGAGGGTCCCAAGCAGCAGATGCCGGCGCGCCGCAAGGCGCGCAAGCGGGCGCTGGACGTGCTCTTCGAGGCCGACCTGCGGGACCGGCCGCCGGTGGAGGTGCTCGCCGGCTATCTCGAGCGGATCGAGAAGCCCCGCCCGGAGCACCTGGGATACGCGGTCGGCCTGGTCGAGGGCGTCGCGGCGCACCTGGACCGGATCGACGAGGTGATCGCCAGCTACGCCGAGGGCTGGACGCTGGACCGGATGCCGGTGGTCGACCGTAACCTCGCCCGGATCGCGGTCTACGAGCTGCTCTACGTCGACGAGATCGACGACGCGGTGGCGATCAGCGAGGCCGTCGAGCTGGCTCGGCAGATGTCGACCGACGACTCGCCGCGCTTCCTCAACGGCCTGCTCGGCCGGATCGCCGAGTACGCCACCCGCTGAGGCGTCGGCCGCCTCCCCCGCACACGACGAAGGGCCCGTGCCAGCTGGCACGGGCCCTTCGCGTGGCGACAGCTGGCGTCAGGACGCGAAGAAGGCGCGCGGGTCGGCGACCAGCACACCGTGCTCGGTGAGCCGCTCGATCAGGCCCGACGGCGAGGCGTCGTAGACGATGGCGAGGGCGCGCAGGTCGTCGGCGCGGATGGAGAGCACCCGGCCGTTGTAGTCGCCGCGCTGCTGCTGGATGGCGCGGGCGTACCGGGCGACGTAGGCGAGGTCCTCGGAGGCCTCGTCGTAGAGCCGCTCCAGGTCCAGGACGATCTTGCTGGTGGGCTCGTGGCGCACCCCGCTGCCGTCGGGCAGCAGCTCCGAGACGGGAACGCGGTAGAAGTCGGCCAGCTCCGCCAGGCGGGACACGGTGACGGCCCGGTCGCCACGCTCGTACGAGCCGACCACCACGGCCTTCCACCGCCCGTTCGACTTCTCCTCCACCCCCTGCAGGGACAGGCCCTGCTGCTGGCGGATGGAGCGCAGGCGGGCGCCCAGCGACTTGGCGTATTCAGAGGGCATTCGGACACTCCCAGTGCTGCTCGGGGTTCTCCCAGCTATCGCTACGGAGCGTGACGGTACGGGGATTGCGACACGCGGTCAAGTGTTCGAGAGGAGCCGGTCCGGAGAGCGGGTACGGCTTGTCCGCATTTCTCCGCCCTGAGCCGGGGGTCAGTACCGGCCGCGGCCGGCCCGGTGACCGCTGGTAACGTGGCGTGAAGCCCCGGTCCGGGCCCGCGCGGCCCGCCCGGAAGACCAGACGTCCTTTAACGACCCGTCCCGTGAGGCGGGGAAGGAGGTCCGCCGTGGCCTACCCACCGGCTGCCCAGTCGTCGCCGCCGCGACAACCCTCGGTGAAGGTGATCCTCGCCGCCGCCGACGTGTCGCGAGTGGTCGACCGCATCGCCCATCAGATCCTGGAGAAGACCCAGGGCGCCGCCGACACCGTGCTGCTCGGCATCCCCACCCGGGGCGTGCCCCTGGCCCGGCGCCTCGCCGCCCGGATCAGCACCTTCGAGGACGTGACCGTCCCGGTCGGCGTGCTCGACATCACCCTCTACCGCGACGACCTGCGCCGGCACGCCACCCGCGCGGTCGGCCCGACCGAGCTGCCCGCCGGTGGCATCGACGGCAGGCGGGTCATCCTCGTCGACGACGTGCTCTTCTCCGGCCGCACCGTGCGGGCCGCCCTGGACGCGCTCAGCGACGTCGGCCGCCCGGCCTCCGTGCAGCTCGCCGTCCTGGTCGACCGCGGCCACCGCCAGCTGCCGATCCGCGCCGACTACGTCGGCAAGAACATCCCGACCGCGCTGGCCGAGAGCGTCAAGGTCACCCTCGCCGAGACCGACGGGGGCGACGAGGTCAAGCTCTACGGGGGTACGCCGGCATGATCCGTCACCTGCTCTCCGGGGCCGACCTGGACGCCGCCACCGCCACCCAGATCCTGGACACCGCCGCCGAGATGGCCACCGTCGCCGGCCGCGAGGTGAAGAAGCTGCCCGCGCTGCGCGGCCGGACCGTGGTGAACCTCTTCTACGAGGACTCCACCCGGACCCGCATCTCGTTCGAGGCGGCCGCCAAGCGGCTCAGCGCCGACGTGATCAACTTCTCGGCCAAGGGCTCCAGCGTGGCCAAGGGCGAGAGCCTGAAGGACACCGCGCTCACCCTCCAGGCCATGGGTGCCGACGCGGTGGTCGTCCGGCATCCCGCCTCCGGAGCCCCGCACCGGCTGGCCGACTGGGTGGACGGGTCGGTGGTCAACGCCGGCGACGGCACCCACGAACATCCCACCCAGGCGCTGCTCGACGCGTACACGATGCGCTCCCGGCTGGGCCGGCTCGCCGGCCTGCACGTGGCGATCGTCGGGGACGTGCTGCACTCCCGGGTGGCCCGCTCCAACGTGCTGCTGCTCTCCACCCTCGGCGCCAAGGTCACCCTGGTCGGCCCGCCCACCCTCATCCCGGTGGACCTCCCCCACGCGCTCGCCCCCGGCACCGACGTCTCCTACGACCTCGACGCCGTTCTTCCGGGTGTGGACGTGGTGATGATGCTGCGGGTGCAGCGGGAGCGGATGAACGACTCCTACTTCCCCTCGGCCCGCGAGTACGCCCGCCGCTACGGCCTCGACGGGCCGCGCATGCGCCGGCTGCCCGAGCACGCGATCGTCATGCACCCCGGTCCGATGAACCGGGGCATGGAGATCACACCCGAGGTCGCCGACTCGCCCCGCTCCACCATCGTCGAACAGGTCGCCAACGGGGTCTCCGTGCGGATGGCCGTCCTCTACCTGCTGCTCGGAGGGAACAACCGGTGACCGCGTACCTGATCAGGAACGTGAGTGTGGTCGGCGGCGCGCCGACCGACCTGCTGATCCGCGACGGTGTCGTGGCCGAGACCGGCGCGGGCCTGACCGCGGCGGACGCCACGGTGCTCGACGCCACCGGGCTGGTCGCCCTGCCCGGCCTGGTCGACCTGCACACGCACCTGCGCGAGCCCGGCCGGGAGGACGCCGAGACCGTCGAGTCCGGCTCGCGGGCGGCCGCCCTCGGCGGCTACACCGCGGTCTGCGCCATGGCGAACACCTCGCCGGTGGCCGACACCGCCGGGGTGGTCGAGCAGGTCTGGCGGCTCGGTCGGGAGGCCGGCCTGGTCGACGTGCAGCCGATCGGCGGGGTCACCGCCGGGCTGGCCGGCGAGCGCCTGGCCGAGCTGGGCGCGATGGCCGACTCGGCGGCCCGGGTGCGGGTCTTCTCCGACGACGGGCACTGCGTCGCCGACCCGAAGCTGATGCGCCGGGCCCTGGAGTACGTCAAGGCGTTCGACGGGGTGATCGCCCAGCACGCCGAGGAGCCCCGGCTCACCGAGGGCGCGCAGATGCACGAGGGTGAGGTCTCCACGCGGCTCGGGCTGACCGGCTGGCCGGCGGTCGCCGAGGAGGCGATCATCGCCCGGGACGTGCTGCTGGCCGAGCACGTCGGCAGCCGGCTGCACATCTGCCACGTCTCCACCGCCGGCAGCGTCGCGGTGCTGCGCCACGCCAAGGCGCGCGGAGTGAAGGTGACCGCCGAGGTGACCCCGCACCACCTGCTGCTCACCGACGAGAAGGCGGCCACCTACGACCCGGTCTACAAGGTCAACCCGCCGCTGCGGACCGCGGGCGACGTCGCTGTGCTCCGGGCCGCGCTGGCCGACGGCGTGCTCGACATCATCGCCACCGACCACGCCCCGCACGCCGTGGAGGACAAGGAGTGCGAGTGGGCGTACGCCCGGCCGGGCATGCTCGGCCTGGAGACGGCGCTCTCCATCGCCCTCGACGTGCTCGGCCCCCAGTGGGACCTGATCGCCGAGCGGATGTCCCGCGCCCCGGCCCGGATCGCCGGGCTGGACGGGCACGGCGTCGACCCCGCTCCCGGGGTGCCGGCCAACCTGACCCTGATCGACCCGGCCGCCCGTCGCGTCATCGAACCGGCGGAGCTGGCCAGTCGCAGTCGCAACACCCCGTACGCCCGCATGACGCTGCCGGGTCGCATCGTGGCGACCTTCCTGCGCGGCGAGCCGACGGTCCTGGACGGAAAGGCTGTCAAGTAAATGGTGAAGCGTAGGCCCGCGATCCTCGTCCTCGAGGACGGGCGCACCTTCCACGGCGAGGCGTACGGCAGCGTCGGGGAAACCTTCGGCGAGGCGGTCTTCAACACCGGCATGACCGGCTACCAGGAGACCCTGACCGACCCCTCCTATCACCGCCAGGTGGTGGTGCAGACCGCGCCGCACATCGGCAACACCGGCGTCAACACCGAGGACGACGAGTCCGGCCGGATCTGGGTCGCCGGGTACGTGGTGCGCGACCCGGCCCGGATCGGCTCCAACTGGCGGGCCACCGGCGGCCTGGAGGACCGGCTCGCCGCCGAGGGTGTGGTCGGCATCAGCGGTGTCGACACCCGGGCGCTCACCCGCCACCTGCGCGAGCGGGGCGCCATGCGGGTCGGCATCTCCAGCGTCGACGACGACCCGCGCGCCCTCCTCGACCGGGTCCGCCGGTCGCCGCAGATGGTCGGCGCGGACCTCTCCGCCGAGGTGACCACCGCGAAGCCGTACGTGGTCGAGGCGCAGGGCGCGCACCGGTTCACCGTCGCGGCGCTGGACCTGGGCATCAAGCGCAACGTGCCGCGCCGGCTCGCCACCCGCGGCGTCACCACCCACGTGCTGCCCGCCACCTCGACCATCGAGGACCTGCTCGCCACCGGGGCGGACGCCGTGTTCTTCTCGCCCGGCCCGGGCGACCCGGCCACCGCGGACGGCCCGGTCGCGCTGGCCCGGGCGGTGCTGACCCGGCGGATCCCGCTCTTCGGCATCTGCTTCGGCAGCCAGATCCTCGGCCGGGCGCTCGGCTTCGGCACCTACAAGCTCGGCTACGGCCACCGCGGCATCAACCAGCCGGTGCTCGACCGGGCCACCGGCAAGGTCGAGGTGACCAGCCACAACCACGGCTTCGCCGTGGAAGTGCCGGGCACGCAGGCCGGGGCGGTCGTCCCCGACCAGGTGATCGACACCGAGTTCGGCGGCGTCCAGGTGTCCCACGTCTGCCTCAATGACAACGTGGTCGAGGGGCTGCGGGCCAAGGACGTGCCCGCCTTCACCGTCCAGTACCACCCGGAGGCGGCGGCCGGCCCGCACGACGCGGACTACCTGTTCGACCGCTTCGCCGAGCTCATCGAAGGGCGCAAGGATGCCTAAGCGGACCGACCTCAAGCACGTCCTGGTGATCGGCTCCGGGCCGATCGTGATCGGGCAGGCCTGCGAGTTCGACTACTCCGGCACCCAGGCCTGCCGGGTGCTGCGCAACGAGGGCATCCGGGTCAGCCTGGTCAACTCCAACCCGGCCACGATCATGACGGACCCGGAGTTCGCCGACGCCACCTACGTCGAGCCGATCACCCCGGAGTTCGTCGAGCTGGTCATCGCCAAGGAGCGGCCCGACGCGCTGCTGCCCACCCTGGGCGGGCAGACCGCGCTGAACACCGCGGTCGCCCTGCACGAGGCCGGCGTCCTGGAGAAGTACGGCGTCGAGCTGATCGGCGCGAACATCGAGGCGATCAACCGGGGCGAGGACCGGCAGCTGTTCAAGGACATCGTGGCCAAGGCCGGCGTACGACTCGGCCTGGACGACCCGTCCGCGCTGGTGCCGCGGTCCCGGGTCTGCCACTCGATGGACGAGGTCCAGCAGACCGTCGCCGAGCTGGGCCTGCCGGTGGTGATCCGGCCGTCGTTCACCATGGGCGGCCTCGGCTCCGGCATGGCGCACACCGACGAGGACCTGGCGCGCATCGCCGGCGCCGGCCTGGCCGCCAGCCCGGTGCACGAGGTGCTCATCGAGGAGAGCGTGCTCGGCTGGAAGGAGTACGAGCTCGAACTCATGCGGGACCGGCACGACAACGTGGTGGTGGTCTGCTCGATCGAGAACGTCGACCCGATGGGCGTGCACACCGGGGACAGCGTCACCGTGGCCCCGGCCATGACCCTCACCGACCGGGAGTACCAGCGGCTGCGCGACCTGGGCATCGCGGTGCTCCGCGAGGTCGGGGTGGACACCGGCGGCTGCAACATCCAGTTCGCGGTGAACCCGGCCGACGGCCGGATCGTCGTGATCGAGATGAACCCGCGGGTCTCCCGCTCCTCGGCCCTCGCGTCGAAGGCCACCGGCTTCCCGATCGCCAAGATCGCCGCGAAGCTGGCCATCGGCTACACCCTGGACGAGATTCCCAACGACATCACCCTCAAGACCCCGGCGGCGTTCGAGCCCACCCTGGACTACGTGGTGGTGAAGATCCCCCGGTTCGCGTTCGAGAAGTTCCCCGGCGCGGACCCGGAGCTGACCACCACCATGAAGTCGGTCGGTGAGGCGATGAGCCTCGGCCGCAACTTCACCGAGGCGCTGAACAAGGCGATGCGCTCGATGGAGACCAAGCGGGGCGGGTTCTGGACCCAACCGGATCCGGTCGGCGCCACGAAGGAGAACACCCTCGCGGCGCTGCGGATGCCGCACGACGGCCGGCTCTACACCGTGGAACGGGCGCTGCGCCTCGGCGCGTCCATCGCCGAGGTCGCCGAGGCGTCCGGCGGGATGGACCCGTGGTTCCTGGACCAGATCGCCGCCCTCGTCGAACTGCGGACCGAGGTCGCCGACGCCCCGGTGCTCGACGCCGACCTGCTGCGCCGGGCCAAGCGGGCCGGCCTCTCCGACGGGCAGCTCGCCGCGCTCCGCCCCGAGCTGGCCGCCGAGGACGGCGTCCGCACCCTGCGCCACCGGCTCGACGTCCGCCCGGTCTACAAGACGGTGGACACCTGCGCCGCCGAGTTCGCGGCGACCACGCCCTACCACTACTCCACCTACGACGAGGAGACCGAGGTCGAGGCCTCGCCCCGGCCCAAGGTGATCATCCTGGGCTCCGGGCCGAACCGGATCGGGCAGGGCATCGAGTTCGACTACTCCTGTGTGCACGCCGTCATGGCGCTGCGCGAGGTCGGCTTCGAGACCGTCATGGTCAACTGCAACCCGGAGACCGTCTCCACCGACTACGACACCGCCGACCGGCTCTACTTCGAGCCGCTGACCTTCGAGGACGTCCTCGAGGTGTGGCACGCCGAGGACTCCTCCGGCAAGGCGGCCGGCGGCCCGGGCGTGGTCGGGGTGATCGTGCAGCTCGGCGGGCAGACGCCGCTCGGCCTGGCCCAGCGGCTCAAGAACGCCGGCGTGCCGGTGGTCGGCACCTCCCCGGAGTCGATCCACCTGGCCGAGGAGCGCGGCGCGTTCGGGGCGGTGCTGGCCCGGGCCGGGCTGCGCGCCCCGGCGCACGGCATGGCCACCTCGTACGAGGAGGCCAAGGCGATCGCCGACGAGATCGGCTACCCGGTGCTGGTCCGGCCGTCGTACGTGCTCGGCGGGCGGGGCATGGAGATCGTCTACGACGACGCCACCCTGCGCGACTACATCGGCCGGGCCACCGACATCTCGCCCGACCACCCGGTGCTGGTGGACCGCTTCCTCGACGACGCCATCGAGATCGACGTGGACGCGCTGGTCGACGCCGACGGCGACGTCTACCTCGGCGGGGTGATGGAGCACATCGAGGAGGCCGGCATCCACTCCGGCGACTCGTCCTGTGCGCTGCCGCCGATCACCCTGGCCGGCTCCCACCTGGCCCAGGTCCGCCGCTACACCGAGGCGATCGCCCGCGGGGTCGGGGTGAAGGGCCTGCTCAACGTCCAGTACGCGCTTCAGGGCGACATGCTCTACGTGCTGGAGGCCAACCCGCGCGCCTCCCGGACCGTCCCGTTCGTCTCCAAGGCCACCGCGGTGCCGCTGGCCAAGGCGGCGGCCCGGATCGCGCTCGGCGCCACCATCGCCGAGCTGCGCGCCGAGGGGATGCTGCCGCCCACCGGGGACGGCGGCACCATGCCGGCCGACGCCCCGATCGCGGTCAAGGAGGCGGTGCTGCCGTTCAAGCGGTTCCGCACCCCCTCGGGCAAGGGCATCGACGTGCTGCTCGGCCCGGAGATGAAGTCCACCGGCGAGGTGATGGGCATCGACACCGGCTTCGGCCAGGCCTTCGCCAAGTCGCAGGCGGCGGCGTACGGCTCGCTGCCCACCGCCGGGAAGATCTTCGTCTCGGTCGCCAACCGGGACAAGCGCGGCATGATCTTCCCGATCAAGCGCCTCGCCGACCTGGGCTTCGACATCGTCGCCACCACCGGCACGGCGGAGGTGCTGCGCCGGCACGGCATCGCCTGCGAGCAGATCCGCAAGCACTACGAGTCGGGCGAGGGCGAGGACGCGGTGTCGCTGATCCTCGGCGGCGACGTGGCCCTGGTGGTCAACACCCCGCAGGGCTCCGGTGCGAGCGCCCGCTCCGACGGGTACGAGATCCGCAGCGCGGCGGTGACCGCGGACATCCCGTGCATCACCACGGTGCCCGGCGCGGCGGCCGCGGTGATGGGCATCGAGGCCCGGATCCGGGGCGACATGCGGGTCCGGCCCCTCCAGGAGTTGCACGCGGCCCTGCGGGCCCAGCAGTGATCTTCGAGCGGGTGGTTCGCCCGCAGCTGTTCCGGATCGGGGGCGGGGACGCGGAGGCCGCGCACGAGTGGACCCTGCGCCGGCTGGCGGGCCTGTCCCGCCGGCCGGCCGCCCTGGCCGCGCTGCGGGCGCGCTACTTCCGGCCGGCGCCGCGCACCGTGTTCGGGGTGGACTTCCCGAACCCGGTCGGGCTGGCCGCCGGCATGGACAAGAACGGCGTCGCGCTGCCCGCCTGGCCGGCACTGGGTTTCGGCTTCGTCGAGGTCGGCACGGTCACCGCGCACGCCCAGCCGGGCAATCCCCGGCCCCGGCTGTTCCGGCTGCGGGACAGCGAGGCCGTGGTCAACCGGATGGGCTTCAACAACGCCGGGGCGGCGGCCCTCGCGGCCCGGCTGGCGGCGTTGCCGCGCCCGCTCGGCGTACCGCTGGGCATCTCGCTCGGCAAGTCCAAGGTGACCCCGCTGGAGGAGGCGGTCGAGGACTACCTGGCCTCCTACCGGGCGTTGCGGGGGCACGGTCACTACTTCGCCGTCAACGTGTCCTCACCGAACACTCCGGGCCTGCGGTCCCTCCAGGACCGGTCCCACCTGGACGCGCTGCTCGCGGCGCTGGTGGGGGAGAAGCCGGTGCTGGTGAAGATCGCCCCGGACCTGACCGAGCCGGCCATCGCCGAGCTGCTGGAGGTCTGCCTCGACCGGGGGGCGGCCGGGGTGATCGCCACCAACACCACCCTGGCCCGGGACGGGCTCGCCCCGGCCGACCGGGCGCGCGGCGCGGAGACCGGCGGCCTGTCCGGGCGTCCGCTGGCCGGTCGCGCCCGCGAGGTGGTCGCCTTCGTGCACCGGGAGACCGGCGGCCGGCTGCCGGTGATCGGCGTCGGCGGCATCCTCGACCCGGACGACGCGGCCCGGATGTTCGACGCCGGCGCCAGCCTGGTGCAGCTCTACACCGGATTCATCTACCGCGGCCCGCCCCTGGTCCGCGCCGCCGCCCGCTCCACCTCACCACCCCGCTGACCCCAGCTTCCGCGATCTTGCAGTTCCTGCCCCGGCATACCGCCCAGATCGGACGGCGTGGGGGCCGAAACTGCAAGATCGCGGGGGAGCAGGGAGGAAGGAGACGAGTCCGTGACGCCTGAGGAGATCCTCGCCGCCGACCGGGCGCACGTCTGGCACCCGTACGCGGCGCTGCCGCCGGCCAGCCCGCCCTACGTCGTGGAGAGCGCGGCGGGCGTGCGGCTGCGGCTGGCCGACGGTCGGGAGCTGGTCGACGGGATGTCGTCCTGGTGGGCGGCCATCCACGGCTACCGGCATCCGGTGCTGGACGCCGCCGTGACCGACCAGCTCGGCCGGATGAGTCACGTGATGTTCGGCGGGCTCACCCACGAGCCCGCGGTGTGCCTGGCGCGGACCCTGGTCGAGCTGGCCCCGGACGGCCTGGAACACGTCTTCCTGGCCGACTCCGGCTCGGTGAGCGTCGAGGTGGCGGTGAAGATGTGCCTGCAGTACCAGCGGGCCACCGGGCGGCCGCAGCGCCGCCGGCTGGGCACCTGGCGGGGCGGCTACCACGGCGACACCTTCCACCCGATGAGCGTCTGCGACCCGGAGGGCGGCATGCACCACCTCTGGGGGGACGTGCTGCCCCGGCAGGTGTTCGCCCCGGTGCCGCCGGGCGGCTTCGACACCCCGCCGGACCCGGCGTACGAGGCGGCCCTGGTGGACGCGGTGGAGCGGCACGCCGACGAGCTGGCCGCGGTGATCGTGGAGCCGGTGGTCCAGGGGGCCGGCGGGATGCGCTTCCACCACCCGCACTACCTGCGGGTGCTGCGCGAGGTCACCCGGGCGCACGGCATCCTGCTGGTCTTCGACGAGATCGCCACCGGCTTCGGCCGCGCCGGGACCATGTTCGCCGCGGAGCACGCCGGGGTGGCCCCGGACGTGCTCTGCGTCGGCAAGGCGCTCACCGGCGGCTACCTCACCCTGGCCGCCGCCCTGTGTACCGCCGAGGTCGCCCGCGGGATCTCCGCGGACGGGGTGCTGGCGCACGGCCCGACCTTCATGGGCAACCCGCTGGCCTGCGCCGTAGCCAACGCCTCCCTGGGCCTGCTGCGAGCCGGGGACTGGTCCGGGCAGGTGGCGAGGATCTCCGCCGGCCTGCGGGCCGGCCTGGCGCCGTTGCGGGAGGTCCCCGGAGTGGCCGACGTGCGGGTCCTCGGCGCGATCGGCGTGGTCCAGCTCGACCACGAGGTGGACGTCCCCCGGGCCACCGCCGCCGCGGTCGGGCAGGGCGTCTGGCTGCGGCCGTTCCGCGACCTCGTCTACACCATGCCGCCGTACGTGACGGACGAGGCGGACGTGGCCCGGATCGCGGCCGGCATCGAGGCGGCGGTCAAGGCGGGCTGAGCCGGTCGACCGGCCGCCGTTGCGGGCGGCGGCAGCACGGCCTCGGCCGCGGACGGCGGCCGGGGACAGGAGGGACGGGCGACGGGTGCCCGTCGCGGACACGCCCGGCGCGACGCCGGGCGAGGGGAGAGGGAGAGTCGCATGGAGAGCTTCGGCGCCCGCCTGCACCGGGCCGTGGCCGAGCGGGGACCGCTCTGCGTGGGCATCGACCCGCACCCCGGGCTGCTGGCCCGCTGGGGGCTGTCCGACGACGTCGAGGGCCTGGACCGGTTCTGCCGGACGGTGGTGGAGGCGCTCGGCGACCGGGTCGCGGTGGTCAAGCCCCAGTCGGCCTTCTTCGAGCGGTTCGGCTCGCGGGGTGTCGGAATCCTTGAGTCAACTATCCGACAGTTGCGAAATTGTGGCTCGCTCGTTCTCCTCGACGTCAAGCGGGGCGACATCGGCTCGACGGTCAGTGCCTACGCTTCGGCGTACCTCGATCCATCCAGCCCGCTGTATGTCGACGCGGTGACCGCGAGCCCCTACCTGGGGGTCGGCTCGCTCGCGCCGATGTTCGAGCTGGCCGCCGCGCACGGCGGCGGAGTCTTCGTCCTGGCGCTCACCTCCAACCCGGAGGGCGCCGCGGTGCAGCGGGCCGTGACCGCCGACGGACGGACCGTGGCGCAGACCGTCATCGACGAGATTTCCCAGCTCAACCGGGGTGCCGAGCCGCTCGGCAGCTTCGGGCTGGTGGTCGGCGCGACGATCGGCGAGACCGGTCACGATCTGTCCGCGGTGCACGGTCCGCTGCTCGCTCCGGGCCTCGGCGCGCAGGGCGCCTCGGCCGCCGACCTGCGCACCGTCTTCGGTTCCGGCCTGTCGTCGGTGCTCCCGTCGTACTCCCGCGAGGTGCTGCACGCCGGCCCGGACGTGGCCGCGTTGCGGGCCGCCGCCGACCGGGTCCGGGGGGAGTGCGCGGCCGCGCTGGCCGGCGCGTGACCGGCTGACGACTCGGTCACTTTCCGTTGATCTCGCGCGTCCACGTTGCCGAAAACTCCGTTGACCGCTAGTTTTCCCCGCGCTGGGAACCACGGACCCCTTTGGTTGCCAGCGTCACCACGTTTCACAGAAGCGGCGGTGCGCCCCGCCCGCCGCATGAGGGACCTGAGGAGAACTGGTGCCGCTCCCGTCACTGACCCCTGAGCAGCGCGCTGCCGCGCTGGAGAAGGCCGCGGAGATCCGCAAGGCCCGTGCCAAGCTGAAGGAGGACCTCAAGCAGGGCAAGACCAGCCTCGCCACCGTCCTTGAGCAGGCCGAGTCCGACGACGTCGTCGGCAAGCTGAAGGTGTCGGCCGTGCTGCAGGCGATGCCGGGCATCGGCAAGATCCGGGCCACCCAGATCATGGAGAAGCTCAAGATCGCCGACAGCCGGCGCCTGCGCGGCCTGGGCGAGCAGCAGCGCAAGGCTCTGCTTGGAGAGTTCGCCGCCAACTGAGCGCCCCAGGCGTGTAGAAACAAGCGGTGAGCACGGATGACGAGGCGCGCCCGGCGGCTCGGCTCACTGTCCTGGCCGGACCTTCGGGTGCCGGCCGGGAGGGTGTCGTCGAGCAGGTCCGGGCGCGCTTTCCGTCGGTGTGGCGGCCGGTGCCCGTAACCACCCGGCCCGGCCGTCCCGGCGAGGTGCCCGGGGTGGACCGGCTCTTCGTCGACGAGGCCACGTTCGACCGGATGGTCGCGGACGACGAGCTGGTGGAGTGGAGCCGGATCGGGCCGTTCCGGCGCGGCGTGCCGCGCGCCGGGATCCGGGCCCGGCTCGCCGAGGGCCGGCCGGTGCTGCTCCCGCTGGACCTGCCGGGCGCGCTCGCCGTCCGGGCCGTCGTGCCGGACGCGCAGCTGGTGCTGCTCGCTCCGGCGTCCTACCGCCCGGACCCGGCCGTGGCGGCCGCCTTCGCACACGCCGTCCGGCACGACCGGACCGAGCGGGTGGTGGAGGAACTGGTAGGCTGGCTCGGTTCATCCTTCCTGGCTCCGGCCCAACCGCGCCTGAGCGGTTGAGCGGCCACCGCCGCCGGGCGGTGCACAAGACGCAGAGGTATTCGTGGGATCCATCGCCACCAACCCCGAGGGCATCACCAACCCGCCGATCGACGAGCTCCTCGAGAAGACGACCTCGAAGTACGCGCTGGTGATCTTCGCCGCCAAGCGCGCGCGCCAGATCAACGCCTACTACAGCCAGCTCGGCGAGGGCCTGCTGGAGTACGTCGGCCCGCTCGTGGAGACCACCCCGCAGGAGAAGCCGCTCTCCATCGCCATGCGCGAGATCAACGCGGGTCTGCTCACCGCCGAGCCGACCGACCAGCCGTAAGGCCCGCCCGCGCCGATGACCGCCGAGATCGTCCTCGGGGTCGGCGGCGGCATCGCCGCCTACAAGGCGTGTGAGCTGCTCCGGCTCTTCACCGAGTCGGGCCACCGGGTCCGGGTCGTGCCGACCGCGTCGGCGCTCCGCTTCGTCGGGGCGCCGACCTGGGCCGCGCTCTCCGGCCAGCCGGTCGCCGACGACGTCTGGTCCGACGTGCACGAGGTGCCGCACGTCCGCCTCGGTCAGCACGCCGACCTGGTCGTGGTGGCTCCCGCCACCGCCGACCTGCTCGCCAAGGCCGCCCACGGCCTCGCCGACGACCTGCTCACCAACACCCTGCTGACCGCCCGCTGTCCGGTGGTGCTCGCCCCGGCGATGCACACCGAGATGTGGGAGCACCCGGCCACCGTCGCCAATGTGGCCACCCTGCGGTCCCGCGGGGTCCGGGTGATCGAGCCCGCGGTCGGCCGGCTCACCGGCAAGGACACCGGCAAGGGCCGGCTGCCCGACCCGGCGGAGATCTTCGCGGTCGCCCGCCGCGCCCTCGCCCGGGGCGTCGACGCCCCGGCCGACCTGGCCGGCCGGCACGTGGTGGTCACCGCCGGCGGCACCCGCGAACCGCTCGACCCGGTCCGCTTCCTCGGCAACCGATCCTCCGGCAAGCAGGGGTACGCGTTCGCCCGCGCCGCCGTGGCCCGGGGCGCCCGGGTCACCCTGGTCTCCGCCAACGTCGCGCTCGCCGACCCGGCCGGCGCGGACCTGGTCCGAGTGGGCACCACCGAGGAGCTGCGCAAGGCGACCCTGGAGGCGGCCGCGGACGCGGACGCCGTGGTGATGGCCGCCGCCCCCGCCGATTTCCGCCCGGCCAGCTACGCGCCGGGTAAGATCAAGAAGGCGGAGGACGGCAGCGCACCCACCATCGACCTGGTCACCAACCCGGACATCGCCGCCGAGCTGGGCCGGCGCCGCCGGCCTGAGCAGGTGCTGGTGGTCTTCGCCGCCGAGACCGGGGACGCCGAGGCGAACGGGCGGGCCAAGCTCGCCCGCAAGCGGGCGGACCTCATCGTGATCAACGAGGTGGGTGTGGACAAGGTCTTCGGCGCCGAGACCAACGCCGCCACGGTGATCGGGGCGGACGGAGCGGTGCACCGGATGCCCGAGCAGCCCAAGGAGGACCTGGCCGACGCCGTCTGGGACCTCGTGGTCGCCCGGCTGACCGAGCAATCCTGACGGTTGGTCACCTCGGGTTCCCCGGGTCACGCTGGGAGCACGGTGACTAAACTGCCGCCGAGCGACCTTTTCAAAGAGCTTTCACATGCTTAGGAGTGCCGTGACACGTCTCTTCACGTCCGAATCGGTCACGGAGGGCCACCCGGACAAGATCGCCGACCAGATCAGTGACGGCATTCTCGACGCGCTGCTCGCCCAGGACCCGCACAGCCGCGTCGCGGTCGAGACCCTGATCACCACGGGCCAGGTGCACGTCGCCGGCGAGGTGACCACCAAGGCCTACGCCGACATCCCGACCATCGTCCGGGAGACCATCCTGGGGATCGGGTACGACTCGTCGAAGAAGGGCTTCGACGGCGCCTCCTGCGGCGTCAGCGTCTCCATCGGCGCCCAGTCGGCCGACATCGCGCAGGGTGTGGACAACGCGTTCGAGCTGCGTACCGGCTCGTCGGAGAGCGCGCTGGACGCGCAGGGCGCCGGCGACCAGGGCATGATGTTCGGCTTCGCCTGCTCGGAGACGCCCGAGCTGATGCCGCTGCCGATCGCGCTGGCCCACCGGCTGGCCCGGCGGCTGGCCGCGGTGCGCAAGGACGGCACGATCCCCTACCTGCGGCCGGACGGCAAGACCCAGGTGACCATCGAGTACGACGGGCTGCGACCGGTCCGCCTGGACACGGTCGTGGTCTCCAGCCAGCACGCCGCCGACATCTCGCTCGACTCGCTGCTCACCCCGGACATCCGGGACCACGTGATCACTCCCGAGCTGGAGGGTCTCGGCCTGGAGATCGACGGCTACCGGCTGCTGGTCAACCCGACCGGGCGGTTCGAGATCGGCGGCCCGATGGGCGACGCCGGCCTCACCGGCCGCAAGATCATCGTCGACACCTACGGCGGCTACGCCCGCCACGGTGGCGGCGCCTTCTCCGGCAAGGACCCGTCCAAGGTCGACCGCTCCGCCGCGTACGCCATGCGCTGGGTCGCCAAGAACGTGGTCGCCGCTGGCCTGGCCGAGCGGTGCGAGGCGCAGGTCGCGTACGCGATCGGCAAGGCGCACCCGGTGAGCCTCTTCATCGAGACCTTCGGCACCGAGACCGTGCCGGTCGCGTCGATCGAGAAGGCCGTCGCGGAGGTCTTCGACCTGCGCCCGGCCGCCATCATCCGGGACCTCAACCTGCTCCGCCCGATCTACCAGCAGACCGCCGCGTACGGCCACTTCGGCCGCGAGCTGCCGGACCTGACCTGGGAGAGCACCGACCGGGCCGCCGACCTCAAGTCGGCCGCGGGAGCCTGACCGGCACCAGGCGCAGCGACCGGCGACCCGCGACGGGGTCGCCGGTCGCTCGCGTCTGCGTGGACCTGCCCCTGGCCCACCTCGACCGCCCGTTCGACTACCTGGTCCCCGCCGAGCTGGACGGCCCGGCGCAGCCGGGCGTGCGGGTGAAGGTGCGCTTCGCCGGCCAACTCGTCGACGGCTGGCTGCTGAAGCGGGTCGAGGAGTCCGACCACCCCCGGCTGGCGTACCTGGAGAAAGTGGTCTCGCCGGTGCCGGTGCTGGCCCCGGAGGTGGCCCGGCTGGCCCGCGCGGTCGCCGACCGGTATGCCGGCAGCCTCGCCGACGTGCTCCGGCTGGCCGTCCCGCCCCGCCACGCCCGGGCGGAGAAGGACGTCACCGCGACCGCCTCGGCAGACTCCGCCGACCCGGACGCCGCGGCGACCGGCCCCACCGCCGCCGACTCCGCCGGGGCGCTCGCCACCGACTCCGCCGGGCGCCCACCGGCCCACGGTCCCACCGAGGCCGTGGGCTCGCCGACGTCGGCGCCGGTGGATCCGCGCGGGTGGCGGGACTACCCGGCCGGCCCGGCCTTCCTGCGCGCGCTCACCGACGGGCGGGCGCCCCGCGCGGTCTGGTCCGCGCTGCCCGGCGAGGACTGGGCCGCCCGGTACGCCGACGCCGTCGCCGCCACCGTGGCCGGCGGCCGGGGTGCCGTCGTCGTGGTGGCCGACGCCCGCGACCTGGACCGCCTCGACGTCGCGCTCACCGTGGTCCTCGGGCCGGGACGGCACGTCTGCCTCTCCGCCGCGCTCGGCCCGGCCCGGCGTTACCGCGCCTTCCTCGCCGCCCGGCGCGGCGACGTGCCGGTGGTCGTCGGCACCCGCGCGGCCATGTTCGCCCCGGTCGACCGGCTCGGCCTCGTCGCGATCTGGGACGACGGCGACGACCTGCACGCCGAGCCCCGGGCGCCGTACCCGCACGCCCGGGAGGTGCTGCTCACCCGGGCCAAGCTCGGCGAGGCGGCCGCCCTGGTCGGCGGGTACGCCCGCACCGCCGAGGCGCAGCTGCTGGTGGAGACGCGCTGGGCCCGCGAGGTGGTGGCCGACCGGGCGACCGTCCGCGCCCGGGTGCCGGCCATCGCGCCGACCGGGGACGACCCGCAGTTGGCCCGCGACCCCGGCGCCGCCTCCGCCCGGCTGCCCAGCCTGGCCTGGACCACCGCCCGGGACACGCTCCGGGCCGACCTGCCGGTGCTGGTGCAGGTGCCCCGTCGTGGCTACCTGCCCTCGGTGGCCTGCGCCGGCTGCCGTACCCCGGCCCGCTGCCCGCACTGCGCGGGCCCGCTCGCGCTGCCCTCCGCCGACGGGGCGCCGGCCTGCCGCTGGTGCGGCCGGGTCGTCGCCGCGTACGCCTGCCCGGAGTGCGGCGGGCGGCGGCTGCGGGCCGCGGTCACCGGCGCCCGGCGGACCGCCGAGGAACTCGGGCGCGCCTTTCCCGGCGTCCCGGTGCGCACCTCGGGCCGGGAGGAAGTGCTCGGTTCGGTGTCCGGCGGGGCGGGCCTGGTGATCGCCACCCCGGGAGCCGAGCCGGTCGCCGACGGCGGGTACGGCGCCGTGCTGCTGCTCGACTCGTGGGCGCTGCTCACCCGGGCCGACCTGCGGGCGGGGGAGGAGGCGCTGCGGCGCTGGCTGGCCGCGGCCGCGCTGGCCCGGCCCGGCGCGGCGGGGGGTCGGGTGGTGGTGGTCGCGGACGGGGCGCTCGCCCCGGTGCAGGCGCTGCTGCGCTGGGACGCGGCCTGGTTCGCCGAGCGCGAGCTGGCCGAGCGGCGCGAGCTGGGCTTCCCGCCGGCGGTCCGGATGGCCAGCGTGACGGGCCCGGCGGACGCGGTGGCGGACCTGCTGGCCGGCGCCCGGCTGCCCGACGGCGCCGACGTGCTCGGCCCGGTGCCGGCCGACGAGGGGCGGGAACGGATGCTGGTCCGGGTGCCGCGGGCCCGGGCCGCCGCGCTCGCCGAGGCGCTGCACGCCGCCGCCGGGCAGCGCAGCGCCCGCAAGGCCGCCGATCCGGTCCGACTCCAGGTCGATCCGCTGAGCCTGTTCTGACTCGCCTGCCGTGACCTCTGCACTCAGCCGTCGTTGACGGTCGTGACCAGCGGTTTGTCGCACACCTCGTGCGGCCGGTCGGTGAACAACGCGTGATAGCGTTTCCCGTCATGCCGGAGTGCACGGATGGCGCGAAGATGGCGGAAGGGCGTCGGGCCGACGCCAACTCGATGATGTCAACCAGGCGCTGATTCAGGGGTGGACCAGTCGTGACCGTTCGTCAGTCGATCGTCTTCAACGGTGACCTCGGCAGCGGCAAGAGCACCGTCTCCGTCGAGATCGCCAAGCGGCTGAACATGCGCCGGGTCAGCGTCGGCGACCTCTACCGGCAGATGGCCCAGGAGCGGCAGATGACCGCCCTCCAGCTCAACCTGCACGCCGAGCTGGACCAGGCCGTCGACGGGTACGTCGACCAGCTCCAGCGGGACATCGCCGCCTCCGGTGAGCGCCTGGTGATGGACTCCCGGCTGGCCTGGCACTTCTTCACCGACGCGCTCAAGGTGCACATGATCACCGAGCCGACCGAGGCCGCCCGGCGGGTGCTCGCCCGGCCGTCCGGCCCGGCCGAGAGCTACACCTCGCTGGCGGAGGCGCGGGCCAAGCTCCAGGAGCGCAGCGAGAGCGAGCGCGGCCGGTTCATCGTGCGGTACGGCGTCGACAAGGCGCGGCTGCGCAACTACGACCTGATCTGCGACACCACCCGGGCCAACCCGGAGCAGGTGATCCAGCACGTCATCGACGTCTACGAGGGGCGGCTCGGCGCCGAGGTGCTGGCCGCGGGCCGGCCGCTGTTGCTGCTCGACCCGGGCCGGATCTACCCGACCGAGGACATCGCCACCCTGCGCGGGCTCTGGGACTCGGAGTTCGTCGGCGACGTGGCCGAGGCCGGCGACGAGGCCCTGGCGCCGCTGACCATCGGCTACACCGGGGAGTACTTCTTCGTGGTCGACGGGCACCGCCGGCTCAGCGCCGCCCTGCAGAGCGGCTTCCCGCTGGTCCCGGCCCGGCTCGCCGCCGAGGTGGAGGAGCCCGTGGTCGGCGGGATGAGCGCCGTCGACTACTTCGCCGCGCAGGCCCGGCCCAGCCTGATCCACGACTGGGAGGCCGCGCACGGCATCCAGCTCCCGCTGCCCGAGCACGCCCTGCTCGGCGGGGACGCGGTGCTGGCCGGGGAGCCGGGCACCGGCGTCTGAGCGGGGGCGGCCCTGCGGCGGGATCGCCGGATCGGGCGGACCGGAGCATGATGAGGGTCTCCGACGCCTGGGGAGGCCGACCGTGGATCCTGCCGACGCCCTCGCGCTGCTGATGTCCCCGGCGGGCCGGGTGGACCCGTACCCGACCTACGAGCAGTTGCGCGGCCACGGCCCGGTGGTCCAGGCCGGGCCGGTCTTCTACGTGGTGACCGACTACGCCGAGGCCGACGCGATCCTCCGGGACGCCCGCTTCGGGGTGATGGACGACAACTTGCGCGACCAGTTCCTGCCCGGCTGGCGGGAGAGCCCCGCGGTCCTGTCGATCTCCCGGTCGATGCTGCGCACCAACCCGCCCGACCACAGCCGGATGCGGCGGCTGGCCGCCGGCGCCTTCACCCCGCGCCGGATCGCCGCCATGCGGGACGTCGTCGTCGCCCAGGCCGACGAGCTGATCGACGGGATGTTGGCCCGCGGCCGCGCGCCGGTCGACTTCCTGGCCGACTTCGCGTACCCCCTGCCGGTGGGGGTGATCTGCGCGCTGCTCGGGGTGCCGGCCGCCGACCGGCCGCTGTTCCGGCGCTGGGCCACCGACCTCACCGGGATCCTGGAACCAGAGATCACCCCGGAGGAGCTGGCCGTGGCCGACCGGGGCGCCGGCGAGCTGCGGGACTACTTCTCCGCGCTGGTCGCGGCCCGCCGCCGGGCACCGGCCGACGACCTGACCACTGCGCTGGTGCAGGCGCACGACTCCGACGGCGACCGGCTCTCCGGCGACGAGCTGCTGGCCAACCTGATCGTGCTGCTGGTGGCCGGTTTCGAGACCACCACCAATCTGCTCGGCAACGGCCTGGTGGTCCTCCTCGACCATCCCCGCGAGGCGGCCACGCTGCGCGACCACCCCGAGTTCGCCCCCGGCTACGTCGACGAGCTGCTGCGCTACGACTCACCGGTGCAGCTCACCTCCCGGATGAGCACCGCCCCGGCCCGGCACGGCGGCGTCGACCTGCCCGCCGAGAGCTGGCTCATCGTGATGCTCGGCGCCGCGAATCGGGATCCCCGCCGCTACCCCGAGCCGCAGCGCTTCGACCCGTGGCGCCCGCAGGTCCACCCGCTCTCCTTCGGCGCCGGCCCGCACTACTGCCTGGGCGCCGCCCTGGCCCGGCTGGAGGCGCAGGTGGCCTTCCCGCTGCTGCTGCGCCGGCTGCCCGGGCTCGCCCTGGCCGGGCCGCCCGAGCGGCGGATCCGGCTCACCCTGCGGGGCTACGCCACCCTGCCGGTCACCGTGGGTGACGGGGAGGCGTCGGTCGTCGATCGCGGTACGCCGGCCGGGGCGACCGGGGCCACTCCGTAGACTGGTACGGCACCACTCGTCCCAGTTAAGGAGCCACCCCGCGTGACCGTCCAGCCCATCCGTCTGTTCGGCGATCCGGTGCTGCGCACGCCGGCCGATCCGGTGGTCGACTTCGACGCCGAGCTG
The DNA here is from genome assembly GCF_030518795.1 of Micromonospora sp. NBRC 110009. Lineage (NCBI taxonomy): Bacteria > Bacillati > Actinomycetota > Actinomycetes > Micromonosporales > Micromonosporaceae > Micromonospora > Micromonospora soli. The sequence continues at coordinate 6,952,967 of NZ_CP130427.1, read as the reverse complement.
CGCAAGCTGATCGCCGACCTGACCGACACGATGCGCGAGCAGAGCGGGGCCGGCCTGGCCGCGCCGCAGCTCGGGGTGGGCCTGCGGGTGTTCACCTTCGACGTGGACGACGTCCTCGGGCACCTGGTCAATCCGGTGCTGGAGTTCCCCGACGAGGAGGAGCAGGACGGCCCGGAGGGGTGTCTGTCCATCCCCGGGCTCTACTTCGACACGAAGCGCCGGCAGAACGTCATCGCCAAGGGCTTCACCGGCTACGGTGACCCGCTGCAGATCGTCGGCACCGGCCTGATGGCCCGGTGCGTCCAGCACGAGACCGACCACCTCGACGGGGTGCTCTTCGTCGACCGGCTCGACCCGGCCGGCCGCAAGGCGGCCATGAAGGCGATCCGCCAGGCCGAGTGGTACGACCCGGCCACCCCGCCGACCGTCAAGCTCAGCCCGCACGCCGCCGGCAACCCGTTCGGCCTGGGGCGGTGACGCGGATGCGTCTGGTCTTCGCCGGCACGCCGGCCGTCGCCGTTCCCGCCCTGGACGCCATCGCCGCGTCCGGCCACGAGCTGCTGGCCGTGGTCACCCGTCCCGACGCGCCGGCCGGCCGCGGCCGGGGCCTGGTCCGCTCGCCCGTCGGGGCGTGGGCCGACGCGCACGGCGTCGAGGTGCTGACCCCGGCGAAGCCGCGCGAGCCCGAGTTCCTGGACCGGCTCCGCGAACTGGCCCCGGACTGCGTGCCGGTGGTCGCGTACGGCGCGCTGGTGCCGCCGGTGGCGCTGGACATCCCCCGGCACGGCTGGATCAACCTGCACTTCTCGCTGCTGCCCGCCTGGCGCGGCGCGGCGCCCGTGCAGCACGCCGTGCTGCACGGCGACGAGCTGACCGGGGCCAGCGTCTTCCAGCTGGAGGAGGGGCTGGACACCGGCCCGGTGTACGGCACGGTGACCGACGAGATCCGCCCCGGCGACACCTCCGGAGACCTGCTGGAGCGGCTCGCCCACTCCGGTGCGGGACTGCTGGTGGCGGTGCTGGACGCGCTCGAGGCCGGCACCGCCCGGGCCGAGGCGCAGCCCGCCGACGGGGTCTCCCTCGCGCCGAAGCTGACCGTGGCGGACGCCCGGGTCCGCTGGACCGACCCGGCGTTCGCGGTCGACCGCCGGATCCGCGCCTGCACCCCGGCACCCGGCCCGTGGACCACCTTCCGCGGCGACCGGGTCAAGCTCGGCCCGGTCACCCCGGTGGCGAACGGCCCCGAGCTGAAGCCCGGCGAGCTGCTGGTCGAGAAGTCCCGCGTGCTGGCCGGCACGGCCACCGTCCCGGTGCAGCTCGGCGAGGTGCGCGCGGCCGGCAAGAAGGCCATGTCGGCGAGTGACTGGGCGCGCGGCGCCCGGGTCGCCGCGGGCGAGGTGCTCGCGTGACGGGGCCCGTCGAGCCGCGGGACGGCGCGGGTCGAGCCGGTGGCGGCCGTTTCCCCGACCGGTCCGGCGGTGGCGAGCGGTCGCGGGATCGCGGCGGGGAGCGTTCCGACCGGCCGGCCCGCGAGGGGCGCTTCGGCGCCGACCGGCGCGGCGGCCGTCGCCCGGCCCGGCCCACCGTGGACCTGCCCCGGCACGTGGCCTACCAGGCGATCGCCGCGGTGCACCGGGACGATGCGTACGCCAACCTGGTGCTGCCGACGATGCTGCGGGACGAGGGGCTGACCGGCCGGGACGCCGCCTTCGCCACCGAGCTGACCTACGGCACGCTGCGCCACACCGGCACCCTGGACGCGATCATCACCGACGCGGCCGGCCGGGACGTGCAACGGATCGACCCGCCGGTGCGGGACGCGCTGCGGCTCGGGGCGTACCAGCTCCTGCACACCCGGGTGCCGGCGCACGCGGCGGTCTCCTCCACGGTCGACCTGGTCCGCGCCGTCGGCCCGGGCGCCACCGGCTTCGCCAACGCGGTGCTCCGCGAGGTGGCGACCCGCGACGCCGACGGCTGGGTGGCGAAGCTCGCCCCGTCGGTCGAGACCGACCCGATCGGCCACCTGGCCCTGGCGTACAGCCACCCGCAGTGGATCGTGCGGGCCTTCGCCGAGGCGCTCGGCGGCGACCTCGGCGAGACCACCCGGCTGCTGATCGAGGACAACGAGCGCCCCCCGGTGCACCTGTGCGCCCGGCCGGGCCTGGCCGACCCGGTGGAGCTGGCCGACGAGGTCGGCGGCGCGCCCGGCGCCTTCTCGCCGTACGCGGTCTACCTGTCCGGCGGGGCGCCGGGTGAGCTGCCGGCGCTGGCCGAGGGGCGGGCGCACGTCCAGGACGAGGGCTCGCAGTTGGTGGCGAACGCCCTCGCCGTCGCGCCGCTGGACGGCCCGGACGGCCGCTGGCTCGACCTGTGCGCCGGTCCGGGGGGCAAGGCCGGCCTGCTCGGCGCGCTCGCCGCGCAGCGCGGTGCCCGGCTCACCGCCGTCGAGGTGGCCGAGCACCGGGCCCGGCTGGTCGCCCAGGCCACCCGGGACCTTCCGGTGACCGTGCTGAACACCGACGGGCGGACGGTCGGCGCCGACCCGAAGCTGCCGGAGGGGCACTTCGACCGGGTGCTGGTCGACGCGCCGTGCACCGGCCTCGGCTCGCTGCGGCGCCGCCCGGAGTCCCGCTGGCGCCGCCAGCCGGCGGACCTGCCGCCGCTGACCCGGCTGCAGCGGGAACTGCTCACCGCGGCACTGCGCGCGGCGCGGCCGGGCGGCCTGGTCGCGTACGTGACCTGCTCGCCGCACACGGTGGAGACGCACGTGACGGTGACCGAGGCGTCCCGCCGCTGCGGGTTCCCGGTGGACTTCGTCGACGCCCGGCCGCTGCTGCCGGCCGGCATGCCGGGGCTGGGGGACGGGCCGACGGCGCAGCTCTGGCCGCACCGGCACGGCACCGACGCGATGTTCCTGGCGGTGCTGCGCAAGGGCTGACGCCCCCGCACCACCGGCCAGGCCCCGCCTGCCGCACGCCGGACTCCTGCCACCTTGACCAAGGAGTTTGCGTCGGGACGCCACGTCTCCGCGACGCAAACTCCTTGGTCAACAGGCGTGGCGTCGGGTTGTGGGTGCGGATCGGGCGGCGGGAAGGAGAGTTCACGCGGGATGTGACACCCCCGTTGACTCTTATATCGATACATGTAACTGTGCCGATCATCGGCTCGGGCAAGCCCACCCCGCCCGTCCGTCCCGCCGACCCCACGAGGAGTCTCCATGAGACGCAGCACCCCGACCGCGGGCCCCGCGCTCGCCCTCGTCGCCACCCTGGCGGCGGCCCTGACCGGCACCGCCGCCTCCGCCGCCTCCGCACCGGCGGCCCCCGCCCTGGCCGCACCGGACATCTCGGTGGCCAACGTCCAGGCCCACCTGACCCAGCTCAACACCATCGCCACCAACAACGGCGGGACCCGGCGGGCCGGCTCGGCCGGCTACACCGCCTCGGTGGCCTACGTGAAGTCCAAGCTCCAGGCCGCCGGCTACACGGTCACCGAGCAGACCTGCGCCACCTGCACCTATCCCGGCAGCAACCTGATCGCCGAGTGGCCGCAGGGCCCCGCCGACCAGGTGATCATGTTCGGCGCACACCTGGACAGCGTCTCCGCCGGCCCGGGCATCAACGACAACGGCTCCGGCTCCGCCACCCTGCTGGAGAACGCGCTGGTGCTGGCGAGTCAGAACCCGTCCATGACCAAGCGGGTCCGGTTCGCCTGGTGGAACGGCGAGGAGCAGGGGCTGCAGGGCTCGAAGTTCTACGTCAACCAGCTCAGCGCCACCCAGAAGGGGTACATCAAGGCGTACTACAACTTCGACATGGTCGGCTCGCCCAACGGCGGGTACTTCATCAACCGGGTCAGCTCGACCACGGCCGCGCCGCTGAAGGCGTACTGGGACTCGTTCGGCCTGCAGCCGGAGGAGAACACCGAGGGGCAGGGGCGCTCCGACGACTACTCCTTCGCCAACGCCGGCATCCAGACCTCCGGGTACGCGGCGGGGGCCAGCTACACCAAGACGTCCGCCCAGGCCAGCAAGTGGGGCGGCACCGCCGGCGCCGCGTACGACTCCTGCTACCACCGGGCCTGCGACACCACCAGCAACATCAACGCGACCATCCTCAACCGCAGCGCCGACGGCGTCGCGTACACGATCTGGCAGCTCGCGGTCGGCGGCACCCCGACCAACGACTTCTCCGTCTCGGTGAGCCCCACCTCCGGCACCGTGGCCCGGGGCGGCTCCACCACGGAGACCGTCAGCACCGCCACCACCAGCGGCAGCGCCCAGCCGGTCAGCCTCTCCGCATCCGGCGCGCCGAGCGGGGTGAGCGTGTCGTTCAGCCCGTCCTCGGTGACCTCGGGCGGCTCGGCGACCATGACCGTCAGCGCCTCCTCGACCGCCACCACCGGCACCTGGACCATCACGGTCACCGGCACCGGGTCGGTCACCCGCACCGCCAGCTACACCCTCACCGTGACCGGCACCGGCGGCTGCACCGGCGGGCAGCTCATCGGCAACGGCAGCTTCGAGTCGGGGACGGCGCCGTGGACGGCGACCGCCGGTGTGATCACCAGCTCGTCGAGCCAGCCGGCCCGGACCGGGTCCTACAAGGCGTGGCTGGACGGGTACGGCAGCAGCCACACCGACACGCTGTCGCAGTCGGTGAACATCCCGGCCGGGTGCGCCAGCTACACCCTGGCGTTCTGGCTGCACATCGACACGTCGGAGACGACCACGTCGACGGCGTACGACCGGCTGACCGTGCAGGTCGGCAGCACCACGCTGGCGACGTACTCGAACCTCAACGCCGCCTCCGGCTACCTGCCGCGCACGTTCAACCTGGCCGCTTACGCGGGGCAGACGGTGACGCTGAAGTGGACCGGCGTGGAGGACGCGTCGCTGCAGACCAGCTTCGTCGTCGACGACGTGACGTTGCAGGTCGGCTAGCCGGTGCGCCATTGCGGGGCGGGCGGCGGACCCGCCCCGCTCACCGGACCGGCAGTCCCTTGCTGCCGGCGCCCTTGAGGGAGCGGGTCAGCGTCCGGTCCGACACCCAGAGGAAGCACTGCACGCCGCGCTCGCCGTCCTTCCACTCCTCCTCGAGGGGGTGGTAGATGATCGTGCCGGCCCGGTACTGCAGGTCGCTGTCGTTCGGCACCTTCACGTACTTCGCGGCCAGCCCCCGGCAGGCCTTGTGCGCCCGCAGCGAGGTGCGCTCGAACTCGGCGTAGGAGATGTCCGGGAACTGGTAGACCCCGACGAACTCGGCGTGGTGCTTCGCGGTGCAGGAGACCGGTCGCATCTCCTCGATGTCGTCCTTGACCAGCTTCGGGTTGAAGCAACCGAAGGCCAGCGGGGAGCCCGCGGCGAGCGCCCCCCGCAGGGTGGCGGCGCGCGGGACGACGCTGCCGTCGTCGAGGCTGTTCACCTCGGAGGCGTCGCAGCGGAACCAGCGCGCCCCGCCGGTCCAGGCCGGCGCGGAGGGGAAAACGACGGAAACCACCAGGCGGCCGCCGCGCCAGTCCGCCCCGACGGTCTTGCTGACCTGCGTGTCGCACTCGGCGCGGGCGGTGCGCATCCCGCTGGACCCGGCGCGCGGGGGCGCGCTCCGGTCGGCGTCCGAGCCGGTCAGGGTGCCCACGTGCAGCGTCTCGGCGCGGTGCAAGGTGGTGCAGGCGACCGGGTTGTAGCCGCTCAGGTAGCCGACGTCCTGGACCGTGACGTGGCAGGTCCCGGCCTCCGGCACGAACGCCACCGCCCGTGGCAGGGCGGGCCAGTCGTCGGCCAGGTCCCGGTCCACCCCGGCCGGCGCGCCGCACCCGGCGAGCGCCAGCGTCGCCGCCGCGCCCACGGCGGCCGCCGTCCACCATCGCCGCATCGCACCGACCTCCCCGTCGTCGTGGTCGCGCCGACCGGCGCCGAGTGCCGACTTCGACCATTTCGGCGCGGCGCGTCCGACGCCCCGCCGCGACCGGAACGGTCGACCGCCACGGCGGTGCAGCATACGGCACCGGGGCTCAGCTGACGGGTAGTCCCTCCGGGCCGGCCCCGCGCATCGACCGGGTCAGCTTCCGGTCGTCGCTCCACAGGAAACAGCGCACCCCCCGATCGCCCTCCTCCCATTCCCGCTGCGACGGCGGGTAGAAGATCGAGCCGGCCCGGTACGGCAGGTCGGCGTTGTTCGGCACCTCGGCGAAGGCGGCGATGAGCGCCATGCAGCGGCGGTGCACGGCCGGGGCGGCGCGCAGGAAGTCCGCCCAGCTCATGTCGCGCTCCTCGTAGACGCCGACGAACTCGGCGCGGTGTGCCTCGGTGCAGAGCACCGGGGCCATGTAGTTGAGGTTCTCGCCGATCAGCTTCGGGTCGAAGCAGCGGTGCGCCAACTGGTTGTCGCCGACCAGCGCGCCGCGCAGGCTGCCGACGCGGTTCACCGGCCGGGTGTTGTCGATGCTGTCGGTCTCGGCGAGGTCGCAGCGGTACCAGCGCGCCCCGGCCAGCCACGCGGCCGTCGTGGGCAGCGCGATGTTCATGGTGAGCCGGGCGGCGTGCCAGTCCCCGCCGATCACCTCCCGGGCCCGCTGGTCGCACTCGGCCCGGGCGACCCGCAGCGCCGGGGAGCCCGGTTTCGGCCGGGCGCCGGCGGCGGCCGCTCCGGTGAAGGCGCCGACGTGCACCACCTCGGCGAGATGGCTGCGCGCGCAGTCGACCGTCTCGTACGTGGCGGCCTGCACGACGGCGGTGATGCGGGGCAGGCAGGCGTCCGTGGCGGGGACGAACATTCGGGGCGCCGGGAGCGCGGGCCAGTCGTCGGTCAGGTCGCCGTCGGCCCGGTGCGGCGCGACACAGCCGCCCAGGACCACCGTCGCCGTGCCGGCCAGCGCCAGCGCCAGGAGCCACCGTCGCATCGTCCGCCCTTTCCGGGAGCTGACAGCCGGTCGCCACGGTCCCCGCGGCGTTCTCCGCCACCTGGCGTGCGGCAACCGTGACAGTCCCTGTTGGAGTGTCGCCGTCTTTCGGTCGATCGGCCAGTGAAGCATGGCTTCCCGTTCCGGAATCCTCCTCCGGACGGGCCAATTCTGCACCAGCGGTCACGTCTGGATCACAGGGAGTCCCCGCCGGTGCCGTGCCGTGAACGGTCGGTGGCCGCGTTCGTACACTGGCCCGGTGACCGTACCGCCGCCGATCATCGCGCCCAGCATCCTGGCCGCCGATTTCGCCCGCCTCGCCGACGAGGTCCGCGCCGTGGAGCACGCCGCCGACTGGTTGCACGTCGACGTCATGGACAACCACTTCGTGCCGAACCTGACCATCGGGCTCCCGGTGGTGCAGAGCCTGCGCGCGGCGACCGAGCTGCCCTTCGACGTGCACCTCATGATCGAGGACCCGCGGCGCTGGGCCCCCGGCTACGCCGACGCCGGCGCCTACAACGTCACCTTCCACGCCGAGGCGTGCGACGACCCGGTGGCGCTGGCCAAGGACCTGCGCTCGGCGGGCGCGAAGGCGGGGCTGGCCATCGACCGGGACACCCCGATCGAGCCCTACCTGGAGCTGCTGCCCAGCTTCGACACGTTGCTGATCATGACGATCAAGGCCGGCTTCGGCGGGCAGCGGTTCATCCCGCAGCTGCTGGACAAGGTGCGCACCGCCCGGCGTCACGTCGCCGCCGGCCACCTGGAGCTGCGCATCGAGGTCGACGGCGGGATCGCCGCGGACAGCATCGAGCAGGCCGCCGCGGCGGGCGCCGACGCCTTCGTCGCCGGCACCGCGGTCTACGGCGCCGACGACCCGGCCGAGGCGGTACGCCGGCTGCGCGGCCAGGCGGAACGCGCGATGACCGGGGCCTGACGTGGACCCGGCCGGCGAGCGACCCGACGTCATCCTCGTCGTCGACGACGACGCGGACATCGCCCGCTTCGTCGAGTTCAACCTGCGCCTGCACGGCTTCGAGGTGCTGCACGCCGGCGACGGCCAGGAGGCCCTGGAGGTCATCGAGCGGCAGCGGCCGGACCTGGCCGTGGTGGACCTGATGATGCCCCGCATCGACGGCCTGGAGCTGACCCGCCGGCTGCGTGCCGACCCGATGACCTCGGCCCTGCCGGTGATCATGCTGACCGCCAAGGGCATGACGGTGGACAAGGTCAACGGGCTCAGCGCCGGCGCCGACGACTACCTGGTCAAGCCCTTCGACACCGCCGAGCTTATCGCCCGGGTCAGCTCCACGCTGCGCCGCAACAAGGAGTTCCGGGAGGTCTCCCCGCTGACCGGGCTGCCCGGCAACAGCCGGATCCGCCGGGAGATCAGCGACCGGGTACGCAACGGCGCGGACTACGCGGTCGGCTACATCGACATCGACCGGTTCAAGAGCGTCAACGACCGATACGGGTTCGTCCGCGGCGACGAGTTCATCTCCGCCCTGGCCCGCAGCCTGCACCGGGCGGTGGTCTCGCTCGGGCTGCCGCCGGCCTTCCTCGGCCACGTCGGCGGCGACGACTTCGTCATCGTCTGCACGCCCGGCCAGATCCGGCCGCTCACCAGCCGGGCCGTGGTGGACTTCGAGAAGGCCGCCGACGCCCTCTACGACCCCACCGACCGGGAGCGCGGCTTCGTCGAACTGAAGGACCGGCGGGGCAACATCCGCCGGGCCGCCCTGGTCACCCTCTCCATCGGCGTCTCCCTCTCCGACCCGGGGAAGCGCTTCACCGACCCGCTCGAGGCGATCGCGGTGGCCTCCGAGATGAAGACGGTCGCCAAGAGCCAACCCGGGTCATACGTCGCGGTCGACCGGCGCCGGGGCGTGACGTGACGATCCGGTCGTCGCTGTGAGGTAGCTCGCCTCTGTGGCACGACCCCCCGCCGGGCGTGTAAGACTTCCCGTGTACCCACCACGCGCTGGCGGGGCTCGGTGAAATTCCGAACCGGCGGTGATCCACGGTCCGACCGTGGTAAGCCCGCGACCCGGACGGCTTCGGCCGGACGGTGGACCTGGTGAGAATCCGGGGCCGACGGTTGGGGTGCGGCTCGTCCGCCCCCAGACAGTCCGGATGGGAGACAGCGCGCGGGACGGGGAGGCCCCTGCCGGCCGCTGACACCCTCAGCCGCCGCGTGGGCTTCCCGGGGTCGGCCGTGCCGTCCCCGGATCTCCGCCGCCGCTCGTCCGCGGCATCCGTGCCGCCACCTCCCAGCCCCGCCCGCGCGCGACCGGCGAGTGAGAGGGCAGGGGAAGGCGATGGCGAGCGTCTCCATCGACGACGCGATGCGTCGCGCGATCACGCTGGCCGCTCGCGGTCTCGGCACCACCAGCCCCAACCCGGTGGTCGGCTGCGTCCTGCTCGACCCGACCGGCGAGCTCGTCGGGGAGGGTTTCCACGCCTACGCGGGGGGCCCGCACGCCGAGATCGTCGCCCTCGCCCAGGCCGGCACGCGGGCGCGCGGCGGCACCGCGGTGGTCACCCTGGAGCCCTGCGACCACACCGGCCGCACCGGCCCCTGCAGCCACGCGCTCATCGCGGCCGGCGTCGCCCGGGTGGTGGTGGCCGTCGGCGACCCCAACCCGGTCGCCTCGGGCGGCGCGGCCACTTTGCGCGCCGCCGGGGTCGAGGTCGAGATGGGGGTACGCGCCGAGGAGGCCGAGGCCGGCAACATCGCCTGGCTCACCTCGATGCGCCGCGGCTGGCCGTACGTGATCTGGAAGTACGCCGCCACCCTCGACGGGCGCTCCGCCGCCGCCGACGGCACCAGCATGTGGATCACCTCCGAGGCGGCCCGGATCGACGTGCACGCCCTGCGCGGCACCGTCGACGCGGTGCTCGCCGGGGTGGGCACCGTGCTTGCCGACGACCCCCGGCTCACCGCCCGCAACCTGCGCGACGGCACCCTGGCCATCCGGCAGCCGCTGCGCGTGGTGGTGGACAGCTCGGGGCGTACCCCGGCCGCCGCCCGGGTCCGCGACGGCGCCGCCCGGACCTGGGTCGCCACCGCCGCGGAGGTCGGGGCCGGGCCGGACGGCCGGGTCGACCTGCCGGCGCTGCTCGCCGAGCTGCACCACCGCGGCGTCCGGGCGGCCCTGCTGGAGGGCGGCCCCCGGCTGGCCGGCGCGTTCCTCGCCGCCGGCCTGGTCGACAAGATCGTCGGGTACGTCGCGCCGAAGCTGCTCGGCGCCGGCCCGACCGCGCTGCTCGACGCCGGCGTGACGACCATCGCCGACGCCATCGACCTGGAGATCACCGACGTTACGCAGGTCGGCCCCGACCTGCGGATCACCGCGCTGCCCCGGAAGAGGGAGGCCTGAATGTTCACCGGCATCGTCGAGGAGCTGGGCGAGATCGTCCGGACCATCGAGACCGGGGGCGACTCCGCGCTGGTCGCGATCCGCGGCCCGCTGGTCACCTCGGACGCCCGGCACGGCGACTCCATCGCCGTCAACGGGGTCTGTCTGACCGTGGTCGACGTCGACGGCGGAGTGTTCACCGCCGACGTGATGGGGGAGACCCTGCGCCGCTCCGCGCTCGGCGCGCTGCGCCCGGGCGACCCGGTCAACCTGGAGCGGGCCGCCGCGCTGGGCAGCCGCCTCGGCGGGCACCTGGTGCAGGGGCACGTCGACGGGGTCGGCGAGATCATCTCCCGGGAGCCGGCCGCACAGTGGGAGACGGTCCGCTTCCGGCTCCCCGCCGCGCTGTCCCGCTACGTGGTGGAGAAGGGCTCGATCACCGTCGACGGCGTCTCGCTGACCGTCGCCGAGGTGGGCGACGACTGGTTCACGGTCGGGCTGATCCCGACCACCCTGAAGCTCACCTCCCTCGGCGCCAAGGACGTCGGCGACCCGGTCAACCTCGAGGTGGACGTGCTGGCCAAGTACGTCGAGCGGCTGCTCGGCGACCGGCCGGCGGGAGGTGAGCGGTGATGGGCCCGCTCGGCTGGCTGCTCGACGCCCAGGTCCAGGTCGCCGGCTCGCCGGTGCTGGTCCGGGAGATCGTCGGCAACGTCTTCGGCCTCGCCTCCGCGCTGCTCGGGCTGCGCCGGCTGGTCTGGGCCTGGCCGGTCGGCATGATCGGCAACGCGCTGCTGTTCACCGTCTTCCTCGGCGGCGTCTTCGCCACCCCGCAGGCGCACGACCTCTACGGCCAGGCCGGCCGGCAGGTCTTCTTCTTCGCGGTCAGCGTCTACGGCTGGTGGCGCTGGTCGCGCAACCGCCGCTCCGGCGGCGGGGAACAGCCGGCCGTCACCCCGCGCTGGGCCACCTGGCGGGAGCGGCTCGGCCTGCTCGCCGCCGCCGCGGTCGGCACCGCCGCCGCGTACCCGGTGCTGGCCGCGCTCGGCTCCTGGGGCCCGCTGCCCGACGCCTGGATCCTGGTCGGCAGCCTGCTCGCCACGTACGGCATGGCCCGTGGCTGGGTGGAGTTCTGGCTGATCTGGATCGCGGTGGACGCGGTCGGCGTGCCGCTGCTGCTGCAGGGCGGCTTCTACCCGTCGGCCGCGATGTACCTGGTCTACGGCGGGTTCTGCGCCGCCGGCCTGTACGCCTGGTGGCGCACCTCCCGGACCTCCCCGCCCGCCCGCACCCCGATTCCGCCGACGTACTCGGAGGCAGTGGCATGAGCACCAGATTTGGCAGCATCGAGCAGGCGGTGGCGGACATCGCCGCCGGCCGGCCCGTCGTCGTGGTCGACGACGCGGACCGGGAGAACGAGGGCGATCTGATCTTCGCGGCCGAGCTGGCCACCCCGGAGCTGGTCGCGTTCATGGTCCGCTACACCTCCGGCTACATCTGCGTGCCGCTCACCGAGAGCGAGTGCGACCGGCTGGACCTGCCGCCCATGCACCACACCAACCAGGACCGGCGCGGCACCGCCTACACGGTGACCGTGGACGCCCGGGAGGGGATCAGCACCGGCATCTCGGCCGCCGACCGGTCGCACACCATCCGGCTGCTCGCCGACTCGACCACCGACCCGACCGACCTGGCCCGCCCCGGGCACGTGGTGCCGCTGCGCGCCCGCGAGGGCGGGGTGCTGCGCCGGCCCGGGCACACCGAGGCGGCCGTCGACCTGACCCGGGCGGCCGGGCTGCGCCCCGCCGGCGTGCTCTGCGAGCTGGTCAACGACGACGGCACCATGATGCGCGTGCCCGACCTGGAGAAGTTCTGCGCCGAGCACGGCCTGACCCTGATCACCATCGCCGACCTGATCGCCTACCGGCGGCGGACCGAGAAGCAGGTGGAGCAGGTCGCCGAGGCGCGGATGCCCACCCCGTACGGGGTGTTCCGGGCGCTCGGCTACCGCAGCGACTTCGACAGCGCCGAGCATGTGGCGCTGGTCATGGGCGACCTCGGCGACGGGCAGGACGTGCTGGTCCGGGTGCACTCCGAGTGCCTCACCGGGGACGTCTTCGGCTCGCTGCGCTGCGACTGCGGCCCGCAGTTGCAGGCCGCCCTGGCCCGGGTGGCCCGGGAGGGGCGCGGGGTGGTGCTCTACGTGCGCGGGCACGAGGGGCGCGGCATCGGCCTGCTGCACAAGCTGCAGGCGTACCAGCTTCAGGACCAGGGCCGGGACACCGTGGACGCGAACCTCGACCTGGGCCTGCCCGCCGACGCCCGCGACTACGGCACCGGCGCGCAGATCCTCTACGACCTCGGCGTCCGCTCGATGCGGCTGCTGACCAACAACCCGGCCAAGCGGGCCGGCCTGGAGGGGTACGGCCTCACGGTGAGCGGCCGCGAGGGGCTGCCCATCCGGTCGAACCCGGAGAACGTGCGCTACCTGCGCACCAAGCGAGACCGGATGGGCCACCTCCTGGAGGGCCTGGACGAGGTGACCGAGGCGCCGATGGGCCGCCCGGTCGCCGGCGACGAGATCGGAGCATAGGCATGGCGGGTTTCGGGGAACCGGGTGTCACCGCGGTGGACGCCGCCGGGCTGACCGTCGGCATCGTGGCGGCGCGCTGGCACGGCGACCTCACCGACCACATGGTCGACCGGGCGGTGGCCGCCGCCGAGGCGTGCGGGGCGGCGTCCGTGGTGGCCCGGGTGGCCGGCTCGGTCGAGCTGCCGGTGGTGGCCCAGGCGATGGCCCGCCGGTACGACGTGGTGGTCGCCCTGGGCGTGGTGGTCCGGGGGGCGACCGCGCACTTCGACTACGTCTGCCAGTCGGTGACGGAGGGGCTGACCCGGGTGGCGCTGGACGAGGGCAAGCCGGTGGCGCACGGGGTGCTCACCGTGGAGACCATCGAGCAGGCCCGGGACCGGGCCGGGCTGCCCGGCTCGGCGGAGGACAAGGGCTGGGCGGCGACCGTCGCGGCCCTGGACGCCGCCCTGGCCATCCGCGGCCTTGACGCGATCAACGGCCGCCGGGTCGGCTTCGCCTGATCCACGCTGCGGCGGTCAGCCACGGGAGCGCGGCAGGCAGCACTTCTTGTACTTGAGGCCGGAGCCGCACCAGCAGGCGTCGTTGCGCTCCGGCGGCCAGGAAATCTGGGCGCCGGGGCGGGTTGCCAGCTCCCGCGCGTAGCGGGTGCGGATCTCCGGATCCGTCGGATCCCCGTTGTGCCGGCTGGCCCAGCCGGTGAGCCCGTCCACCGATGCGCTGACCATGGTCAGTCCGGTCCGGCCGGTGTTGGCCTCCTCGACGAGGTGCCGTTCCAGCCGGCCGCGGTGCGCGTCCCAGTCCGGCCCGTACGCCTCGGTCAGCTCGGCGTGCTCGGCGAGCAGGCGGTCGAGCTCGGCCCGGGGCCAGAAGAGCAGGTCGGGCTCCGCGCCCTGGCGCTGCTCCGCCCGGCGGACGAGCTGGACCTCCAGCCGGTCCGCCAGATCGTCCTGCCGATCATGCGGCAGGTTCAGGTCCCGGCGTACCCGGTGCCGCTGTTGCAGCAGGAAGAAGAGCACGCCGGGCGCCTCCGGAGGGCCGACCTCCACCGCCGCCTCGGCGGCGGGTACGGCCTCCGCGGGTGCGCCGGGCGCGGTGGCGCGCCGGCCCAGCACGGTGTCGACCGCCTCACTCAGCCACTCCTCGGCGATCGCCGATTGACCGCCGGCGTCCAGGGCCGCGCTGACGTACGCCGGGGCCTCGGGCTGTTCGATCAGGAGCTGGCGCACCGCGGCGAGTTCCGCCATTGCCTCGTCCTGCCGGCCGCCGGCCCGGAACAGGATCCGGGCGCGCAGCGCCCGGGCGAAGCCGGCCGGGGCATCCTCGACCGACGGGTACGCCGCCAACGCCCGGTCCGCGTACCGCAGCGCGGCGTCGAGCCGCCCGCGGATCTCGGCGATCTCCGCGGCCAGGGTCAGCGCGTCCCCGGCGTCCGCCGGCTCCGCCAGCCGGCCCTGCGCCACCGCGTCGGCCAGGTCGGCGGCGACGCCGAGCGGATCGGCCGTCCGGAGCGCCGAGCGGCGAAGCTCGTCGAGGTCGGCGCTGGTGATCACGTCTCTCGTCGGCACGATCTCACGGTACGTCGGGTTCCGCCCGTACCGCCGCGGGATCCGGCCGTCACGGGCACCTCGACGCCTTGGTGGCCCGGGGATGGTGACGGGTCGGCCCCGGGGCGCATCGTCACCCGGGGCGGCTGGAAGAATCGCATCCCGTGAAGACGTTCGAGGAGTTGTTCGCCGAGCTGCAGGCCAAGGCCGCCGCCGGCACCCCGGGCTCGGGCACGGTCGCCGCGCTCGAGAAGGGGGTGCACTTCATCGGCAAGAAGGTGGTCGAGGAGGCGGCCGAGTCGTGGATGGCCGCCGAGCACGAGGGTCCGGAACGGGCCGCCGAGGAGATCTCGCAGCTGCTCTACCAGGCCCAGGTGCTGATGCTGGCCACCGGTCTCGAGCTGAAGGACGTCTATCGACATTTGTGAGTGCCGCCGCCCGCTGATCACCTGATCGACCGAAGGAGCACTCCACCCATGCTGCGTGTCGCCGTACCCAACAAGGGGGCGCTGGCCGAGTCGGCCGCCCAGATGCTGCGCGAGGCGGGCTACCGCCAGCGCACCGACCCGAAGGACCTGGTCTGCCGGGACGAGCCCAACGACATCGAGTTCTTCTACCTCCGCCCCAAGGACATCGCCACCTATGTCGGCTCGGGTGATCTCGACGTCGGCATCACCGGCCGCGACCTGCTGGTCGATTCCGGCGCGCCGGCCGAGGAGGTCGTCGACCTGAACTTCGGCCGGGCCACCTTCCGCTTCGCCGCCCGCCCCGACGACGTCGACTCGGTGCAGGAGCTCGGCGGGCGCCGGATCGCCACCGCGTACCCGGGCCTGGTCGAGCGGCACCTGGCCGAGCTGGGCGTCAAGGCCGAGGTGATCCGGCTGGACGGCGCGGTGGAGAACGCGATCCGCCTCGGCGTCGCGGACGTGGTCGCCGACGTGGTGGAGACCGGCGCCACGCTGCGCCAGGCCGGCCTGGTGGTCTTCGGCGAGCCGCTGCTGCGCTCCTCGGCGGTGCTGGTCCGCCGGGCCGGCGCGGCCGGCTGCGCCCAGTCCGAGCAGTTGCTGCGCCGGCTGCACGGCGTGCTGGTCGCCCGCCGCTACGTGATGCTCGCCTACGACGTGCCGGCCGGCCTGCTGGACCGGGCCAGCTCGCTCACCCCCGGCATCGAGTCGCCGACGGTCTCCCCGCTGCACCGGGAGGGCTGGGTCGCGGTGCAGGCGATGGTCCTGCGGGACGACGCGCACCGGATCATGGACGAGCTCTACGAGCTGGGCGCCCGGGCCATCCTGGTCACCAACATCCACGCCTGCCGGCTGTGAGGCCGCTGCCGGCGCCGGCCGCCCTGGCCGTGGTCGTGGTCGGCGGGTTGGGCTCGGCCGCGCAGGGCGTGGTCAACGCCGAGCTGGGGGAGCGGGCCGGCGACCCGGTGCTCGGGGCGGTGGTCAACAATCTCGGCGGCAGCCTGCTGGTGCTGCTCGGGCTGGTCGCGCTTCCGTCGATGCGCGCCGGGCTGGCCGCGCTGCGCGGTTCCGGCCTGCCCTGGTGGGCGTACCTGGGCGGGCTGGGCGGGGCGGCGATCGTGGTGATCGGCCCGTTCGTCGTGCCGGCGCTCGGGGTGGCGGTCTTCACCATCGCCCAGGTGGCCGGGGGCAGCCTCGGCGGGCTGGCCGTGGACCGGGTCGGGCTGGCCGCGACGGGCCGGCTGTCGCTGACCGGGCCCCGGGTCGTCGGGGCGCTGCTGGGGATCGCCGCGGTGGCCCTCGCCCAGCTCGGCCAGCCGGTCGGCGACCTGGCGGTCGGGCTGGTGCTGCTCTCGGTCGTCGGCGGCCTGGCGGTGGCCCTCCAGTCCGCGCTCAACGGGCGGGTCGCCGCGGCCGTCGGCCCGGCCGCCGGGCTGGCGGTGAACTTCGCGGTCAGCACCTCGGCGATCGCCGGGGTGGCGGCGCTGGCCGGCGTGCTGGCCACCCGCCCCACCTGGCCCGCCCAGTGGTGGCTCTATGTCGGCGGCCTGTTCGGCGTCGGCATCGTGCTCGCCCTGCTGGTCGGCGTCCGGGCCGCCGGGGTGCTGCGCACCGGCCTGGCCCTGGTGGCCGGGCAGCTCGGCGGTGCCCTGCTGCTGGACGTCGCGCTGCCCGGCGGAGCCGGGGTCCGGCTGCCGGTGCTGGCCGGTGCGGCGCTCACCGGCGTGGCGGTGCTGGTGGCCGGGGTCCGGCGGCGCGCGCCGGTCCGTGTGGCGCCGGAAGACGAGCCTGCTCCGGATGGCAGACTGGTCGGGTGAGCGATTCCGTGGTGACCGTGCGGCCGCGCCGGATCCGGCTGGTCTGCTGGGTGTCGGCCGTCACGCTGGTGGTGGTGTTCAGCCTGGTGGCGACCTCGCTGACCGGGTCCACCGGCGACGGCTACGGCACGTTCCAGCGGGGCGACCAGCTCGCCATGATCGGGCTGGGCGTCTTCGGCGCCCTCGGCATCCTGCTCTTCACCCGGCCCCGGGTGGTGGCCGACGCCAAGGGCGTGCGGGTCCGCAACGTGATCGGCTCGTACGAGCTGCCGTGGGAGGTCGTCCGGGGTGTCCGGTTCGACCGGGGCGCCCCCTGGGCCAGCCTGGAGCTGCACGACGACGACCTGCTGCCGATGGTGGCTCTGCAGGCCGCCGACAAGGAGCATGCGGTGGAGGGTGTCCGCGCCCTGCGCCGCCTGCACCAGGCCCACCTGGCCGCCCTCGCGGGCGAGGCCGCCTCCCACTGATCGCACCCCTCCCGGGAACGGTGGCCGACGGGGGTGCGTCCGGCCGCTGGGGCCGGCCCCGCGGGCGTGCGGAGCCCGGTTTGGGGAGGGGTGGGGTGGGGGTGTAGTGTTGCGGAGTCGACCAGACTGCCCCCGTCTCTGACGTGCGGGTGGTCCTGAAGCGGAGCGCCTGCTCCCACCCGAGTCGCCCCTGTAGGTGGCCGGGTCCGGTCCTCCGGTTCCGGGCACGTCCCGGCTCCGGATGCGCGATCATGTGATCGTGCCGACCGGTCGAGCGGGCCCTGGCATGCGCCGGGGCCTTCTGCTTTCCGGGTCGGCTCCCGCCCGGGAGCCCGCGGAGTCGGCACCGTAGGAGACTCGACTCGAGGAGGCCCCATCAGCGTCGAACCACGCGTGAACGAGCAGATCCGGGCACGTGAGGTCCGACTGGTCGGCCCTGAAGGTGAGCAGGTGGGCATCGTCCCGCTGGAGCGCGCCCTTCAGCTGGCCGCGGACGTCGACCTGGACCTGGTCGAGGTTGCGCCGATGGCGCGCCCGCCGGTGTGCAAGCTCATGGACTTCGGCAAGTTCAAGTACGAGAGCGCACTGAAGGCGCGCGAAGCGCGGCGTAACCAGCAGCAGACCGTCATCAAGGAGATGAAGCTCCGGCCGAAGATCGATCCGCACGACTACGAGACCAAGAAGGGTCACGTGGTGCGGTTCCTCAAGGCCGGCGACAAGGTCAAGGTGACGATCATGTTCCGCGGTCGCGAGCAGAGCCGCCCGGAGCTGGGTTACCGGCTCCTGCGTCGGCTCGAGTCCGAGATCTCGGAGCTGGGGTACGTCGAGGCCGCGCCGAAGCAGGACGGCCGCAACATGATCATGGTGCTCGCGCCGCACCGCGCCACCAAGGCCGCCGCGGTCGCCGCGACGGCCACCCGGGGCGGACCCCGGGAACGGGCCGCCGAAGGCGCCCCGGAGGCCGGCGAGACCGCAGCAGCCGGTGAGACCGGCACGACCGCTGAGACCAGCGGCCAGTAACAGGGGAGAGACGTTCCACATGCCGAAGATGAAGAGCCACACGGGTATGGGCAAGCGGGTCAAGGTGACCGGCAAGGGCAAGATCGTTGCCCAGCAGGCCGGCCTCCGCCACAACCTGGAGAAGAAGGCCTCCACCCAGACCCGCCGGCTGACCGGCACCGTCGAGCTGGCCAAGGCCGACACCAAGCGAATCAAGAAGCTGCTCGGCCGCTGACGCGCGCCACCTGAACCGAAGAAGGAGTTGAGATGGCACGCGTCAAGCGGGCTGTGAACGCCCAGAAGAAGCGTCGTACCCTGCTGGAGACCGCGAGCGGCTACC
Organism: Micromonospora sp. NBRC 110009; assembly: GCF_030518795.1. NCBI lineage: Bacteria > Bacillati > Actinomycetota > Actinomycetes > Micromonosporales > Micromonosporaceae > Micromonospora > Micromonospora soli. Next base: position 6,934,481 of record NZ_CP130427.1, on the reverse strand, counting down.
GCGGTCAGCGCTCCCGGCTCTACCGCAAGGCCAAGGAGCAGGTGCTGCACTCGATGCAGTACTCCTACCGGGACCGTCGCGACCGCAAGGGCGACTTCCGGCAGCTCTGGATCCAGCGGATCAACGCCGGCGCCCGGGCCAACGGCCTGACCTACAACCGGCTGATCCAGGGCCTGCGCCTGGCCGGCATCGAGGTCGACCGCAAGATCCTGGCCGACCTGGCCGTCAACGACGCCGCGGCGTTCGCCGCGATCGTCGAGCTGGCCCGCGCCGCCGTGGCGGCCGAGGGCACCGGTGGCGCCGCGGCCCAGGCCGCCTGATCCACCCGTACCAGCAGATCGAGGCGTCTCCCATGCATTCACCATCGCGCGGGAGGCGCCTCGACGCTGTCTCCGGCCCGTTCACCCCGCGTACCCCCAGGATCGTCGCCGCCCGCCGGCTCCAGCGCCGCCGGGACCGCGAGACCACCGGCCGGTTCCTGGCCGAGGGGCCGCAGGCCGTCCGCGAGGCCCTGGGCCGGGCCGGCACGGTCGTCGAGCTGTTCGGCACCCCGGCCGCCCTGGACCGGTACGGCGACCTGGCGGCGCAGGCCGCCCGGGCCGACATCCCCGTCTCCGAGGTGACCGACGAGGCCGTGGCCGCGCTCGCCGAGACCGTCGCCCCGCAGGGCCTGGTCGCCGTCTGCCGGCACCTCGACGTGCCGCTGGCGGACGCCCTCGCCCGCGGGCCGCGGCTGGTCGCGGTGCTCGCCGAGATCCGCGACCCGGGCAACGCCGGCACCGTGCTGCGCACCGCCGACGCGGCCGGCGCGGGCGCGGTGGTCTTCGCCGGCGACGCGGTCGACCCGTACAACGGCAAGTGCGTGCGGGCCTCCGCCGGCAGCCTCTTCCACGTCGACGTGGTCCGCGCGCCCGACCCCCTCGCGGCGGTCGGGGAACTGCGGGCCGCCGGGCTGTCCGTCTTTGCCACCACCGGGTACGGCGACAGCGACCTCGACGAGCTGGCCGACGCCGGCCGGCTCGCCACCCCCACCGGCTGGCTCTTCGGCTCGGAGGCGCACGGGCTGCCCGCGGAGCTGACCGCCGCGGCCGACGCCCGGGTCCGGGTGCCGCTGCACGGGCGCGCCGAGAGCCTGAACCTGGCTGCGGCCGCGGCCGTCTGCCTGTACGCTTCAGCGAGAGCACTGCGTCGACCGCCAGCCGGTCGCGCGGCACACACAGCAGGGGAGTCGTCCACGTGATGAACGCGCCACGGCGTTCGTTTAGCCAGCCCGCCGGTGTCGGCGGGCGGCGGGCCTGACCCTTCCTCCTGCGGAACTCCCACCGGCGGGCTGCGGCGAAGCCGCGCGTCCGTAGACTCGCCTAGCCGCCCGCGAGGGCCGGCGCCGCCGTGAGGGAGTGCCCGTACGCCATGAGCTACCGCAACGATCCGTACGACCCGAAGCAGGTCGCCCTGCTCGACCCGGACGCCCTGGCCGCGGCCGTGGCCGACGCCGAGAAGGCGTTCGCCGCCGCCGCCGACCCGGACGTGCTGGCCGCCCTGCGCCCCGCGCACCTCGGGGACCGCTCCCCGGTCGCCCTGGCCCGCCGGGAGATCGGCGCCCTGCCGCCGGCCGCCAAGGCCGACGCCGGCAAGCGGGTCAACGAGGCCCGCCGCGCCATCGAGACCGCGTACGCGGCCCGGCAGGAGACCCTGGAGCGGGAGCGGGCCGAGCGGGTCCTGGTCGAGGAGCGGGTCGACGTGACCCTGCCCTACGACCGCCGGCCGCGCGGCGCCCGCCACCCGCTGAGCACCCTGATGGAGCAGATCAGCGACCTGTTCATCGGCATGGGCTACGAGATCGCCGAGGGGCCCGAGGTCGAGCTGGAGTGGACCAACTTCGACGCCCTGAACATCCCCGCCGACCACCCGGCGCGCGGCCTGATGGACACCTTCCACATCGCCCCGCCGGCCGGCGCGGAGAGCTCCGGCCTGGTGCTGCGCACGCACACCTCGCCGGTGCAGGCGCGCACCATGCTCACCCGCCAGCCGCCGATCTACGTGGTCGTGCCCGGCCGGGTCTACCGCACCGACGAGCTGGACGCCACCCACGCCCCGGTCTTCCACCAGGTGGAGGGCCTGGTGGTGGACAAGGGCATCACCATGGCGCACCTGCGCGGCACGCTGGACCACTTCGCCCGGGCCATGTTCGGCGAGCACGCGAAGACCCGGTTCCGGCCGCACTACTTCCCGTTCACCGAGCCGTCGGCCGAGTTCGACATCTGGTTCGAGGAGCACCGGGACGGTCCGCAGTGGGTCGAGTGGGGCGGCTGCGGCATGGTCAACCCGCGGGTGCTGCGCGCCTGCGGCATCGACCCGGAGGTCTACTCCGGATTCGCGTTCGGCATGGGCATCGACCGGACCGTGATGTTCCGGCACGGGGTCAGCGACATGCGGGACATGGCCGAGGGCGACGTGCGGTTCACCCGCGCGTTCGGGGCGTAGACGGCGCGGCACGAGTTACGGAGACGGTGGTTCACAGTCATGCGAGTTTCTGTCAGTTGGCTGCGGGAGTACGTCGACCTCCCCGCCGATCTGCCCGCCGGCGACCTGGAGCAGGCGCTGGTCGACCTCGGCATCGAGGTCGAGTCCATCGAGGACCTGCGCGAGAGCGTCACCGGTCCGCTGGTGGTCGGTGAGGTCCTGGAGATCGAGGAGCTGACCGGCTTCAAGAAGCCGATCCGCTTCTGCCGGGTCGACGTCGGCGCCGCCAACGGCACCGGCGAGCCGCAGGAGATCGTCTGCGGGGCGCGCAACTTCGCCCAGGGCGACAAGGTGGTGGTGATCCTTCCCGGCGGCGTGCTGCCCGGCAACTTCGCCATCGGCGCGCGCAAGACGTACGGGCGCACCTCCGCCGGCATGATCACCTCGGCGAAGGAGCTGGGCCTGGGCGACGACCACTCGGGCATCATCGTGCTGCCCGAGGACACCCCGGCCAAGCCCGGCGACGACGCCCGCCCGGTGGTCGGCCTCGACGACGTCGTGGTCGAGCTGGAGATCACTCCCGACCGTGGCTACGCGCTGAGCGTGCGGGGCCTCGCCCGGGAGCTGTCGCACGCCCTCGGCGTGCCGTTCCGCGACCCGGCCGCGATCCCGGCGCCGGGCGGCACCGCCGAGCCGGCGTACCCGGTCGAGGTGCGGGACCCGGTCGGCTGCGACCGGTTCGCCGCCCGGATGGTCCGCGGCATCGACCCGACCGTGGAGACGCCCGGCTGGATGCGGCAGCGGCTCACCGTGGCCGGCATCCGCAGCATCTCGCTGGCGGTCGACATCACCAACTACCTGATGCTCGAACTCGGCCAGCCGATGCACGCGTTCGACGCCGACCGGGTCAGCGGGCCGCTGGTGGTCCGCCGGGCCGAGCCGGGGGAGAAGCTGACCACCCTGGACGGCGTCACCCGCACCCTGTCCCCCGAAGACCTGGTGATCTGCGACGACACCGGTCCGATCTCGCTGGCCGCGGTGATGGGGGGCGAGACCAGTGAGGTGATCGCCACCACCACCGACGTGCTCTTCGAGGCGGCGCACTGGGACCCGGCGACCGTCGGCCGCACCGCCCGGCGGCACAAGCTGTTCAGCGAGGCGGCCAAGCGGTGGGAGCGGGGCGTCGACCCGGCCCTGCCGCTGGTCGCGCTGGAGAAGGCGGTGCGGCTGCTGAGCGAGCACGCCGGGGGCACGGTCGGCGGCGAGGTCCTCGACATCGACCACGTCCGGCCGCGTACCCCGATCAGCCTGCCGGCGGACCTGCCGTCCCGCCGGGTCGGGGTGGCGTATGCCCCGGAGCGGGTGGTCGAGCTGCTGGAGCAGGTCGGCTGCACGGTCGCGGGCGGCGCCGACCGGCTCGGCGAGGACCCGGGCGAGGTCGGGGTGGCCGCCGCCGGTGCGGCCCCGGTGCTCAGCGTGACCCCGCCGACCTGGCGGCCGGATCTCACCGACCCGGCCGACCTGGTCGAGGAGGTGGTCCGCCTGGACGGGTACGACCGGTTGCCGTCGGTGCTGCCCACCGCGCCGCCCGGCCGTGGCCTCACCTGGCAGCAGCTGCGCCGCCGCGCGGTGGCCCGGTCGCTCGCCGAGCGCGGATACGTCGAGGTCCTGGCGCACCCGTTCGTCTCCCCCGAGCTCGCCGACCAGCTCCGCCTGCCGGCCGACGACCCGCGCCGGCCGGCGGTGCGGGTGGCCAATCCGCTCTCCGAGGAGGAGCCGCTGCTGCGGACCACCCTGCTCGGCCCGCTGCTCGGCATCCTCAAGCGCAACGTCGGCCGGGGGCTGCGCGACCTGGCGATCTACGAGATCGGCGCGGTGTTCCACCCGCGTCCCGGGGTCGGCGCCCCGCCGGCCATGGGCGTGGACCGGCGACCCACCGACGAGGAGTTCGCCGCCGCCGACGCGGTGGTGCCCGACCAGCCGCGGCACGTCGCCGTGGCGCTCGCCGGCGAGGTCGAGCCGGCCGGCTGGTGGGGCGGGGGCCGCCCGGCCGGCTGGGCGGACGCCGTCGAGGCCGGCCGGGCCGTGCTCACGGCCGCCGGCATCCCGGCCGACCGGGTCACCGTCCGGGCCGCCGAGCGGGCGCCCTGGCACCCGGGCCGCTGCGCCGAGCTGCGGGTGGACGACACGACGGTCGGGTACGCCGGTGAGCTGCACCCCGCTGTGGTGGCGACGCTGGAGCTGCCGCGCCGCACCAGCGCCATGGAGCTGAACCTGGACGCGCTGCCCGCTCCCGCGCTGGTGGCCGGTCCGGGCATCTCCACCTTCCCGCCCGCGCTCATCGACGTGGCCCTCGTCGTGGCCGACTCGGTCCCGGCCGCCGAGGTGGAGCGGGCCCTGGCCGAGGGGGCCGGCGAGCTGCTGGAAGGCGTCCGGCTCTTCGACGTGTACGCCTCGGAGCAGCTCGGCGCGGGCCGCAAGTCGCTGGCGTACAAGCTGACGTTCCGGGCCCCGGACCGGACGCTCACCGTCGAGGAGGCGGTGGCGGCCCGGGACGCGGCCGTCGCCCGGGCGGCGGAGCGCTTCGGCGCGACCCTGCGCGGCGCCTGAGCCGGACGGAAGGGCCCCTTCTTCTCGCCGAGGAAGGGGCCCTTCCCCGACACCGGGCGCCGGGCAGGTTGCGGTGCGACGACGCGGTCAGCCGAGGCGTCCGCGACCAAAGGCGTCGGCCCGGCCCCACCGCCCGGGGACGTGCAGCAGTTCGATCCGGCCCATCCTGCTCGGCACCGCGGGTCTGCTCACCAGGTGCTCGCCGCGTGGCTCCATGCCGAGCATGGTCCGCAGCAGCAGCAGGGGCGCCCCGGTCGACCAGGCCTGCGGGCTGCACGCGGTCGGATACTGCACGGGATACCGGGTCAGCTCCCGGTCGTATCCCCCGAAGGCCTCCGGCAGCCGGCCGTCGAAGTACTCGGCCGCGTCAATGATCCCCCCGGCGATGCGGGCGGCCTCCTCCGCGAAGCCGTAGCGGCGCAGTCCCCAGGCGATGAACGAGTTGTCGAAGGGCCAGACGGTGCCGACGTGGTACCCGATCGGGTTGTACCGGCCCTGCCCGGTGGCGAGGGTCCGCACGCCCCAGCCGGAGAAGAGTCGCGGGCCGAGCAGGTGCTCGGCGATCTTCTTCGCCCGCGGCTCCGGCACGATGCCGCTCCAGAGCAGGTGACCGATGTTCGAGGCGAGGGCGTCGACCTGCCGGCCGTCGCGGTCGAGGGCGAGCGCGTAGTACTCGCCGTCCGCCACCCAGAAGTCCCGGTTGAACCGCTCCTTGAGCTCGGCGGCCTCCCGTTCCAGCCGGTCGGCGTACGCGGAATCACCCCAGAACTCACGCGCCAGGCGCGCCCCGCGCAGCTTGGCGTCGTACGCGTAGCCCTGCAGCTCACAGGTCGCCCGGGGCGGGGCGGGCAGCCGACCGTCCCGGTAGGAGATGGCATCGGGGGAGTCCTTCCAGCACTGGTTCTCCAGGCCGACGCGCTCATTGCGACACCGGTACCAGATGTAGCCGTTGCCCATGATGTCGGCGTACTCGTCGATCCAGTGCAGGGCGCGGCGCGCGGCGCGCTCGTAGGACCGCACCGCCCCGACGTCACCGGTCCAGCGCTCGTACTCGTCGAGCAGGATCACGAACAGGGGCGTGGCGTCCGCCGTGCCGTAGTAGGGCGAGTGCGGCTGCTCCAGGAACCCGGTCGTCTCCCCGTAGCGCAGCTCATGCATGATCTTGCCGGGTTCCTCCTCCCGGAAGTCGTCGAGGACGAAGCCCTGCGTGAGCGCCAGCAGTTGCAGCGTCGTCGCGGCGAGCACTGGCGCGAAGGGCAGCGCCTGCAGGCTGGTGAAGATGCTGTCCCGGCCGAAGATGGCCATGAACCACGGCAGGCCGGCCGCCGGCAGGGTCCGTCCGTGGCCGGTCAGCGGCGCGAACCGCAGCGCGGCGAGGTCGACCAGGCTACGCCGGTACGTCCTGGTCAGTGTCGCGGAGTCGCAGGTGAGCCGCGGCGCGTCGGCGAGCCACCGGTCGAGATCGTTCTGCATCTCGTGCCGGACCCGGCCGGGCCGGCCCTGCAGGCTCTCCCGCAGATCACGCCCGTCCACGCCCAGGGTCCGCACGTGCAGTTCGGTCAGCCACTGGCCATGCGGCTCGATTCGCACGTCGTAGGTCAGTCCGTCCTCGTCGACCCGGGCCGGGACGGTGGTGGAGACGACGGTCTCCCGGCGGAACGCCTCCCGCTGGTAGCCGAGACGGAGTTGCCCGTCCTCGACCCGGGCGTACGGGGTGCCCTTCTTGCGCTGCACGTCCTTGATCTCGAACAGGTCCGCGAAGTCGCTGCCGACCTCGATCCGGACCTGCACGTCCACCGGTTCCGGTTCGTGGTTGATGACCGTCAGCCGTTCGTGGAAGCTGCCGGCGATCGTGCGTTCGCGGATGACCGAGACATCGGTGTCGACGAAGGGCGTCGGAGTGCCCGGGACGAGGAAGAACCGGGTTTCGTAGTACTGGATGTCATCGATGGTGAGGGAGTTGAGCCGGTTGCCGTCGATGCGCAGGATCCATTTCGACAGGAAGCGGGTGTCGAACGAGAACAGCCCGGTGGGCATGGTGGGCGACGCGTCGATGTCGCCGCTGGCTTCGCTGAGCACGAACGTGTTGCCGTCGAGTTGCCGGACGAGGTTGTTCGTCATACCGGTCTCCCCTCACCGGCGAACGCGCGCGGGTGGTGCGCGCCGGGCGGCCCCGGCAGGACCCGCAGGAAGACGTAGCCCAGGGCGATGTCGCCCTCGACCCGGAGAGCGTTGCGGGCCCACGCCGCGTACACGGGCTGCTCTCCGCTGGCGAAGCGGTCGAAGAGCGCGCGGGTGGTGCGCCACACGGAGCCGGCCTCGCGTTCCTCCCGCGAGACCTGGAGGTCGCCCTCTCTGATGACCACGAACCACCGGTCGATTCCGTGCTCGTGTTCGAGGTCGAAGCGGATCGTCCCGGTCACCCCCTCGAGCAGGGGTTCGTGCCCGCGACGACCAAGTCCGGCGAAGAACTCGGCCGTGGGATCGGACATTGATCTCCCCTCGAACCGCGCTGACCGACTCACCATCACCTCCGGGGCGGCGCGCCCGCATCACCCCGAGAGGGTGAAATTCGGCCGGCCCGCGCTCGGGGCAGGTGCTCCGCCGGCAGGTTCACCCGCTTCGGGTGATGCCACCAGACCGGGCGGCGGGTGACGCTGCCTCTTGGCCCGCCGATTCGCCGGAGGTGGTGGTGTCCGCTACGACCGAGAATTTCTTCGCGGAACTCGAGCGCCGCGGAGGAGAACGCCTGCTGCGGAAGACTGTCGGTACGATCCGCTTCGACCTCGAACACGAGGGCCGGACGGACCACTGGCTCGTCACCGTCGCCAACGGTGAGATCCGGGTCTCGCGGGAGGAACGGGAGGCCGACACGGTCATCCGTACCGACCTCGCCTTTTTCGAGCGGATGGCGCGCGGTGAGGCGAAGCCGTTGTCCGCGTGGTTGCGGAACGACATCACGAGCGAGGGCAAGTTCCGGTTCATCGTGCTGCTGGAGCGACTTTTCCCGGCGCCCCCGGGCGCCCGCCACCCGCGGACCCTGTCCCGCGTCGACCGGGGGCCGGCATGACGGAACCGGTCCGAATTCTCGACGGCAACATCTTCGTGCTGAGCGACGACAGCGGGGACATCGAAGCCGACCCGGGGACGCCGCGCGGGTACTTCTCCTTCGACACCCGCTTCCTCTCGCTGTGGCGGTTGACGGTCAACGGGGAACGGTTGAACCCGCTGGCCATCGACGACCCGCAGTACTTCAGCGTTCGCTTCTTCCTGGTGCCGGGTGAGCCGACCCAGTACGTGGACGCCGAGGTGTCGGTGATCCGGGAACGGACGTTGGCGGGCAGTTTCGAGGAGCGGCTGACCATCCTCAACCACCGCGAGGAGGCCACGGACTTCACCGTCCGGGTGGACGCGGGCAGCGACTTCTCCCCGCGGGGCACCGTTCGGGAGCAACGAGCGTCGACCGGCCGGATCTACCAGCGGGTCGAACACCAGTGCCTGCGCCTCGGCTACCAGCGGGAGAAGCTCCGGCGCGAGACGGTCATCTCCACCACCGAGCCGGCCCAGGTCGACGAAGGAGGATTCACCTATCAGGTCCGGGTCGGGCCGCACGGATCGTGGACCACGATGCTGCACGTCCACGGGCTGGTGCTGCGCCCGGACGGGGAGGACGTCCGGGAGCACCTGCATCGCCGCCGCCAGCGGACCGGGCCAGAGATGGAACGCGACCTCGACCGGTGGCTCGCGGAGGCGCCGAAGCTGACCTGCGACTGGGACGTGGTGACCACGACGTACCAGCGCAGCCTGGTCGATCTCGCCGCGTTGCGGTTCTCGCCCCTGACGCTCCCCGACCAGGTGATGCCCTCCGGGGGCCTGCCGTGGGCCGCCGGCCTCCTCGGCCGGGACAGCATCTTCACCAGCCTGCAGTCGCTGCCCTTCACCCCGAGCCTGGCCGTCGCGACGTTGCGCATGCTCGGCATCGACCAGGGTGCGGTGTTGGATGACTTCCGCGACGAGGAGCCCGGGAAGATCCTGCGCGAGTTCCGCTACGGCGAGCGGACCGCGTTCGAGGAGCGGCCGCAGTCCCCGTACTACGGCGCGGCCGACCTCACCCCGCTCTACGTGATCCTGCTGGACGAGTACGAGCGCTGGACCGGGGACGTCGACCTGGTGCGGGAGTTCGAGGCGGAGACCCGGGCGGCGCTGCACTGGATCGACGAGTACGGCGACATCATGGGCAACGGCTACGTCTGGTACCAGCGCCGCAATGAGCAGAGCGGACTGGAGAACCAGTGCTGGAAGGAGGGGCTGAACTCGATCTCCTATCGCGACGGCCGGCTGCCCGGGCTGCCCCGAGCCACCTGCGAACTCCAGGGCTACGCGTACGACGCGAAGATCCGCGGCGCGCGGCTGGCCCGCGAGTTCTGGCACGACCCGGCGTACGCCGATCGGCTGGAACGGGAGGCCGCCGAGCTCAAGGAGCGGTTCAACCGGGACTTCTGGGTCTCCGACGGCGAGTACTACGCGCTCGCCCTCGACGCGGACGGCAACCAGGTGGACGCGCTCTCCTCCAACATCGGCCACCTGCTCTGGAGCGGCATCGTGCCGGAGTCCCGCGCGCAGCGGATCGTCGAGCACCTGCTCGGCCCGCGACTCTTCTCCGGCTGGGGGGTGCGCACGTTGGCGATGGGGGAGGGGCGGTACAACCCGCTCGGGTACCACGTCGGCACCGTCTGGCCCTTCGACAACTCCTTCATCGCCTGGGGACTTCATCGGTACGGCTTCCGCGCCGAGGCCGGGCGGATCGCCGAGGGCATCATCGAGGTGGCCCGGTACTTCAAGGGCCGACTGCCGGAGGCCTTCGGCGGTTACGGCCGCGAGTTGACCCGCCACCCCGTTCCCTATCCCACGGCGAACAGCCCATCGGCCGGGTCCACCGGGGCGTCCCTGCTGTTGCTCCGGGTCGTGCTCGGCTTGGAGCCGTACGGGGACGACCTGGTCGTGGCGCCGGCGGTGCCCGAGCGGTTCGGCCGGGTCGAACTGTTCGACGTGCCCGGCCGGTGGGGTCGGATCGACGCCGTCGCTCCCGCGGCGCGGGAGGTACATCACGGTCGTTGACAGACCTCACAACTATGCATCCGACTGCATGACCTTGCAGTCGACGATCAACCCTGCTAACCTTCATTGCATAGTCATGCGGAGGTGAGTATGGGTATCCGGGTTGCGGTCGCCGGGGCGAGTGGGTACGCCGGCGGCGAGCTGCTGCGGCTGCTCGCCGGGCACCCCGAGTTCGACCTCGCCGCCGCCACCGCCCACTCCCACGCCGGCCAGCCCGTCACCGCCGTACACCGGAACCTCGCCGGCCTGGACCTGATGTTCGCGGCGACCGACCCGGCCGCCCTGGCCGACGCGGACCTGGTCTTCCTGGCCCTGCCGCACGGCCAGTCGGCGGCCCTCGCCGCGGCCCTCCCCGGCACCGTCAAGGTGGTCGACCTCGGCGCCGACCACCGGCTGCGCGACGCGGACGCCTGGGCCCGCTACTACGGCGGCGGGCACGCCGGCGCCTGGACCTACGGCCTGCCCGAGCTGCCCGGCCAGCGGGCCGCGATCGCCGCGGCCACCCGGGTCGCCAACACCGGCTGCTACGCGGTCGCCACCACCCTGGCGCTCGCCCCGCTGATCGCGGCCGGCGCGGTCCGCTCCACCGACGTGGTGGTGGTCGCCGCCTCCGGCACCTCCGGCGCCGGCCGGGCCGCCAAGGCCCACCTGCTGGGCAGCGAGGTGATGGGCGACCTGTCGCCCTACAAGGTCGGCGCGCACCAGCACGTGCCGGAGATCAAGCAGGCCACCGGGGCGACCACCCTCTCCTTCACCCCGGTGCTCGCGCCCATGCCGCGGGGCATCCTGGCCACCGTCACCGCCGTGCCGACCGGCGACGCCGACCCGCGCGAGGTGCTCGCCGCCGCCTACGCGGACGCGCCCTTCGTGCACGTGCTGCCGGAGGGGGCGTGGCCGCACACCGCGGCCACCGCCGGCGCCAACTCCTGCCACCTCCAGGCCGCCGTCGACGTCGACTCCGGCCGGGTGATCGTGGTCAGCGCCATCGACAACCTGGGCAAGGGCGCGGCCGGCCAGGCCGTGCAGAACGCGAACCTGATGTTCGACCTCCCCGAGACCACCGGCCTCTCCGTTTGGGGGATCGCACCGTGACCGTCACCACCCCTCGGGGCTTCCGCGCGGCCGGCGTGGCTGCCGGCCTGAAGGCCAGCGGCGCCGGCGACGTCGCCCTGGTCGTCAACGACGGCCCCGACGCCGGGATCGCCGGCGTCTTCACCGCCAACCGGATCAAGGCCGCCCCCGTCCTCTGGTCCCAGCAGGTCGTCCGGGGCGGCGTGGTCCGCGCCGTGGTGCTCAACTCCGGCGGGGCGAACGCCTGCACCGGCCCGGCCGGCTTCCAGGACACCCACGCCACCGCCGAGCACACCGCCGCCACGCTCACCGCCGGCAGCGCCCGGCTGATGGTCGGCGCGGGCGAGGTGGCGGTCTGCTCCACCGGCCTGATCGGCGAGCGGCTTCCCATGCCCGCCCTGCTCTCCGGCGTGGGCAACGCCGTGCGCCGGCTCTCCCGGACGGGCGGGCAGGCGGCCGCCGAGGCGATCATGACCACCGACACCCGGCCCAAGACCGCCGTGGCCACGGGGAGCGGCTGGACGGTCGGCGGCATGGCCAAGGGCGCCGGCATGCTGGCCCCGGCGATGGCCACCATGCTCTGCGTGCTCACCACCGACGCGGTGGCCGGGCCGGAGACCCTGGACGCCGCGCTGCGAGCCGCCACCCGGGTCACCTTCGACCGGATCGACTCCGACGGCTGCATGTCCACCAACGACACCGTGCTGCTGCTGGCCAGCGGGGCGTCCGGCATCGAGCCCACCGCGGCGGAGCTGGCCGCCGCGGTCACCGCCGCCTGCCACGACCTGGCCCAGCAGCTCATCGCCGACGCCGAGGGCGCCACCAAGCAGATCGCCATCGAGGTGGTCGGCGCCGCGACCGAGGACGACGCGGTCGAGGTGGGCCGCTCGGTGGCCCGGAACAACCTGGTCAAGACCGCGCTGTTCGGCAACGACCCCAACTGGGGGCGGATCCTCGCCGCCGTCGGGACCACCGCCGCCGCGTTCGAGCCGGACGGGGTGGACGTCGCGGTCAACGGGGTCTGGGTGTGCCGGGGCGGCGCCGCCGCCGAGGACCGGGCCAAGGTCGACCTCACCGGCCGGGACGTGACCATCCGGATCGACCTGCACGCCGGCGAGGCGGCGGCCACCGTCTGGACCAACGACCTGTCGCACGCGTACGTGCACGAGAACTCGGCGTACTCGACATGAGCCTCACCGCCGATCTCACCCGGGCCCAGGCCAAGGCCGCGACGCTGATCGAGGCCCTGCCCTGGCTGGCCCGCTTCTCCGGGGCCACCGTCGTGGTCAAGTACGGCGGCAACGCCATGGTCGACCCCGAGCTGCAGCGCGCCTTCGCCGCCGACATGGTCTTCCTCCGGTACGCCGGCCTCAAGCCGGTCGTCGTGCACGGCGGCGGGCCGCAGATCTCCGCCATGCTCGGCCGGCTCGGCATCGCCAGCGAGTTCAAGGGCGGCCTGCGGGTCACCACCCCCGAGGCGATGGACGTGGTCCGGATGGTCCTCGTCGGGCAGGTCGGCCGGGAGCTGGTCGGGCTGATCAACGCCTACGGCCCGTTCGCCGTCGGCCTCTCCGGCGAGGACGCCGGCCTGTTCACCGCCGTGCGCCGGCCGGCGTACGTGGACGGCGAGCCGGTCGACGTCGGGCAGGTCGGCGACGTGGAGTCGGTGGACGTCTCGGCGGTGGCCGACCTGATCGCGGCCGGCCGGATCCCGGTGATCTCCACCGTGGCGCCGGACGCCGACGGGGTGCTGCACAACCTCAACGCCGACACCGCCGCCGCCGCGCTCGCCGTGGCCCTGGCGGCACGCAAGCTGGTCGTCCTCACCGACGTGCCCGGCCTCTACGCCGACTGGCCCGACACCGCCAGCCTGGTCAGCGAGATCACCACCGACGACCTGGCGAAGCTGCTGCCGTCCCTGGAATCCGGGATGGTCCCCAAGATGGAGGCCTGCCTGCGGGCGGTGCGCGGGGGCGTGCCCGCCGCGCACGTCGTCGACGGCCGGGTCGCCCACTCCACGCTCCTCGAAGTGTTCACCTCGGAAGGATTCGGCACGATGGTGGTGGCGGAATGAGCACCCTGGTCGAACGCTGGGGCCAGTCCATGATGGACAACTACGGCACCCCGCCGCTCGCGCTCGTCTCCGGCTCCGGCGCCGTCGTGGTCGACGAGGCCGGCCGGGAGTACGTCGACCTGCTCGGCGGCATCGCCGTCAACGCCCTCGGCCACGCCCACCCGGCCGTGGTGGCCGCCGTCGCCAAGCAGGTCGCCACCCTGGGGCACGTCTCCAACCTGTTCGTGGCCGAGCCGCCGGTGGCCCTCGCCGAGCTGCTGCTGGCCCTGGCCGGCCGCCCCGGCCGGGTGTTCTTCGCCAACTCCGGCGCCGAGGCGAACGAGGCGGCGTTCAAGCTCTCCCGGCTCACCGGGCGCACCCACGTCGTCGCCACGAAGGGCGGCTTCCACGGCCGCACCATGGGCGCCCTGGCGCTCACCGGCCAGCCGGCCAAGGCCGACCCGTTCCGCCCCCTCCCCGGCGACGTCACCCACGTCGAGTACGGCGACACCGCCGCCCTCGCGGCGGCCGTCACCGACGCCACCGCCATGGTGATCCTGGAGCCGATCCAGGGCGAGAACGGCGTGGTCGTCCCGCCGCCCGGCTACCTCGCCGAGGCCCGGCGGATCACCGCCGCGCACGGCGCGCTGCTGGTGCTCGACGAGGTGCAGACCGGCGTCGGCCGCACCGGCCACTGGTTCGCCCACCAGGCCGAGGGCGTCGAGCCGGACCTCGTCACCCTGGCCAAGGGGCTCGGCGGCGGCCTGCCCATCGGGGCCTGCCTGGCCTTCGGCCGGGCCGCCGACCTGCTCGGTCCGGGATCGCACGGCACCACGTTCGGGGGAAATCCGGTCAGCTGCGCCGCCGCGCTCGCCGTGGTCGCCACCATCGCCAACGAGGGGCTGCTCGACCACGTCAAGCGGATCGGGGAGCGGCTGCGGCGGGGGATCGAGGCGCTCGGCCACCCGCTCGTCGCCGAGGTACGCGGCGCCGGCCTGCTGCTCGGCATCGTGCTCGACGCGCCGGTCGCCGGCGCGGTGGCCGGAGCGCTGCGGGAGGCGGGCTTCCTGGTCAACCCGGTGCAGCCGGGCGTGGTCCGGCTCGCCCCGCCGCTGATCCTCGGCGCCGAGCAGGTCGACGCGTTCCTCGCCGCCCTGCCCGCCGCCTTCGACGCCGCCAGCACCCCGACGGAGGTCACCGCATGATCCGGCACTTCCTGCGCGACGACGACCTGTCGCCCGCCGAGCAGTCCGCCGTGCTCGACCTCGCCGCCCGGATGAAGGCCGACCGGTTCGCCCAGAAACCCCTGGCCGGGCCGAGGTCGGTGGCGGTGCTCTTCGACAAGCAGAGCCTGCGCACCCGCATCTCCTTCGACGCCGGCATCGCCGAGCTGGGCGGCCACCCGCTCGTGGTGGACACCCAGGTCACCCACTTCGGGCGGGGCGAGACGCTGGCCGACGCCGGCCGGGTGCTGTCCCGCTACGTGGCGGCGATCGTGCTGCGCACCCACGGCGACGACCGGATCGCCGAGGTCGCCTCGCACGCCACCGTGCCGGTGGTCAACGCGCTCACCGACACCTACCACCCGTGCCAGCTCCTGGCCGACCTGCTCACCGTCCGGGAGCGCTGCGGCGCCACCGCCGGGCGCACCCTGGCGTACCTCGGGGACGCGGCGAACAACATGGCGCACTCCTACCTGCTGGCCGGGGCGACCGCCGGGATGCACGTCCGGATCGCCGGGCCGGTCGGCTTCCAGCCGGACCCCGACATCGTCGCCCGGGCCGAGAAGATCGCCGCCGGCACCGGTGGCTCGGTGCGGGCGCTCACCGACCCGGTCGAGGCGGTGCGCGCCGCCGACGTGGTCGCCACCGACACCTGGACCTCGATGGGTCAGGAGTCCGACGGCCTCGACCGGATCACCCCGTTCCTGCCGTACCAGGTCAACGACGCGCTGCTCGGCCACGCCGCGGCGGACGTGATCGTGCTGCACTGCCTGCCCGCCCACCGGGGCGAGGAGATCACCGACGAGGTGCTCGACGGGCCGCACAGCGCCGTCTTCGACCAGGCGGAGAATCGGCTGCACGCCCAGAAGGCGCTGCTGACGTATCTCCTGGAGGCATCCGCATGACCGCCCCGCTGACCCGTGCCGCCCGGCACGCCCGCATCGTCGAGCTGATCCGCGACAAGGCCATCCACTCGCAGACCGAGCTGGCCGACCTGCTCGCCGGTGACGGCATCCAGGTCACCCAGGCCACCCTCTCCCGGGATCTCAAGGAGCTCGGGGCGGTCACCGCGCGCGGCGGCGACGGGCGGGGCGTCTACCTGATCCCCGAGGACGGCCAGCGGCCGCTGCGCGAGGCCGAGGCCGCCCCGGCCCGGCTCGTCCGGCTGCTGCGCGAGCTGCTCAACGGGGTCGACGCCAGCGGCAACATCGCCGTGCTGCGCACCCCGCCGGGCGCAGCCCACTATCTGGCCAGCGCGTTGGACCGAGCGGGCCTGCCCGAGGTCGTCGGCACCATCGCCGGCGACGACACCATCCTCGTCGTGGCCCGCGAGGCCGTCGGCGGCGCCGCGTTGGGCGACAAGCTCGCCGCGTGGGCCCGCCGGGAAGAGAACATCGGAGGGAGCACCGCACCATGAGCGAGCGGGTCGTCCTGGCGTACTCCGGGGGTCTCGACACCTCCGTCGCCATTCCATACCTGGCCGAGCAGACCGGCGCCGAGGTGATCGCGGTCGCGGTCGACCTCGGCCAGGGCGGCGAGGACCTGACCGTCATCCGGCAGCGCGCGCTGGACTGCGGCGCCGTCGAGTCCGAGGTGATCGACGCGCGCGACGAGTTCGCCGCCGACTACTGCCTGCCGGCAATCCGGGCCAACGCCCTCTACATGGACCGCTACCCGCTGGTCTCCGCGCTGTCCCGGCCACTGATCGTCAAGCACCTGGTGGCCGCGGCGAAGAAGTACGGCGGCACCATCGTGTCGCACGGCTGCACCGGCAAGGGCAACGACCAGGTCCGGTTCGAGGTCGGCCTGGGCGCGCTCGCCCCCGATCTGAAGATCATCGCGCCGGCCCGGGACTTCGCCTGGACCCGGGACAAGGCCATCGCCTTCGCAGAGGAGAAGGGCCTGCCGATCGACGTGTCGGCCAAGTCGCCGTACTCGATCGACCAGAACCTGTGGGGCCGGGCCGTGGAGACCGGCTTCCTGGAGGACATCTGGAACGGCCCGATCGAGGACCTCTACTCGTACACCGCCGACCCGGCCGAGCCCCGGGACGCCGACGAGGTGGTCATCACCTTCGACGACGGCGTGCCGGTGGCCGTCGACGGCGAGACCGTCACCCCGTACCAGGCGATCCTGGAGCTCAACCGGCGGGCCGGCGCGCAGGGCGTGGGCCGGCTCGACATGGTCGAGGACCGCCTCGTCGGCATCAAGAGCCGCGAGGTCTACGAGGCGCCCGGCGCGATCGCGCTGATCACCGCCCACCAGGAGCTGGAGGCGGTCACCGTCGAGCGGGACCTGGCCCGGTTCAAGCGTGGCGTCGACCAGCGCTGGGGCGAGCTGGTCTACGACGGCCTCTGGTTCTCGCCGCTGAAGAAGTCCCTGGACGCGTTCATCGACGACGCCCAGCGGCACGTCTCCGGCGAGGTGCGGCTCAGCCTGCACGGCGGCCGGGCCGTGGTCACCGGCCGGCGCTCCGAGGCCAGCCTCTACGACTTCGGCATGGCCACCTACGACACCGGTGACACCTTCGACCAGTCCCTGGCCAAGGGCTTCGTGCAGCTGTGGGGCCTGCCCAGCAGGATGGCGGCGGCGCGGGACGCTCGGGTCGGCGGCGCCTGATCGTGAGCACCACAATGGGTGGGGTGGACGACAAGAGCCTGACCGAGAACAGCGCCGCCGCCAACCGGACGAGCCTATGGGGAGGCCGGTTCGCCGGCGGACCAGCCGAGGCGCTCGCCCGGCTGTCGGTGAGCGTCCAGTTCGACTGGCGCCTCGCCCCCTACGACATCGCCGGCTCCCGGGCGCACGCCCGGGTGCTGGCCGGCGCCGGCCTGCTCGATCCGGAGGAACTGGGGCAGATCCTGGCCGCGCTGGACGACCTGGAGGCCGCCTGCGCCTCCGGGGCGTTCCGGCCGACCGTCGACGACGAGGACGTGCACACCGCCCTGGAGCGCGGCCTGCTGGAGCGGCTCGGCAGCCTCGGCGGCAAGCTGCGCGCCGGCCGGTCCCGCAACGACCAGGTCGCCACCGACCTGCGGCTCTATTTGCGGGACCACGCCCGTGGCGTGGCCGCCCGGCTGGTCGAGCTGGCCGAGGCGCTGGTGGAGCAGGCCGAGCGGCACGTGGACACCGCCGCCCCCGGCATGACCCACCTCCAGCACGCCCAGCCGGTCACCTTCGGGCACTGGCTGCTCGCCCACGTGCAGCCGCTGCTGCGCGACCTGGAGCGGCTGCGCGACTGGGACCACCGGGCCGCCATCAGCCCGCTCGGCGCCGGTGCGCTCGCCGGCTCCGGGCTGCCGCTGGATCCGGTGGCGGTCTCCAAGGAGCTCGGCTTCCGCACGTCCTTCGCCAACTCGATGGACGCCGTGGCCGACCGGGACTTCGTCGCCGAGTTCCTCTTCGTCACCGCGATGATCGGGGTGCACCTGTCCCGCCTCGGCGAGGAGGTGGTGCTCTGGACATCGCAGGAGTTCGGCTGGGTCGAGCTGGACGACGCCTTCGCCACCGGCTCGTCGATCATGCCGCAGAAGAAGAACGCGGACATCGCCGAGCTGGCCCGGGGCAAGTCCGGCCGGCTGGTCGGCGGGCTGATGAGCGTGCTCACCATGCTCAAGGGCCTGCCGATGACCTACGACCGGGACATGCAGGAGGACAAGGAGCCGGCCTTCGACGCGGTGGACACCCTGGAGCTGCTGCTGCCCGCCCTGGCCGGGATGATCTCCACGATGACCGTCCGGGTGGACCGGCTGGTCGCCGCCGCGCCGGTCGGCTACTCCCTCGCCACCGAGGTCGCCGACTGGCTGGTCCGCCGGGGCGTGCCGTTCCGCGACGCGCACGAGATCACCGGCAAGCTGGTGGCGCTCTGCGTGGCCCGGGACTGCGCCCTCGACGAGGTCTCCGACGCCGACCTCGCCGCGGTCAGCGAGCACCTGGACCCGTCGGTGCGCGACGTGCTCTCGGTGCGCTCGGCGCTGGCCGCCCGCATCACCCCCGGCTCCACCGGCCCCGGGCCGGTCGCCGACCAGCTCGCCACCGCCGCCGACAAGCTGACCGGCTGGCGGGACTGGGCCGCCGAGCGGGTCGTGCCCCGCTGACCCCGACACCCCGCGCGGCGCACCCGGCGCCGCGCGGGGATCAGGCCGTCGGCCGCTCGCGCTTGGGCAGCTTCGCCACCACCGCGTCGTACGACCCGTCGAGCGCCTCGCGCAGCTCGTCGTCGGGGATGCCGCCGTCGAGCCGCAGCGTGTTCCAGCCGGACCGGCCGATGTAGGGGGAGGGGCGGGCATCGGCGGGGAACCTGTGCAGCCACTCGTCGGCCACCTCCCGCGACGGGCCGCACTTGATGCCCACCCGCGCCTCGCCGTCCGGGGCGCCGAGGAAGGCGAAGATCTTGCTGCCCACCTTGACCACCTCGTCGCCCTCCCACGGCTGGTCCAGCCAGGCGCCCGGCTTGGCCAGGCAGTAGTCCCGCATCTGCTCGCGCGTCATCCCGTCCTCCGCTGTCGGTTGCCGGCCCAGTCTCGCGGGTGCCTCCGACAGGTTGCCGACCCGCCGGCCGTTCACCGCCGGTCGTGGCCCGCGCGCCGCCGTGGTGACCGTGCTCGTCAGTCGCCGGTGCCGGTGCGCACGGTCAGCCGCTCGTAGCGCTGCCGGGCCGCCTGGGCGCTGCCCAGCCCCAGCCCGAAGGCGATCGCCTGCCAGGTCATGCCCCGGCCGCGGGCCGCCTGCAACAGGCCCGCCTCCAGCGCGTCCACCTCGGCCCGGACGTGCGGGATGAGGGTCAGCGCGGCCATCAGATCGGCCTGGTCGACCGGCTCCTCGCCCGCCGCCAGCTCGGCCCCGCCGGCCAGGGCCATCACCAGCGTCGCCGCCTCGTAGGCGTCCGGTACGTCGGGGTGGGCGTAGCGCCTGCGCCGGGCATCGGTGCCCGCGTGCCGCTCGGCGATCCGCAGCAGCGCCGCGTAGTTGCGGTGGGCCCGGGCCTGGGCCGCGTCCGGAGCGGTGAACGGGTCGTTGTCCAGCTTGTCCATGTCCTTCATGAGACGCCTTTGAACATTGCTTTGTCAACACTGCGTTGAAAGCAATTCGTGCTCACCTTCGCGGCGCCGGATAGGCTGCTTCCCGTGACCGGCACCGACCTCGCCACCCTGGCCGACCTGCTCGCCGGGCCGGTGGTGTCCGCCGCCCAGGGAATGCTCGGCTGCCACCTCACCGGCAATGGCGTCACCGTGCGGATCACCGAGGTGGAGGCGTACGCCGGCACGGCCGGGGATCCGGCGTCGCACGCCCACCGGGGCCGCACCCCGCGCAACGCGGTGATGTTCGGCCCGGCCGGGCACGCCTACGTCTACTTCACCTACGGCATGCACTGGTGCGTCAACGTCGTCACCGGGCCGGCCGGCGAGGCGTCGGCCGTGCTGCTCCGGGCCGGCGAGGTGGTCGACGGCCTCGACCTCGCCCGGTCCCGCCGCCCCGCCGTACGCCGGGACGTCGACCTGGCCCGCGGCCCGGCCCGGCTCTGCGCGGCGCTCGGCATCGACCGCTCGGTCTACGGCGCGGACCTGCTCGGCGACGGTCCGGTCCGGCTGCGACCGGCGCGCGAACCGCTGCCGGAGGAGTCCGTCGCGGCCGGCCCCCGGGTCGGCGTCACCGGCGCGCACGACGTGCCGTGGCGGTTCTGGGTCGCCGGCGACCCGACGGTCAGCGCGTACCGCCGGCACGTGCCCCGCGCCCGCCGCTGACCGGTCCCGCTTGCGGCCACCGGCGGCCTGGTGAGGTGGGCCACCCGAGCCGGGGCCGGCGCCGGAATAGTTGACTCGTCAAATATGTTGTCTGGTGCGATCCGGGCCGCCCGGTCCGGACGTCACCCGAGGAGCCGGTCATGCAGTTCGGAGTCTTCACCGTCGGCGACGTCACGGTCGATCCGACCAACGGGCGGCTGCCGTCCGAGGGTGAGCGGATCAAGGCCATGGTGACCATCGCGCTGAAGGCCGAGGAGGTCGGGCTCGACGTCTTCGCCACCGGTGAGCACCACAACCCGCCGTTCGTGCCGTCGTCGCCCACCACCATGCTGGGCTACGTCGCCGCCCGCACCGAGCGGCTGCTGCTCTCCACCTCGACGACGCTGATCACCACCAACGACCCGGTGAAGATCGCCGAGGACTACGCCATGCTCCAGCACCTGGCCGACGGCCGGGTCGACCTCATGATGGGGCGCGGCAACACCGGACCGGTCTACCCGTGGTTCGGGCAGGACATCCGCAACGGCATCCCGCTCGCCATCGAGAACTACGACCTGCTGCGCCGGCTCTGGCGGGAGGACGTGGTCGACTGGAAGGGGCGGTTCCGCACCCCGCTGCAGTCGTTCACCTCGACCCCGCGGCCGCTGGACGGCGTCCCGCCGTTCGTCTGGCACGGCTCGATCCGCAGCCCGGAGATCGCCGAGCAGGCCGCTTACTACGGCGACGGCTTCTTCGCCAACCACATCTTCTGGCCCAAGGAGCACACCCAGCGGATGGTCGGCCTCTACCGGCAGCGCTTCGAGCACTACGGTCACGGCTCCGCCGACCAGGCCATCGTCGGGCTCGGCGGGCAGGTCTTCATGCGGAAGAACTCCCAGGACGCGGTCCGCGAGTTCCGGCCGTACTTCGACAACGCCCCGGTCTACGGGCACGGGCCGTCGCTGGAGGAGTTCACCCGGGAGACGCCGCTCACCGTGGGCAGCCCGCAGCAGGTCATCGACCGCACCCTGGGCTTCCGTGAGTACGTCGGCGACTACCAGCGCCAGCTCTTCCTGATCGACCACGCCGGGCTGCCGCTGAAGAGCGTCCTGGAACAGCTCGACCTGCTCGGCGAGGAGGTCGTCCCGGTGCTCCGCAAGGAGTTCGACTCGCTGCGGCCGGCGCACGTGCCCGAGGCGCCGACGCACGCCAGCCTCAAGGCGGCCCGGGAGGCCGCGAGCGGCGCCGAGGAGGCCCGATGACCCGGCGCACCCTGGCCGTGGTCTCGGCCGGCCTCGGCCAGCCCTCCTCGACCCGGCTCCTCGCCGACCAGCTCGCCGCGGCCACCCGCGACGAGCTGGTCCGGCGCGGCGCCGAGGTGGAGGTCCGCCCGGTGGAGCTGCGCGAGCACGCCCACGACGTGGTGAACCACCTGCTCACCGGCTTCCCGTCGGCGGCCCTGCGGGAGGCGCTGGACACGGTTGCCGGTGCGGACGGCCTGGTGGCCGTCACCCCGATCTTCAACGCCTCCTACAACGGCCTGTTCAAGTCGTTCTTCGACGTGGTCGACCGGGACGCCCTCACCGACCGCCCGGTGCTCATCGGCGCGACCGGCGGCACCGCCCGGCACTCGCTGGCCCTGGAGCACGCGGTCCGGCCGATGTTCGCCCACCTGCGGGCGGTGGTCCTGCCGACTGCCGTCTTCGCCGCACCGGAGGACTGGGCCGGCGACGGCGCCGAGAGCGGCCTGCGCAACCGGATCCGGCGGGCCGGCGCCGAGCTGGCCGAGCAGATCGACCGCCGGCCGCCCGCCGCCGGCCCGGCCGATCCCTTCGCCCTCACCACCAGCTTCGAGGACCTGCTCGCCGGCCGCGACCCCGCCTGACCCCGGCGGCGGGTCAGTCGGCCGGCTCGTACGGGTGGGCCACCAGCACCGGGCAGTGGGCGTGCTGGACCAGGGCCTGGCTGACCGAGCCGAGCAGCAGCCCGGCGAACCCGCCCCGACCGCGCGAGCCGACCACCACCAGGGCCGCCTCCCCGCTCGCCGCGACGAGCGCCTGCTCCGGGGACTCGCCCCGGACCGGCCGCTCGACCACGGTCAGCAGCGGGTGGTCCGACCGGATCGCGGCGGCGGCCGCGGCCAGCAGCTCGGCCGATTCGGCCTGCCCGGCGGCGGTGGCTTCGGCCGCCGCGTCCGGCGCCACCGCGCCCCGCTCCGGCGTCCGGACGTGCAGCAGCACCAGGTCGGTGTCGCGGCGTGCCGCCTCGTCGGCGGCGAGCCGGACGGCGTGCGCGGCCGACTCGGAGCCGTCCACCCCGGCCAGCACCGGCCCGTCCACCGGGATCGGCTGCTCGGCGGGGCGCACCACCAGGACGGGGCAGTGCCCGTGCTGGGCCACCTGCCCGCTGACCGAGCCGAGCAGCAGCCCGGCGAAGCCGCCCACCCCGCGACTGCCCACCACCACGAGGTCGGACCGGCGGGACTCCTCGACCAGGGCGGCGCCCGGGCCGCCGGCCACCTGGCGGACCTCCACCCGCAGGGACGGGTGCCGGTCGGTCAGGTCGGCGGCCACCTGTTCGAGCATCTTCTGCGCCTCCTCGGTGGGCGCCGGCACCCCCAGGTCGTACGGGTTGAGCGGCACGCCGTAGCCGAGCGGGTGCAGGTAGCCGTGCACCAGGTGCAGCGGCCGGGACCGGGCGACGGCGGCCCGCGCGGCGTGCTCGGCGGCGGTCAGGCTGGACGGCGATCCGTCGACGCCCGCCACGACAGGTCGGTACATCGGTATCCTCTCCGGTCGACTCAGGCCATTCTCGACGGCGACGCCCCACTCGGACCGCATTTGCCCCGACCCTCCGGCTCCGACACCTCGGTGGGCCCGCGCTGCCGTCCCGATGCCGCCGCAGGCAGGGCGAACCGGACCGCCGTCCGCGCCGGCCGGGGAGGGCCCGGCGCGGCGCTGTCCCCGGGGGTTCAGTCGGCGTCCCGCCCCCGGCGGTGCCGGACGATGGCCAGCGGGCTGCGCGCGTGGTGCAGCACCGTGTGGCTGACCGAGCCGAGCAGCAGCCCGCCGAGGCTGCCCCGGCCGTGCGCGCCGACCACGGTCAGCTGCGCGTCGGTGGACTCCTCGACCAGGGTCCGGGCCGGGGCGCCGGCCACCAGCCGCTGCCGGACCGGGACGTCCGGGTAGCGCTCGGCCCAGCCGGCCACCGCTTCGGCGAGCACCCGCTCCTCCTCGGCGCGCAACTCCGCCGGGTCGTACGCCAGCGGCACGATGTCGCCCGGGCCGACGGGGGCCGGGTAGAGCCAGGCGTGCACGGCCACGAGGTCGGTGCCGCGCTGCGCCGCCTCGGCGAAGGCGAAACCGGTCGCCTCCCGGGACAGTGCGGAGCCGTCCACCCCGACCACGACCGGGCCGTCGGCGCGCGGCTCACCGCGGACCACCAGCACCGGGCAGCCGGCCCGGGCGGAGAGCTGCACGGCCGCCGAGCCGACCAGCAGCTCGGCGAACCCGCCCAGGCCACGGTGGCCGAGCACCAGCAGCGCGGCGTCGCGGCTCTCCCGGAGCAGCGCGGCGACGGCGCCGCCGTCGAGCACCGCCCCGGTCACCGGGAGTTCGCTGTCGATCTTGCGGGCCTCGCCGACGGCCTCCTCGACCAGTCGCTCGGCCTCCTGCCGCAGCTCGGCGTCGGGCAGCGCGGCCGCGACCGGGCCGAGCGGGGTGCCGAGCAGCGGCCACCGGAACGCGTGCACCACCCGCAGCGGCCGGTGCCGGGCCGCCGCCTCCCGAGCGGCCACCCGGACCGCGTCCAGGGCTGAGGGGGAGCCGTCCACGCCCACCACGACGGGGGCACCGGATCTGTCGGTCATCACGTCCTCCTTCGTCCACCTCCAGCCTTCGCCGGCCGCCGGTCGGCCGGCAGAGGCGTTGCACCCGCGCCACCCGGGACCAACGGCCCTGACGGTCCGGGCCCGCGCGAGGTCGAGTTGGGACGATCGACAAGGAGGTGAGCGTGGTGGACCGGCTCCAGGCCGCCCGGGTCCGCCTGCGCGACCGGTACGGCTAGTCGAGCGCGCTGCCGCCCACCGGCTGATTGCCGTCGGTCCGCCGCACGACCAGCTCGTCGACCTCCAGCCGACCGATGCGCAGGTCCTTGATGACCGCCCGCCGGATGGCCAGGCGGCCGATCAGCAGCCTGCCGACAGCCACCGCGCCGAGCGCCGCCGCGGCGAGCGCCAGCGGCGCGGCCGCCGTCGGGCCCAACGCGCGCGGGCCGGCCACCCTCGGGCCGATGACGGAGGTACGCACCGGGGGTGCCGGGCTCCGCCAGCGCTGACGCATCGTGTTCATCCGACGATCCTCCGATTCCACCCGGTCCGTCCGGGGCCGGTCCGGGCACCGGTCCACCGCCCGAGTGACGTGGCCCGTTCCCGCTCGGGGCCCGCCCAGCGCGGCACCCGCCAGGCGCCACCGCAACGACGGTGACGCCCGGCCGCGGGCGGTCCAGCGCTCGGCGGGACGGACGCGGGGCCAGCGGTCCCGAGTTTGTCGGCGGGTCCGCGTATCCTCCGGCGGTGACCAGTAAGGTGCGGCTCCGCCCGGTGCGCGACGACGACCTGCCCGCGTTCTTCGCCCACGAGCAGGACCCGCAGGCCAACTGGATGGCCGCGTTCGGCCCGAAGGACCCGACCGACCGGGCCGCCTTCGACGACCACTGGACCCGGATCCGGGCCGACCCGCGGATCGTCTCCCGCACCGTGACGGTCGACGGCGAGGTGGTCGGGCGCGTGGCCGCGTTCCCGGTGGGGGAGCGCACCGAGGTGAGCTACTGGATCGACCCGCGCCGCTGGGGCCGGGGGCACGCGACCGCCGCGCTCGCCGCGCTGCTGCGCGAGCTGCCGCAGCGGCCGGTGCACGCCCGGGCCGCCAAGGACAACGCCGCCTCCCTCGCCGTGCTCCGCAAGTGCGGCTTCGTCGTGGTCGGCGAGGACTCCGGGTACGCCAACGGCCGCGGCGCCGAGGTCGAGGAGTACGTGCTGGAGCTGGCCGCCTAACGGGTCCGACCGGCGGCCAGCGCGTCGGCCAGGGCCGAGCGCCAGTCCGCCAGCGGCCGCAGGTTCGCCGCGCGCCAGCGGTCGTGCCCCAGGACGCTGTACGCCGGACGGGGCGCGGGCCGCCGGTAGCGGTCGCTGGTGGTCGGCCGGACGCGGTCCGGGTCGAGGCCGCGCAGGGCGAACACGGCGCGGGCCAGGCCGTACCAGGTCGTCTCGCCCGAGGCGGTGCCGTGGTAGACGCCGGGGGCGGCGTGGCCGGCCAGCGCCGCGTCGGCCAGCGCGACGAGCTGCTCCGCCAGCCGGTACGACCAGGTGGGTTGCCCCCGCTGGTCGTCCACCACGTCGAGCGACTCGCGTTCCTCGGCCAGCCGCAGCATGGTCGCGACGAAGTTGGGTCCGTGCTCGCCGTAGAGCCACGCCGTGCGCACGACGTAGCCCGTGTCGGGCAGCAGCTTGCGGACGGCGAGCTCCCCGGCGAGCTTGCTGCGCCCGTACGCGTTCACCGGGGAGGTGATGGCGTCCTCCGGGTACGGTTCGGTGGCGTCGCCGGCGAAGACGTAGTCGGTGGAGACCTGGATCATCCGGGCGCCCGTGGCGGCGCAGGCCCGGGCCAGCTGGGCGACCGCGTCGCCGTTCACGGCGGTGGCCCCCTCCTCGTCCGCCTCGGCCCCGTCCACGTCGGTCCATGCCGCGGTGTTGAGCACCAGGTCGTGCCCGGCGACGGCGGCCTGCACCGCGTCCGGGTCGGTGATGTCGAGGTCGGCGCGCGTGGTGGCCCGGACCGACAGGTCGCCCCGGGCGCGCAGCACGGCCGACAGGTCCCGCCCGAGCATGCCGCCCGCGCCGGTGACCAGCAGGCGGGTCATGCCCCCACCGGCGCGGCGCCCGCCTTCAACGGCTCCCACCAGGCCCGGTTCTCCCGGTACCACTGCACGGTCTGCGCCAGGCCGCGCTCCAGGTCGATGCTCGGCGCGTAGCCCAGCTCCTCGGCGATCTTGCTGATGTCCAGCGAGTAGCGGCGGTCGTGGCCCTTGCGGTCGGCGACCGGCACCACCCGGTCCCATCCGGCGCCGCAGGCCGCCAGCAGCCGGGCGGTGAGCTCCCGGTTGGTCAGCTCCGTGCCGCCGCCGATGTGGTAGACCTCCCCGGCGCGGCCCTTCTCCTGGACGAGGGCGATCCCGACGCAGTGGTCGTGCACGTGCAGCCAGTCCCGGATGTTGCCGCCATCGCCGTAGAGCGGCACGGTGCCGCCGTCGAGCAGGTTGGTGACGAACAGCGGGATGACCTTCTCCGGAAACTGGTACGGCCCGTAGTTGTTCGAGCAGCGGGTGACCACCAGGTCCATGCCGTGCGTGCGGTGGTACGCCAGCGCCAGCAGGTCGGAGCCGGCCTTCGAGGCCGAGTACGGCGAGTTCGGCGACAGCGGCCAGCTCTCCGTCCAGGAGCCCTCCTCGATCGAGCCGTACACCTCGTCGGTGGAGACGTGCACGAACCGCTGCGTGCCGTGCCGCAGGGCGGCGTCGAGGAGGGTCTGGGTGCCGAGCACGTTGGTGACGACGAACGGTGCGGCACCCGCGATGGAGCGGTCCACGTGGGACTCCGCGGCGAAGTGGACGATCACGTCCTGGTCGGCGACGACCTCGTCGACGAGGGCGGCGTCGCAGATGTCGCCCGGCACGAACCGCAGCCGTCGGTCGTCCCGCGCCGGCGCCAGGTTCTGCGGGTTGCCGGAGTAGGTCAGCTTGTCCAGCACCGTGACGGCGGTCGGCTCGACCTGCGGGTCCGTCGGGTCGGTGCTGCCCGGCGCGCCCAGCAGCATGCGCACGTACTCCGACCCGATGAAGCCGGCGCCGCCGGTGACCAGGATCCTCATGGGTGGCTGCCTTCCGTCGAGG
The DNA here is from genome assembly GCF_030518795.1 of Micromonospora sp. NBRC 110009. NCBI lineage: Bacteria > Bacillati > Actinomycetota > Actinomycetes > Micromonosporales > Micromonosporaceae > Micromonospora > Micromonospora soli. The sequence continues at coordinate 6,907,272 of NZ_CP130427.1, read as the reverse complement.
CGGGGGTCGTCGCGGAGTTCCGGCCGGCCGACAGGGATCGGCAGGTCGGGTGGTCCGGAAGCTGTCCCGCCGCCCGCGCCTCGGCCAGGGTCGGCGCCGCGGCGTCCCGCGCCGACAGCAGTGGTGCCCCGGTCGGCCAGCTGATCGCCAGCTCCGGGTCGAGCGGGTGCACGGCGTGCTCGGCGGCGGGGTTGTAGGTGGTGGAGCAGAGGTAGCTGAGGGTGGCGTCGTCGGTCAGCGCGCAGAAGCCGTGCCCCAGGCCCTCGCTCAGGTAGACCGCGCGGCGGTCGTCGTCGTCGAGGCGGACCGCCTCCCACTGCCCGAAGGTGGGCGAGCCCACCCGGACGTCCACCACCACGTCGATGACCGCCCCCCGGACGCACGTCACGTACTTGGCCTGGCCGGGGGGCACGTCGGCGAAGTGGATGCCACGGACGACGCCGCGCGCGGAGATCGAGAGGTTGGCCTGGGCGAGGTGCAGCGGATGGCCGACCGCGGCGGCGAGCCGGTCGAAGCGGTACCACTCCAGGAACAGCCCGCGCGGATCGCCGTGCTGCTGCGGGCTGATCTCCCAGGCCCCGTCGATGCTCAACGGCCGGATCTTCATCGGCGCACCTCCCGGCCGTGCGGCTGGTCCAGCAGGCCGAGCAGGTAGTCGCCGTATCCGCTCCTGGTCAGTGGCGCGGCCAACGTGCGCAGCTGGTCGTCGTCGATCAGGCCGGCCCGCCAGACGACCTCCTCGACGCACCCGATCTTCATGCCCTGGCGCTCCTCGATGACCCGGACGAACTCGGCGGCCTGCATCATCGAGGTGAAGGTACCGGTGTCCAGCCAGGCGGTGCCCCGGTCCAGCACCGTCACGGACAACTCGCCCAGCTCCCGATAGATCTCGTTCACCGCGGTGATCTCCAGCTCGCCCCGGGCGCTGGGGGTGAGCTTGCGGGCGAAGTCGACCACGCGGTTGTCGTAGAAGTACAACCCGGGCACGGCGTAGCGGGACTTCGGCCGCGCCGGCTTCTCCTCGATCGAGAGCACCCTGCCGTCGGCGTCGAAGTCGACCACCCCGTACGCCTCGGGGTTCGCCACCTGGTACGCGAAGATCCGGCCGCCGACCAGCTCGCCGTGACCGGCGAGCTGCCGGCCCAGACCGACGCCGTGGAAGATGTTGTCGCCGAGCACCAGGGCCACGGACTCGGCCCCGATGAAGTCGGCGCCGACGAGGAATGCCTGTGCGATTCCCTCCGGGCGTGGCTGCACGGCGTACTCCAGCCGCAGCCCCAGTTGGGTGCCGTCACCGAACACGCGGCGGAACTGGACCTGATCCTCGGGCGTGGTGATCATCAGGATTTCCCGGACGCCCGCCATGATCAATGTGGACAGCGGGTAGTAGATCATCGGCTTGTCGAAGATCGGCATGAGTTGTTTGGACACCGCACGGGTGATCGGCCACAGCCGCGTTCCGGTGCCGCCGGCGAGAAGAATTCCGCGCATGGCGGGAGGTTACCGGCCGGGAAGCGTCACCCGGGGGCCGGCAACCGAACGATTCTGACAACGTCCAAAAGTCTCTCACCGCGGCCTCGTTCGGGTGGCCGGAACAACTGGACGGGCCATTGTGAAACGCCGGTCCGGTATACCGTTCCGCGCCGGTCAGCCGGTGCGTTGTCGGCAATTCGACTTTAGCTCAGAAATACCGAAAACGATGCTGGCGCAGTGACTCCATGGTCAGCATGCTCGTACCTCAGTCGGTCCCGTCTACGCCTCCGGGAAGGGGCTTCCGGACGCGCAGTCTTCGCGGGTACCGCACCAACTTGAGCCGGCCGACAAGCCGCAGGGGCGTGGCTGGTCGGCCTGTGTACGTGGGGCGGTGTGCATTGGTAGAAGTCGCGCAGGTCATTGACGACACGGCCAGGCGGCAGGGTGAGCGGGCGCCGACCGGCCCGCCGGTCACTTCACCGCGGACTGGTTGGCAGTCCCGTTACGTGGCCACCCTGTGCCTGGTCGACCTCATGGTCAGTGCCGGGTCGGCCGTGGTGGCGCTGAGCCTTCGATTCGGCCCGGCGACGGCGGAGCCGTACAACCGTGGCTATCTCTGGCTCACTCTTGCCCTGCCGTTCGCCTGGGTGCTGGCGCTCACCCTCAACCGAGCGTATGAATCGCGACATTTATTCGTGGGAAATGATGAGTACGCCCGGGTCTTCCAAACCGGTCTCGCCGTTACCGCCACGTTGGCGGTCGTCTCCCTCGCGTTCGATTTCCGACTCGCCAGAGGCTACGTGATCATCGCGATGCCACTGATCACCGTCGCCGGCGTCGCGATGCGCTACCTGGTCCGCCAGCAGCTGCACCGGTCGTGGGCCCGCGGTGAGCGGCTGCACCGGGTGATCCTGGTCGGGCACGAGCTCGCCGTCGCCGAGATGACCAGGCGGCTGCGCCGCGAGTGCTACCACGGGCTCGGCGTGGTGGGCGTCTGCCTCCCGCACCCGCCGGCGGGGAACGCGGAGCCGCGCGACGGCGGACTGCCGCCGATTCTCGGCACCTTCGCAGACGTTCCGGCGGCCGTCACGGGCGCGGGCGCGGACACGGTCGTCGTGCTCTCCTGTCCCGAGATGGCGGGAGCCGCCCTGCGCCGGTTGGGATGGCAACTCGAACGCGACGACGTCGACCTGATCGTCGCCAGCAACCTCGTGGACGTGGCCGGCGACCGCACCACCGTCCGACCCGTCGACGGCCTGCCGATGCTGCACGTCGAGCACCCCCGGTTGAAGGGCGGCCGGCGGGTCGTCAAGTCGGTCTTCGACCGGGTGTCGGCGCTCCTGCTGCTGATCCTCGCCGCGCCCGTGCTGCTCGCGATCGCCGGGCTGGTCCGGGTGAGTCCGGGTGCCGGTGGTCCCGCCATCTTCCGCCAGGTGCGGGTGGGCAAGAACGGCCGGCCGTTCCGCATCTACAAGTTCCGGACGATGTACGTGGACGCCGAGGAACGCCTGGCGGAACTGCTCGACCGCAACGAGACCGACGGCGAGCTGTTCAAGATGCGCCAGGACCCCCGGGTGACCCCGGTCGGGCGCTGGCTGCGCCGGCTGTCGCTGGACGAGGTCCCGCAGCTCGTCAACGTGCTCAAGGGCGACATGTCGCTGGTCGGACCACGGCCGCCGCTGCCCCGTGAGGTGGCCAACTATCCGTCCGACATGCGCCGGCGGCTGGTGGTCAAGCCGGGCCTGACCGGGCTGTGGCAGGTCTCCGGCCGGTCCGATCTGTCCTGGGAGGAGTCCATCCGGCTCGACCTGTCGTACGTGGAGAACTGGTCGCTGACCATGGACCTGGCGATCCTGGTCCGCACGCTGAGCGCCGTCGTCCGCAGCTCCGGAGCCTACTGACCGCGCCGCACCCTGTCGTCGCACGACCGGCGGACGCGCTGCCGGTCGCGTCCCGATCCGTCTGGAGGAACGCATGGACACCGGGTTCACCGAACCGGTGGATACCACTGGGCCCAAGCTCACCGTCATCGGCACCGGCTACCTGGGGGCCACCCACGCGGTGTGCATGGCCGCCCTCGGCTACCAGGTGCTCGGCGTCGACGTCGACGCGAGCAAGATCGAGCGGCTGGCCGGCGGCGAGGTGCCCTTCTTCGAACCCGGGCTGCCCGAGTTGCTGGTCAAGGCGCTGGACTCGGGTCGGCTGCGCTTCACCACCTCGCTGGCGGAGGCGGCCGACTTCGGCGACGTCCACTTCCTCTGCGTGGGCACCCCGCAGCGGGCCGGCTCGTACGCGGCCGACCTGCGGCATGTCGAGGCGGCGCTGGTCACGTTGGCCCGCGGCCTGCACCGGCGCGCGCTGGTCGTCGGCAAGTCCACGGTTCCGGTCGGCACCGCCGCCCGCCTCACCGACCTGATGCACGCCGTCGCGCCGGCCGGCGACAGCGTGGAACTGGCCTGGAACCCCGAGTTCCTCCGCGAGGGCTTCGCCGTCGACGACACCATGCGGCCGGACCGGTTGGTGTTCGGCGTCACCTCCCGGTGGGCCGAGCGACGCCTGCGCGAGGTCTTCGCTCCGGTGATCGACCAGGGCTGCCCGGTGCTGGTGACGGATCCGCAGACCGCGGAGCTGGTCAAGGTCGCGGCGAACGGCTTCCTGGCCACCAAGATCTCGTACATCAACGCCATGGCCGAGGTGTGCGAGGCCAGCGGCGCCGACGTCCACGACCTGGCCACCGCGCTGGGGCTCGACGAGCGGATCGGCAGCCGGTTCCTGCGCCCCGGGCTGGGCTTCGGTGGCGGGTGCCTGCCCAAGGACATCCGCGCCTTCATGCACCGGGCCGAGGAGCTGGGCGTGGGACAGGCGGTGGCCTTCCTCCGCGAGGTGGACGGGATCAACCAGCGCCGCCGGGGGCGCATGGTGGACCTGGTCCGCGAACTCGCCGGCGGGGACCTGCGCGGGGTACGGGTGGCGGCCCTGGGCGCGGCGTTCAAGCCGAACTCCGACGACATCCGGGACGCGCCCGCGCTCGACGTCGCGAGCGCCCTGCACCAGGCGGGGGCGCGGGTCCGGGTCTTCGACCCGGTCGCCATGGCCAACGCCCGCCGGGCGTATCCGGCGCTCGAGTACGGTGACAGCGCCTTCGACGTGGCGACCGGCGCGGACGTGGTGGTGCTGCTGACCGAGTGGTCGCAGTTCCGGGAGATCGACCCGGCGGCGCTGGGCACGGTGGTGGCCAGGCCGCGGATCGTCGACGGCCGGCACGCCCTGGACCCGGCCCGATGGCGCGCGGCGGGTTGGGAGTACCGGGCCCTTGGCCGCCCGTGAAGCCCCGGAGCGTACCGACGGCTGGGCCCGGCCGTCCGAACGGTGCCGACGGGCAACCATGGGTCCACATGTGCAGACGGCTAACCGACACCGGCCGCGGTTCACCTTTCCTCCGGGAGCGGGCACGATGAACCGCGGCGAGAACGGCGTTGTCCCGGGAAAGGCGACCGATGCAGATCTCCGTTGTCCGTCCGAGTGAGCTCGGCGCGGCCGAGGTCGCCGAGTGGCGGCAGATGCAGGAGTCCCAGCCGAGGCTGCAGAATCCCTTCCTCGCCCCGGAATTCACCCTCGCGGTCGGTCGTAGCCGGCCCACCGCCCGGGTGGCGGTGCTCCAGGACGGCCCGGAGATCGTCGGCTTCTTCCCCCACGAGGTGCGGCATCGGGTCATCGGGGTGCCGATCGGCGCCGGCATCTCCGACTGTCAGGGCCTGGTGCACCGCCCCGGCCTGGACTGGGATCCGATCCGGCTGTTGAAGGCGTGCGGGCTGGCCGTGTGGGAGTTCGACCATCTGCTGGCCGAACAGGCGCCCTTCGCGCCGTACCAGGCTCGGGTGGCCGGGTCACCCATCATCGACCTGTCCAAGGGTTACCAGAGCTACGTCGACGACCGGATGACCGACGGGAACCTGATCCGGCAGGCGCTGCGCAAGCAGCGCCGCATGGTGCGCGAGCTCGGCGAGGAGCGGTTCGAGTGGGCGGACCGCAGCGAGGACGCGCTGCTCGCGCTGCGGCGCTGGAAGTCGGCCCAGTACCGCCGGACGCAGCAGTACGACCGGTTCCGGACGCCGTGGATCCAGGCGGTGCTGGAGGAGCTGTCCCAGTCCTCCGCCGACTGCCGGGCCGTGGTCTCCACGCTCTACGCCGGAGACCAGCCCGTCGCCGCCCATCTCGGGCTGCGGAGCCGGTCGGTGCTCGCCTACTGGTTCCCCGCGTACGACGTCGACCTCGCGCGGCACTCGGCCGGCATCCTGCTCTGCCTCCGGATGGCCGAGGCCGGTGCGGCCGACGGGATCGAGCAGATCGACCTCGGCAAGTCCGAGGCGCTCTACAAGAACCGGCTGACGAACGACGAGGTGCCGGTGGCCGAGGGGCGCGTCGGCCGGTCGTGGGCGGTGGCCGGCGCGCGGCGGGCACAATCCGCGCTGGCGCACTCCGTGCGCACCGGCGCCGTCGGGGCTCGACTCCGCAGCGGCGGGACGGGCCGACTCCTGCGCGGTCTCCGCGCCCGCCTGCACGAGCGGTGACAGGCGGCATTTCATGGCTGGGAGCACCTGATGAGCCTTTCCGAGGTAAGGGTTGCCGTCGTTGTGGTGACCTACAACAGCGAGCGGCTGCTGCCTGATCTCCTCGCGGCGTTGGGCCCGGGGCTGGGCGCGTTGTCCTGGCACCTCACGGTCGCCGACAACGCCTCCGCCGACGGCACCGTGGCCACCCTGCGCCGCCTGGCCCCCGCGGCGACCGTGGTCGAGATGGGGCGCAACGCGGGCTACGCCGCCGGTATCAACGCGGCGGTCGCCGCGGCACCGCCGCACGCCGCGGTGCTCGTGCTCAACCCCGACGTCCGGCTCCGGCCGGGCTGCGTCGAGACCCTGCTGGCCGCCCTCGCCACGACCGGCACCGGCATCGCGGTGCCGCACATCGTGGACGGTGCCGGCGCGCTCATCCCCACGCTGCGCCGCGAACCCACCATCCTCCGCGCCCTCGGCGACGCCGTTCTCGGCGCCCGGAGAGCCGGCCGTTACGCCGTCATCGGCGAGGTGGTGACCGACGACCGCCGGTACGCCCGGGAAACGGTCACCGACTGGGCCGAGGGCTCCACGATGCTGATCAGTCGAGAGTGTTGGCAGCGGTGCGGGCCGTGGGACGAATCCTTCTTCCTCTACTCGGAGGAGACCGACTTCGCCCTGCGGGCCCGGGACGCGGGCCTCGTCACGCGCTTCGTACCCGAGGCCCGCGCCGTGCACCTGGAGGGTGACTCCCGGCACTCCCCGAGGCTGTGGGCGCTGCTCACCCTCAATCGCGTACGCCTCTACCGTCGCCGGCACGGCCTGCCGCGCACCGCCGCCTACTGGTTCGTGCTCCTGGCGCGGGAGGCCAGCCGCGCCCTGCTGGGCCGGCAGACCAGCCGGGCGGCGGCGCGGGACCTGCTCAGGCCCGCGAAGATCCGGGAGGTGCCGGGGCCGGCGACCGTGCACTCCGCGGGCTGACGCCGGCTACCGCCAGCGCTTGGCCACGCTCACCAGCTCGCCCCGGATCCGTCGGGGCCAGTCGCGGCTCGCCCCGACGGCCGCCCGCAGGGTGGCGGGCGTGTCGTCGCGGCGGACGCTGAACCTCGGCTGCAGCCACGCCGCCGGCCGGGCCGGCCGGCGGTCACTGGTGAAGACCGCGGTGTAGCCCAGTCGCCGGAGTTCGCCGAGCGCCCGCCGGTCGTACTGCCCGCGCGGGCAGGCGGCCGTCGTGACGTCCCGCTGGACCACCTCGGCGAGGCGGTCCCGGGCCGCCACGAGCTCGTCGTACGTGGTCTGCTGGTCCATCCCCCGCCACGAGCGGTGGTGCATTCCGTGCGTGCCGATCGTCATGCCGTGGCCCCGCAGTTCCCGTACGTCGTCCGCGTCCAGGCTGCCGGGCGTGCCGAGGCGCCCCGCCAGGACGAAGAACTCGGCCGAGAGGCCGCGGGCGGTGAGCCCGGGCAGGCCGATCCGCACGTCGGAGAGGTTGCCGTCGTCGAAGCTGATCCGCACCGACGGCCAGGTGAGCAGGTCGTCCAGGATGGCGTGGAACTGGTCCGGCCGGATCCAGTAGCGCTCCTCGCCGGGCTCGAGATCCCGGCGCGGCTCGCCGATGCCGTGGAAGCAGATGTTGACGGTGGTGCCGGTCGGCACGTGCCTACCGTTGGACTCGGGCATGCGCCTCTTCCTGTCGGGATGAGTCGTCGCGCGCCCAACCGGCGGCACCCTCGCCGTGCCCCCGGGCGGACAGCGCGGCGAAAACCGTGATCGCCACGTAGCAGAGCGCGGCCGGGGCGAGCCAGGGCCGGGGGAGGACCACGTCCCGGAGCCAGGAGAGGCGGGCCGCGGGGCGGACGCGGGCCCCGACCCGGCCCTGGTCGGCGGCGGCACGGATGGCCGAGTTGCCGCCGCGGACCCGGCTCAGCCGGCGTACCAGGTCCCGGGTGCGGCGCGGGGTCGCCACCCGCGAGCTCACCGTGTCGACCTGCCGCTTCTCGTCCGCCGCGAAGAGCGAGTCGAGGAAGAGGTCGTCGGCCACGAGCGCCGGGAACCGGTCGAAGCGACGCCGGCCGGCCTCGGACAGTCCGATCACGCCGCGCCCGAAGAGACCGTCCCGGAAGACGGGCAGGTGGCGGTGGATGCTGAAGTAGGCGCGGACCAGCAGCGGCCGGCCGGTCAGGTCGAGCTCCCGGCGGACCGTCGCGGCCAGGTGCGGTCCGGCCAGCGCCGCGGCGACGGCCCGTGCCCCCTGCGTCGAGAGCACGACGTCGGCGTCGAGATAGATCCGGGGGAATCCGCGCGTGGCGTCGTCTCCCGCGTTGAGGGCGGCCGGCTTGCCGGCCTCGGCGAGCTCGACGACCCGTACCCCCGGCCGGGCGGCGGCGAGGGCGGCGGTCTCGTCGGTGCAGCCGTTGGCGACGACGGTGACCTCGAACTCGCCGGGCGCGGCCTCGGCCAGCAGGGCGTCGAGGCAGCGGCCGATGACGGCGCGCTCGTTGTGGGCGGCGATGACGATGCTGGTCACCGCGCCGATACCCGGGCCTCGGTCGCCGCCGACGGCTGCTGCTCGGCCGGCGCGGCGTCGCCCGCCGGCGACGTGGCCGGTCCGGCCGCCACGCCGGCGGGGGAGGCGGGCGCCGCAACGCCGTGGGGCAGTCGCTTGGCGAGGAGCCGGCGCCACACCGCGACGTAGGCGTCGGCCTGGTGCTCCCAGGCGAGGGTCTCCCGGAAGCGGGCCAGCCCGACGGCCCGCATCTGCGCCCGGCGGGCAGGATCGTCCAGCAGTTCGTCGATGGCCTCGGCGAACTCCTCCGGCGCGCCGGTGGGGACGTAGGCGCCGGCGTCACCCACGCTGCGGCGGGTCTCGAGGAGGTCCACCGCCACGACCGGCACGCCGCGGCCGAGGTACTCGACGGTCTTGGCCATGGTGGACAGCTGGTTCATCCGGGTCGGCAGGTCGGGCTGGATCGCGACCGTCGCGGTGCGCAGCAGGTCGTCCACGGCCCCGCCGTCGAGCCAGCCGGTGAACTCCACGACGTCCGTCAGGCCCCGGTCCGTGGCGAGGCTGGTCAGCGCCGGCATGCTCTCACCGTCGCCGGCGAGCACCAGGCGCCAACCGGCACGCCCGCGGCGACGGGCCAGCTGCTCGGCGGCCAGCACGGCTCCCTCCACGTTGTCCTGCGGACCGAAGACACCGAGATAGACCACCTTCTGGTCGCCCTGCTGACCATCCGCCGGCTCGGTGGTTTCGCCCGGCTCGGCGATCTCCCCCCGGGTCGGACCGTTGCGGACCACCGTCACCCGTTCCGGCGCGACGCCCCGACGTACGGCGTTGTCCTTGAACGACTCGTTGGTGGCGACGACCTCGGTGGCCGTCCGCAGGGTCAGCCACTCGAAGGCCCGGAGGACCCGGAAGGCCCACTTGTTCGGGGTGCCGACGCGGGACGCGTAGACCTCGGGGCAGAGGTCGTGGTGGTCGAAGACCCACGGGCGGCCCAGGGACCGCAGCAGCAGCGCCAGCGGCCAGTAGACATCGGGCGGGTTGCACACCTGCACCGCGTGCGCCCGTCCACTGAGCAGCTCGGCCAGCAGCCGGACGGCGATGCAGAGAAACGACCAGCCGAACTCGACGCCGTACGAAAGTACCCCGTGGCCGTAGACAAAAACCGGATAGGGGCGTAGCCGAGTGTTTCGACTGCCCGGCAAAGTGCGCAGTTTTTTGTCGCCACGGGGCGCGATGACGGTGACGTCGAAGCCATTTGCCTCCAGGCTCAGGCATTCCCTGATGACTCGGCGATCGCGCTCGGCGGGAAGGTTGGCCACGAGGATGGTGATATGGGGCCGGGAATTGTTCACGTCCGGGTCACCTCGGTTCACGTACGAGCTGATTCCCTGCGTACGCTTCCCGCCGCTGATTACGGAAACAATCAACCGTTGGGTTGCCCGGCGTGTCGGGATGTTTACAGAGGGCTCATCGAATGATCTCGCTCGTTGGCCCTGGCCTGCGGCGACGCCGGCGACCCCGGTGCGGACCCGGGGTCACCGGGTGGCGCGAACCGAGCGGCGACCGGCGCGGCGGCGGATGACCTCGTCGGTCCAGAGTGTCACCGCCAGGGTCGCGAGGACGCCGAGCAGCCCGGCGCCGACCAGCGCCCGCGACGGCGAGTGCGGCTGCAGCGTCGCGCTCGGCGGGACGAGGACGGCGGTGGTGATGCGCAACTGCCGAGCCACCTTCCACCGGTCCTGCAAGCTCTTGAGCTCCTGGTCGAAGGCCTCCCGGAGGACGGCGAGCGCGCGCAGCCCACTCTCCTCGTCGGACGCGACCGTGGTCATGGTCATCGAGCCGATCACGTACCGGGGCTCCTGGTTGGTGCCGGTGTTGCGGGGCTGGAAGGCGTACGGTCCGGTCACTCCCGCCGTCCGCAGGCGAGCCTTCGCGTCGGGCGTGCTCAGCCGCTGCGCCACCGCCGCTCCGGTGATCGAGATCGACGGGTAGAGCCCGGTCATCGGGTTGGGCGCGTACGTCGAGACCGGCGGCTGCATCACGACGACCTCGGAGGCGAGGTAACGCGGCGTGACCTGGGTCGCGCCCAGGCCGGCCAGCGCGGTGACCACCAGGCCGGCGACGACCAGATACCACCGCCGACGGAGCGTCGCGAAGACATCAGACAAATACACGCCTTCGGGTCCTTTCTGGTCCGCTCGCCGCTTATGCTGTGGGACACCTCAGGCGTGGAGGATGCCACGGGGCATGGACGAATGCAGCAAGCAACTCGACCGGATCGGCGGTAGCCGTCGTGCCTCCGGTGCGTATAGCTTGACTTCGACCTTGGGCGCGGAACCGTCCGCGGTGTCGTGGAAAGCTCATTCAATTACCGACGACTGACGTCCTAGAGAAGTTGGAGGGGCGTCGTGGACCTAGGCGAGATCATCTCGGTGGCTCGCGCCCGCTGGTACATCCTCCTGCCCATGCTCGTCCTTGCGGTAGGGCTCGGCATGGCCGCCTTCGTGCTGGTGCCGACCTCGTACCAGTCGACCACCACCGTCAGCCTGCTCAGCTCGCCGGCCGCGACCGACGCCGCCACGCCGGGGGAGAACAACGACAACCCGTTCCTCAACTTCAACGGTTCGCTCGTCGCCACCGCCGACTTCCTCGGTCGCAGCCTCCAGTCCACCGATGCCCAGGCGGACCTGCTCAAGATGGGGGTGACCGAGGACTTCGAGGTCGGTTTGGCCGAGGGAGCGCAGGGACCCTTCCTGACCTTCACCGTCACCGGCACCGACCAGGACCACCTCCTCGCCTCGACCGCGACGATCGCGCGGTTCGCCCAGGACAAGCTGGCGAAGATCCAGTCGGAGAACGGTGTCAAGTCGCAGGACATGGTCCGGATGACGGAGATCATCCCGCCGCAGAAGCCCGAACCGCAGCTCAAGGACAAGCTCAAGGTGGTGATCGCGGCCGGCGGCGGCACCACCGCGCTCGCCCTGCTGCTGACGTTCGTGGTGGAGAGCGTGGCGCGTTCCCGCCGCCGACGCCAGGAGTTGGCCGCGCCGGCGCCCGCCACCGCCGCGGCGCCCACCACGGTTGGCACCGGCTCCGCCGGCGTGCCCGGCCGACGGGCGCCGGCCCGGCAACCACAGCAGCCGCCGAGCCCGGCGCGGGACGAGCCCACCGTCCAGGTCCGGCCCGCGGTGCTGAAGAACGGGGCCGAGGGTCGCGCCAAGCCCGGCGGGGCCGAGGAGACGGTGATCCTCGTGCGGCCCCCGACGAGCCCGGCCCCGAGGCCGGAGGGCGGGGCGTGGAAGACCCCGCCGGCCCCGCCGTCCACCACCTACCGGTCCTCCGAGAGGTCCTACCACCGAGGCCGGAATGCCGACCGGCTTAACGGAAGCTAGCCGTCCCGCCGCGGTCCCGGCGCCGCGGCGAGCCAGCCGGATCTACCTCTCCCAGCAGCGCATCGCCAGCCTGGGGCCGCACTCGCTGCTGACCGTCTACGTCGTTCTCCTGATGCTCGTGCCGTCCCGGTTGGTCTTCCCGGGCATCGGGGCGACCGGGACGGTGGCGAACCTGTTCGTCCTCGTCGGCCTGGTGTGGTACCTCGCCAGTTGGCTGATGCGGCGGGTCCGGCCGGCGCCGTTCACCCGGGCGCCCCGGCTCGCTCTCTTCGGCGTCGCGGTGGCCGTGCTGCTCAGCTACGTCGCCGCCGCGCGGCGGGACGCGGAGCCGCTGGAGGTGAGCGCGGCCGACCGGGGCCTGATCCAACTCGTGGTGTGGGCGTCCATCGTGCTCCTCGCCACGTCGGTGCGGAACTACGACCACCTCGACCGGCTGTTGCGGGTCTTCGTGCGGTGCTGCACGGTCATCGCGGTCGTCGCCCTGGGCGAGTTCGTGCTGGGGACGAGCCTGACCGCCTGGATCCAGATCCCGGGGATGTCGAGCGGGGCCCAGGAACTGGTCACCCGGGGCGCCTTCGTCCGGCCCACCGCGACCGCCGCGAACACCCTGGAACTCGCCACCGTCATGGCCCTGGCGCTGCCGTTCGCCCTCCAGCAGGCGTTCCACGGCGGTGAGCGCAAGGCGATGCGCCGCTGGTCGCCGGTCGTGCTGATCGCGATGGGCGCCATCACCACCGTCTCCCGGACGTCCGTGGTGGGACTGGTCGTGGCGATGCTCGTGCTCCTGCCGACCTGGAACGCGCGGCGGATCGGGTGGACGTTCGCCACGGTGCTGCCGTCGCTGGCCGTGGCCAGGCTGGTGCTGCCGGGCCTCTTCGTGACGATCATGGGCCTCTTCACCGCGATGTTGAACGGCGGTGACAACAGCACCCAGTCCCGCACCGCGACGAGCGCGAGCGTCAACGCCTACATCGTCGAGCGGCCCTGGACGGGCCGGGGTTTCGGCACCTTCCTGCCGCTGATGTACCGCTACACCGACAATCAGTATCTGCTCGCCCTGTTGGAGATGGGCGTCGTCGGCGTGGCGAGCATCGTCCTCGTCTACGTCACCACGCTGCACTGCGGCGGCGCCGGCCGGCGGCGGTTCACCGATCCGGGCCGCCGGGAGACCGGCCAGGCCTTCGTAGCTGTCGGATTCGTGATGCTGGTGGTGACCTTCACCTTCGACACGCTTAGCTTTCCGATGGTGGCCGGGACGACGTTCCTGTTTCTCGGTCTTTCGGGCGCGTACCTCGGCATCGCCCGCTCCGAGGAGCTCCAGAGGGGAGATCCGGCTCCGTGACGGACTTGAACCAGAAGGTCGCTGCGGCGGCCCGATGGAGCATGATCAACACCATCGTGCGTCGATTTGGCACCTTCGCGACCGGCGTCGTGCTGGCCCGGCTCTTCTTCGGGCCGTACGAGTGGGGCCTGTACGCCGTCGGGTTGCTGGTCCTGGCGATGCTGCTCTCCCTGAACGAGATGGGCGTCAGCCTGGCCCTCGTGCGCTGGGACGGCGACATCAAGCGGTTCGCGCCGACCGTCCTGACGCTGTCGACCGTCTCCAGCAGCGCCTTCTATCTCCTGATCTTCGTGACAGCGCCGACGGTGGCGCGCCTGCTGGGCTCGCCCGAGGCGACGGGGATGCTGCGGCTGCTCTGCCTCACCGTGGTCATCGACGGCATCGCCTGCGTGCCGATCGGCAAGCTGAACCGGGAGTTCCAGCAGTTCAGGCGCACCGTTGTCGACATCGCCAACTTCCTCGTGAACACCGCCGTCACCATCGCCCTGGCCGCCGCCGGCATGGGGGCGATGGCGTTCGCGTGGGGCTCGCTCGCGGGCAACATCGTGGCGCTGGTCGGGTTCGCGCTCTGCGCCCCCGACATGCTGCGGTTCGGCTGGGACCGGACGCAGGCTGTCCGGCTGCTGCGGTTCGGGCTTCCCCTGGCCTCCGCGAGTCTGCTCACCCTCGGCATCGTCAACGTCGACTCGGTCGTCGTCAGCTCGGTGCTCGGTCCGGCCGCGCTCGGCCTGTACGCGATGGCCTTCAACATGTCGAGCTGGCCGGTCCGGATCGTCTCGGACACCGTGCGGCGGGTGTCGTACGCCGGCTTCTCCCGCCTCGCGGATTCGCCGGAGGCGTTCGCCGCCGGATTCCAGCGGGCGCTGGCCGTGGTGCTGGCCGCCGCGGTGCCGTTCTGCGTGCTGCTGGGGGTGCTCGCCGACCCGGTCATCCGCCTGGTCTACGGCGACCAGTGGGCCGGAGCGGCGGTGGCACTGCAGTTCCTGGTGGCGCTGGGACTGATCCGGGTCGCCGTCGACCTGGCGTACGACTGCCTGGCCACCCGGGTGCGCAAGACCCTGATGCTGATGCAGGCCTGGTGGCTGTTCAGCCTGACGCCGGTGCTCCTGCTGTCCGCCCACTGGCGCGGCATCGCGGGCGTGGCCGCCGGGCAGGTGGTGGTGGCCGGTCTGCTCGTCGCGCCGGTCTTCGTCGTGGTGCTGTCCCGGTTGGGCATCCGGCCCGCGCTGATGCTGCGCGCCTGCGTCCGGCCGGCGCTCGGCGGGGTGACGGTGGGCGTCCTGGTCTGGGGGATGCACCTCCTCCTCGGCGGCGGTTTCCTCCCGCTGGCGGTCATCGGGCTGGCCGCCCTGGTGGTCTATCTGCCCTTCGTCCGGCCGCTGCTGGGCGGCAGCTGGGGGGATCGGTCGCAACCCCGCGAGGCGGACCCGGACGGTACGAAGCCGTTGGCGGCGGTCGCACAGAGCTGAGTGGAGACTCATAGATGGGTTGGGTGAAGCGGCGCCTGCGCGCCACCTACGGCTGGCTGCCCCTCGAGGAGCTGCGCAACAAGGTGCTGCTCGGGCACACCGCGGTCGGGCTCTACCGGTTCGAACGGTCCGAGATCGCCCGGTTGCTGGCCACGCTGCCCGGCGGCGTCAAGCCCCGTGCCCTGGTGGCGACGATCGTGTTGACCTACAAGCGGCCGGACGGGTTGCGGCGGGCGGTCGAGTCGGTGCTGGCCCAGACCGTGACCGACAACGTCGTCATCGTGGTCGACGACGGCGGCGGCCAGATCCCCGATCTCCCGGTCGACCCGCGCCTGCACGTGGTCAGCCTGCGCCGCAACATCAACGTGCTGGGGATCAGCCGCAACATCGGGATGGGCCTGACGGATTCCCGGTTCGTGGCGTTCCTCGACGACGACAACGCCTGGCATCCGCACCACCTGGAGACCGCGCTCGCCCGGTTGCAGGGCGATGACCCGTCGCGCCCACGGCCGGACGGGGTCTACACCGCGATGCGCCGGGTGACGCCGGACGGGCTCGAACGCGACATTCTCTCCGTGGCGTTCGACCGCAGGCTCGCCTGGGAAAGGTGCTTCCTGGATTCCAACCCCTTCGTGGCGAGACGCTCGTCCGACCTGGTGTTCAGCCGGCTGCGCCGCAGTTCCACGGTGGCGCCGAAGGAGGACTGGGAGCTGATCTACCGGTTCAGCCGGCGCCACCGGGTGGAGCACATCCCCGAGCCGACGGTCGACTATGTGATCAACCCGAACAGCTACTGGACGGCCTGGGAGCGGACGTAGGTCGGGCGCGGCCGGAAGGAGGTCGGGTGTCGATGCCCGGGAAGAGGCGGAGCACCGCCAGGCGTTGGCCGATCCTGGCCGCGGCCGGCGCGCTCCTGGTCGGGGCCGCCGTCACGGTGGTGGCGCTGGACCGCGGCGCGGCCGAGCCGACCGGCTGCGCGACCCCGGCGCGGTGCCAGGCGGCCCCCGCCGCCGGGGCGACGCCCACCCCGACCCGCACCGTGCCGGTCGCTCCCGCGCCGACCCCCACCGCGGCGGGCTCCGCACCCGCCTCAGCCACGGCGCGGGCCGCCGATCCCACCGGTGGTGGCCGCTATCCGGCCCGCTTCTCGGTCGGCGCACCGGGCGTCGGGCGCTACCGGCAGTCGGACGCCCAGCTGCCGGTGCCACGCGGCTACCGGGTGTACGAACCGCACGACCGGGCCAGCAAGGAGTGGGACCTGTACGACTGCAAGGGCACGGTCAATCTGGACCGGATCTACTTCCGTGCCTTCATCTACATCGGCACCGACTGCCACGGCACGGTCAACATCACGAACTCGATAATCGCCCCGCCGCCGGGCTCGGCCAACCGGGCGATCCTGGTCAACGCCAACTCGGCCGGCCGCCTCACGCTGAACATCAGGAACACGACCATCCGGCCGGAGCCGGTCGGCGGCGGGCAGCAGAACGCCGCGCTGACCGACCACGCGCTCAACGACTGCGCCACCTGCACGATCCGGATCAGCGGCGTGGACGTGGCGAACACCGGCGGCATGTGCCTGTGCGGTGCGCACGTCACCATCGAGCGGAGCTGGCTGCACGACAACTACATCGCCCACCTCGCCGACCCGTCCCAGGCGCACACCGGCGGCGTCTTTCCGTACGGCGGCAGCGGGCCGGTGACCATCAGCAACAGCCGTCTGGAGCCTGGGGTCGACGCCTTCACCGGAAAGGAGGTGCCGGGCTATTGGAAGGCGATCACCGCAGTCCTGTTCACCCAGAGTCAGGGCGGCTCCACTTTGCGCAATTACCTGGTGCGTGACAGTTTCATCTCTCTCGGGGCGTTCGGCCTGTACGCCCAGGACGGGATCGGCCTGCGGCTGCGCGACAATGTCTTCGGACCCACCCATTGGGGGCACACCAGCCAATGCGGTTCGGACTGTTCGGTCACGTATGCGGAGTGGTCCAACAATGTCGTGGGTTCGATCGACGGGACGCCCAGCGGTAAGGCCGTACCCCGACCGTCCTGACGGGAATCCGCCCGGTCGGTGGCGCGCGGTGAGCCGAATGGCTGCGCGGCGGCGAACGATTGTCGGCCGATACTCGGCGGGAATCTGTCCGAATGGCGTCGCGGCGCGACACCTGCAGATCTGGTATCTCCCCGGCGCTTACGTACTCTCAGTAGCGTCCGGCGGCCATCCTTCGAGGAGCAGGCGATCCGTATGAGGTCTCGGGTTTTTCGGGCCGCGGTAGCGGCGGTGACGGGAGCAGCATTGGTGCTGATTCCCGCGTCAGCGAGTTCAGCCGTGTCCGATCCGTGTGGCACCGGCTCCAACCCCATTGTCTGTGAAAACTCCAAGGCAGGCACGCCGCTTGACGACTGGTACGGCGAAGATGCCTGGGGCGATGTCGAGGGATTCGCCACCCGGATGAGTGTGCAGCCGGGCGAGACGCTCCAGTTGAAGGTGCAGTCCCCGACCACCTTCCAGGTCGACATCTACCGACTCGGCTACTACGGCGGCGCCGGCGCGCGGCGGATGCCCACCTCACCGACGAGCAGTTTCGCCGCCCGGACCCAGCCGGCGTGCCAGCACGACACGGGCACCGGCCTGGTGGACTGCGGCAACTGGACCACCAACGTGACCTGGACAGTGCCGTCCGACGCCGTCTCCGGGGTCTACCTTGCGACGCTCGACCAGCCGAACGGCGCCGGCTTCGCGCACGTTCCGTTCGTCGTCGTGGATCCGGCGAACCACTCCGACATCCTGGTGCAGACCTCGGACCAGACCTGGCAGGCGTACAACGACTGGGGCGGCCAGGACCTCTACGGTGGGGGCGGGCCGGCGTACGACGGCCGGGCCTACAAGGTGAGCTACAACCGTCCCATGCGGATCGCCGGCGACAACGGCATCCTCTCGGCCGAGTACCCGATGATCTACTGGCTCGAGCGCAACGGGTACGACGTCAGCTACGCCTCGGGCATCGACGTGAGCACCAAGCCGGCGAGCCTGCTCGACCACCGGGTCTTCATGTCCTCCGGGCATGACGAGTACTGGAACCAGGCCCAGTGGAACAACGTGGTCGCCGCCCGCGAGGCCGGCGTCAACCTGGCCTTCTTCAGCGGCAACGAGGTCTTCTGGCGCACCCGCCTGGAGCCCTCGGTGGCCAGCGGCGGCGGGGACAACCGCACCCTCGTCTGCTACAAGATGACCAAGATGCGGCAGAACCCGCCGAACGGGATCGCGGACCCGAGCGGGCAGTGGACCGGCACCTGGGTCGACTCGGTGGGGGCCGGCTCCGGCGGCGCCACCCCGCCCAACCAGCTCACCGGCACCATCTTCAGCGTCAACGGCTACCGCAACGACGCGATCACGGTCCCGGCCGCGTACCGGAATCTCCGCCTGTGGCGGAACATCCCGTCCATCAACAACCTGGCATCCGGGCAGGTAGCCACCTTCCCCGTCGGCACGCTCGGCTATGAGTGGGATTCCGACGTCGAGAATGCGGTCCGCCCGCCGGGCGCGGTGGCCTTCTCCTCGACGACGCTCGCCATCACCGACGGCACACTGCTGTTGGACGAAGGGAACAACTACGGGAACGGCACAGCCACGCACAGCTTGATGGCCTATCGCGACCAGTCCTCCGGGGCGCTGGTCTTCGGCGCCGGCACCGTGCAGTGGTCGTGGGGTCTCAGCAGTCTGCACACGATGCTGCCCAGCACCGAGGACCAGCGCATGCAGCAGGCGACCGTCAACCTCCTCGCCGACATGGACGCCCAGCCGCTGACCCGGCAGGCCAACCTGGTCGCCGCCACCAAGTCGACCGATACCACCGGGCCGGCGGTGACCCTGACCGCGCCCGCGGCCGGCGCCACCCTGCCGGTCCTCACCCCGGTGACCGTCACCGGAACCGCGGCGGAGGTCGGCGGCGGCCAGCTGGGCCGCGTGGAGGTCTCCACGGACGGCGGCAGCACCTGGGCGGCGGCCACCGGGCAGGGGAACTGGTCCTACACCTGGACCCCGAGCAGCCAGGGTCCCGCGCAGATCATGGTGCGGGCCTCCGACGACAGCCTGAACATCGGGGCGGTCACCACCCGGAGCGTGACCGTCGGACCGCAGCAGTGCCCCTGCACGGCCTACCCGCCGACCGCGGTGCCGAGCAACATCGACTCCTTCGACGCCTCGCCCAACGAGCTCGGCGTGAAGTTCCGGGTCGGCGGGCCGAGCTCGGTCACGGGCGTCAAGTTCTACAAGGCCAGCACCAACACCGGCACGCACGTCGGGAAGCTGTGGACCTCGTCGGGCCAGCTGCTCGCCTCCGGCACCTTCACCGGCGAGACCGCGAGCGGCTGGCAGACGCTGACCTTCGCCAACCCCGTGCCGGTCGCCGCCAACACCACCTACGTGGCGTCGTACTACACGCCCACCGGGCACTACTCGTACACCAGCAACTACTTCGCCAACCAGGGCGCGGGGCTGTCGGCGGTACGGCTGCTGCAGTCGGGGGTGGACGGCGCGAACGGCGTCTACCGGTACGGCTCGGGCGGCGGCTTCCCGAATCTGAGCTGGAACAACACCAACTACTGGGTCGACGTCGTCGTCGACACGGTCGGGGCGGAGACCGAGCCACCGACGATCACCGCGAAGACGCCCGCGGCGGGCGCCTCAGGCGTCGCGCTGAACACCACGCTGAGCGCGACCTTCAGCCACGACGTCGACCCGGAGAGCATCGAGTACGCGCTCACCTCCAGCGGCGGATCCGTGGCGGCGGGCTATCACTACGACAACACCACCCGCAAGGTCACCATCCAGCCGCAGAACGCCCTGACCCCGTCGACCACCTACACCGCCTCGGTGCGGGCGACCGACGCCTGGGGCAACACCATGCCGGCGCCGTACACCTGGACCTTCACCACCGGCACGTCGGTCAGCTGCCCGTGCTCGGTCTGGAACGACTCCGTGGTGCCGGCGATCCCCAGCGCCTCCGAGGTCAACTCCCTGGAGCTGGGCATGCGGTTCACCTCGGCGCTGGACGGCTACGTGACGGGCGTGCGGTTCTACAAGGGCAGCGCCAACACCGGGACGCACACCGGCACCCTCTGGTCGAACACCGGCACCCAGCTCGCCACCGGAACCTTCACCAACGAGAGCAGCAGCGGCTGGCAGACGCTGCTCTTCGACCAGCCGGTCGCCATCACGGCCGACACACCGTACGTGGTCTCGTACCACACGGACGTGGGCCGGTACGCCTACACCAGCAACCAGTTCACCCAACCGACGGTGTCCTATCCGCTGACCGCGGTGGCGGACTCGCCGAACGGCGGGAACGGCCTGTTCCGGGCCGGTTCCGGTGTCGCCTTCCCGACCTCCACCTGGAATTCGGCGAACTACTGGGTTGATGTGGTCTTCACGACGACCCCGTGACCGGCCGCGGGCCCGCACCGGAGCGGTGCGGGCCCGCGGCACCGGCGCGGACGGGCCAACGGAAGGGTGTCAGTGAGTACGGTCAGCGTGGTCATCCCCTGCTACAGGTACGGGGACTATCTCCAGGCATGCGTGCGCAGCGTGCTCGACAACCAGCCCGGCGTCGACGTACGCGTGCTCATCATCGACGACGCCTCGCCGGACGACTCGGCCGAGAAGGCGCGTGCCATCGCGGCGGCGGACCCCCGGGTCGAGGTCCGGGTCCACGAGACCAACCGTGGCCACATCGCCACCTACAACGAGGGCCTGCTGGAGTGGGCGGACGGCGACTACACCGTCCTGCTCTCCGCGGACGACCTGCTGACGCCGGGCGCCCTGACCCGGGCGGCGCGCGTGCTCGACGCCAACCCGAACGTCGGCTTCGTCTACGGGCGCCCGGTGCACTTCACCCACCCCGGCCCGCCGCCGCCGGCCCGGACCCGGGACCTGGGCCACCGCGTCTGGCCCGGGCAGTGGTGGCTGGAGCGACGGTTCCGCGAGGCCACCGGCTGCATCACCTCGCCCGAGGTCGTGGTGCGGACGGACCTGCAGCGCAAGGTGGGCGGCTACGATCCCGAGCTGCCGCACGCCGGCGACATCGAGATGTGGATGCGGCTGGCGGCGCACGCGGACGTCGGTCACGTGCGCGGGGCGGATCAGGCGTACTACCGCCTGCACGGCGCGAACATGTCGCAGACGGACTACGCCGGGCAGCTCGACGACCTGCGCCAGCGGAAGGCCGCGTACGACGCGGTGGTGCAACGCTGCGGCGATCTGCTGCCCGACGCGGACCGGCTCGACGCGATGGTGCGCCGGCGCCTCGCCCGCTACGCCCTGCGGCGCGCGGTGCGGGCCTACGACCGGGGGCGCACCGCGAGCGTTCCCGAGGGCGAGCTGATCGCGTTCGCCGCGGAGTGCTGGCCGGAGTACCGCGCACTGCCGGAGTACCGCGGCCTGCGCCTGCGGAAGCGGATCGGGCCGGCCGTCATGCCGTACCTTCAGCCGCTGGTGCTCACCGCGGTCGCCGCCAAGGGCCGAGAGTGGCTCTGGTGGCAGTCGTGGAAGCGGCGCGGCATCTGACCCACCACCCCGGCCCGGGCGGTGCTACCGCCCGGGCCGTCGCTGCGGCACCACCGTCGTCGTGACGACCTTCGTCTTGACGGCGTGCTCGGCCGGCACCGATCGGACGATGACCGCGCCGGAGGCGACCACCACCCCGTCACCCAGGACGACGTCCGGCTCGATGAAGATGCCGGTCCCGAGGCGCACCCGGTCGCCCACTGTCACCTTGCCCGACGAGACACAGGACGGGCCGGTGGCGTTGTCGGAGCCGATCCGACTGTGGTGGTCGAAGGAGTTGTAGGCGGAGAGGAAGTTGTTGTCGCCCATCCGTACCCCGGTGCCGAGGTGCGCGAAGGCGCAGATGATGTTCCCCTGCCCGAGGACCACGTCGGTGGCGATCTTGGCGGTGGGATCGATGGCGTTCGCCAGGGGGATCCCCGCCGCCGCGCAGACCTCCCGGAAGCGACGCCGGGTCTCCACCGAGGTGCCGATCGCGATGATCGCGGCGTCGTAGGCGCCCTCGGCGAAGAGCGCGGCGAGCCGGTCCGTTCCGCCGACGATCGGCACGCCGTGCACGTCGGCGCCCCACCGCTGCCGGTCGTCGTCCACGATGGCGACGGCCCGCTGCGTCGCGGATCCGGCCAGGATGTCGAGGACCTGGGTGGCGCCCAGCGCCCCGCCGATCAGCAGGATGCGCTGCAGCCCGGGCTCGGCCGCCAGCGGCGTCGGGAGGTTGCCCGGCCCGGCACCGGCCTCCCGGGCGGCCGCCTCGACGTCCTTGACGGTGATCAGCCGTCCGAGCTGGAGGGTGGCCAGGTCGACGCCCAGTTCCGCGGCCCGCTGCACGGCCTTGGCGCTCGCCCGGGCGGGTGCCGGAGCCGCCGCCGCGGCCGCCGCCCGGGTCTCCCGCTCGCGCACGTACTCGGCGAGGTCGGCCGACGTCTCGAAGAGCATGGCGATCGGCTCGGCGAGGGGGACCTCCTGGAGCGGCTCGGCCAGGTGCAGCACGATGCCGGCCTCGGGAGCGACGACCTCGAGCACCGCCTTGCTGGTCTCGATCTCGGCGAGCAGGGTGTCCGCGTCCACCTTGGCGCCGTCGTCGACGAACCACGCCACGAGCACGCCGTGCTCACTGTTGACGTCGCTGGTCGGAACGATTACCGGCTTCACACTCTCTCCTCTACGGGCCCTGGGCTCAGGCGGCCGCGGCGCGCAGCGCCGCCTCGATCCGGCCCTCGCCGACGAGGACCCGGCTCTCCTTGGCCTTGGCTGACGGGATGACGGTGGGCTCGCTGGCCACGACGTCAACGGGGGAACGCAGCTCGCGGAACAGCCGGCGGGAGATCGTCGCGGCCGCCTCGGTGCCCCAGGACCAACCGCCGCTGCCCTCCTCCACGGTGACGAGCCGTCCGGTGACGCCGACGGAGCGCTCGACCGGCGCCCAGTCCATCGGTGCGAGCTGAGCGGGGACCAGCAGCTCGACGAAGATCTCCTCCTCGACGGCGAGCCGTTCGACCACCTTCGCGGCGAGCATGGCCTGGTATCCGTAGGCCAGCACGGTCGCCGCGCAGTCCTCGCGGGGCACCGCGGAGAGGCAGACCGTCGGCAGCATGCCGGGGGTGGCATCCTGCGTCGCCAGCAGGTCGCCCCACCGACCGCCCTCGGGCACGGTCAGATGCTGCGGATAGAGCAGCTTGTGCTCCACGTAGAGGACCGGGCTGTCCTGGCTGAGGAACTCGGCGAAGACCGTCCGGGGGTCGTGCAGCAGCGAGGCGGCGACCACCCGCAGATGCGGCACGCCGAGGAAGTGCTTCTCCAGGCTCTGGCTGTGCGTCGGACCGTATCCCCGGTGGCCGCCCGCGGGGGCGCGCACGATGACCGGGCAGGTCGCCTGGCCGGCGTACATCGCCTGGTACTTGGCGATGTGGTTGACGACCTGATCGAAGACGAGGGTGAGGAAGTCGCCGAACATGATCTCGGCGATGGGCCGGTAGCCGGCCAGCGCCAGCCCGGCGGAGATCCCGGCGATCGCCCCCTCGCTGATCGGCGTCGTGCGGACCCGGTCCGGGAAGGCGGTGGAGAGCCCGCGGGTCACCTTGAACGCTCCGCCGTACGGGTCGGCGATGTCCTCGCCGAGCACGAGCACCCGGGGGTCGGCGGTGAGGCAGGCGCGCAGCGTGTCGTTCAGTTCCTTGGCGAAGATCACGGCAGCGCCCTCGCCGTCGCGACCACCTCAGCCAGCGCGGTCTCCACCTCGCCGTCGATGATCCGTCGTTCGTCGTCGCCCAGTCGGCGACCGTGGACCAGCAACGGCTCGACGGCCCATCGGGCGGCGATCTCCTCGGCGGGACGTTCGTCGTCGCTCTTGGAGTGGTGGCACAGCCGGTAGGTGTGGATCAGCAGGACCCGGGGACCGGCTCCGGCGCGGACCGCGTCGACCTCCGCCCCGGCGGCTTCGCGCAACTCCAGCACGTCGGTGCTGTCGACCTCGCGTACCGGGATGCCGAAGGCCTCGAACCTGCCCGGCATGCTGCCCGCCAGGTTGGCCCCGATCGGCGTGCTCTGCGCCCACCGGTTGTCCTCGCAGACCACGAGGAGCGGCAGCCGCCAGAGCGCGGCGATGTTCAACGTCTCGTAGAGCAGCCCCTCGCCCAGGGTGCCGTCGCCGATGAACACGACGCTCACCCGGCGGCTGCCGTCGAGCTGGCCGGCGAGCGCGATGCCGGCGGCGGCCGGGACGATGCCGCCCTGGACACCGTTGGACTTGAAGCCGGGCGCGCAGATGTGCTGGCTACCGCCGATGCCCCGACACACCCCGGCGTCCTTGCCCATGATCTCGGCGAGCAGCCCCAGCGCGTCGCCGGTGCGGGCCAGGTAGTGACCGTGGCAGCGGTGGTTGCTGAACACGTGGTCCTCCTCGACCAGGTGCTCCATCACCGCCACCGCGTCGGCCTCCTGACCGATGCACGCGTGGGTCGTGCCATTCAGGACGCCCTCTTCAAAGAGCGAGAGCAGCGTTTCCTCGAAGCGGCGGATAAAGCGCATGCGCCGGTAGAGCCGGCGCTCGTCGGATTCGCCGGGCAATCCGATGAGCCGTTCGTCAACAGGACCCGGAACGTGCGGCGAGGCGGTGCGATCAGCACCAGCCGCCGGCCAGAGATCAGGTTCGGCCAGATTCACGCCGCGCCATGTGGTTGCCGTCGACACTGTCCGCCTTCCTATTTCCGCACGGCACGCTCGGTGCCATGGTTCGCATTGACCGGGCCTGCCGCGGCCACGTTACCGGGCTTCGTCCATTCGGCAGGAGAAACCTTTATCCATCCCGTGTCGACGGGGATCTCGGGAATCCGACTGAATGGACAACGGCCCGTGGCCGTGCGGCGGCTCCGGCGCGCTGCCGTCGCTGGCACACTAGCCCAGTCGGCACGGCCCGGGGCGTGACGAAAACGGTTCTGCCGGATACCCGTCACGGTCCCTCCGCCGCCCGCCTCAGTTGGTAGCTTGCCTGCCGGGTCGGCCGGTGCGACCGGCGTCCGCACCGGGTCGCCACCCGCACCGACCGGTTGCCGACCGAGGCGCCGGGCCGTCCGGTCACCGTTGGGTCCGCCCGGTCGCTGATCGACCCCTGCCCGCCGCGATCGCGGCAGATGGAGTAGCGCCAGATGATTCCACTCGTCGACCTGCGGGCCGCCCACGCCGAAGTGGCCGAGGACGTCAGCACCGGCTTCAAGCGCGTCATCGAGAACACGGCGTTCGTCGGCGGCGCGGAGGTCGCGGCGTTCGAGCGCGAGTTCGCCGGGTTCTCCGGCGTGCAGCACTGCGTCGGTGTCGCCAACGGCACGGACGCGGTCGAGCTGGCCCTGCGGGCGTCCGACGTGCGGGCCGGGGACGAGGTGGTGCTGCCGGCGAACACGTTCGTCGCGACCGCCGAGGCCGTGGCCCGGATCGGGGCCCGCGTCGTGCTCGTCGACATCGACCCGGCGACCTACCTCCTCGACGTCGACGCCACCCTGGCCGCCGTCGGCCCGGCCACCCGGGCGGTGGTCCCCGTGCACCTCTACGGGCAGCTCGCCCCGGTCGAGCGGCTCCGCGCCGGACTCGCCGGCCGCGGCGTCGCGATCGTGGAGGACGCCGCGCAGTGCCAGGGCGCCACCCGCGCCGGCGTCGGAGCCGGCACCGGCGGCGTCGCGGCCACCAGCTTCTACCCCGGCAAGAACCTGGGGGCGTACGGCGATGCCGGGGCGGTGCTGACGGACGACGCCGGACTCGCCACCGTGGTGCGCACCCTGGGCAGCCACGGTGGCCTGGTGAAGTACGTCCACGAGATGATCGGGGTCAACAGCCGGCTCGACGCGCTGCAGGCGGTGGTGCTGCGGGCCAAGCTGACCCGCCTGGCCGCCTGGAACGACGCCCGCCGGGCCGCCGCCGCCCGCTACGACGAACTGCTCGCGCCCCTCGACGTGACGCGTCCGGTTGTCCTCGCCGGCAACGAGCACGTGTGGCACCTCTACGTGGTGCGGATCCCCGGCGGCGCCGGGCGCCGCGACGAGGTGCTGCGGCGGCTGAACGAGGCCGGTGTGGGCGCGGGCATCCACTACCCCTACCCGGTCCACCTGACGCCGGCGTTCGCGGACCTGCCGTACGGCCCGGGCAGCTTCCCGCAGGCCGAGCGGGCGGCCACCGAGATTCTCTCCCTGCCGCTGTTCCCGCAGATCACCGCCGAGCAGCAGGCAACCGTCGCGCGCGCGCTCGCGGCCGCGCTGCGGTCAGTGGCCTGACGCGCCCCCGCCATGTACGTATCGGTCCGGGACCGCCCCGGCGCGGATCCGGCCGGCGAGCGCGGCAGCCGGCTGCCCCGGGTCGGCGCCACCGTGGTGCTGCTCGGCGTCGTCAGCCTGCTCACCGACGTCTCGTCGGAGATGGTCGCCGCGGTGCTGCCGGTCTATCTCACCGCCGAGCTCGGGCTCGGTGTGCTGGCGTACGGCCTGGTCGACGGGCTCTACCAGGGCGCCAGCGCGCTGGTCAGAATCTTCGGCGGGTATCTCGGCGACCGGTCCCACCGGCCGAAGTGGGTCGCCACCGCCGGCTACGCCCTCTCGGCCGCGAGCCGGCTGGCCATGCTGCCCGCGCACGGGCTCGGCGCGGTCACCGCGGTGGTGACCGCGGACCGGCTGGGCAAGGGGCTGCGTACCGCGCCACGGGACGCGCTGATCGCGGATGCGTCGGATCCGCGCACGCTGGGCCGCTCGTTCGGCGTCCACCGGACCCTGGACACCATCGGCGCGGCCGCTGGTCCGCTGGTGGCGTTCTCGCTGCTGTGGTTCCTGCCCGGGGGCTACTCGGCGGTCTTCGTCGCGTCGTTCGCGTTCGCCGTGCTGGGCGTCGCCGTCATGGTCCTCTTCGTGCCGGACCGGCGCCGGCCGACGGCGGCCCTGCCGGTACGGCGGGTGCTCCGGGAACTGACCGGTCCGCGGCTCCGGCGTCCGCTGATCGCCGCCGGCGTGCTGGGCCTGTTCACGATCGGCGACGGCTTCGTCTACCTGTCCCTGCAGGATCGCGACCAGTTCGCGGCGAGCTACTTCCCGCTGCTGTTCGTCGGCACGAACGTCGCCTACCTCGCCCTGGCGATCCCGCTGGGCCGGCTCGCCGACCGGGTCGGGCGGGCGCGCGTCTTCGTCGGGGGCCACCTGGCGCTGCTCGTCGCGTACCTGGTCGCCGCCGCACCGCTGGGCGGCCTGGGAGGGACGGCCACGGCCCTGGTCCTGCTGGGTACGTTCTACGCCGCGACCGACGGCGTGCTCGCCGCGCTGGTCAGCCGCCGAGTGACCAGCGACGCGCGGGGGAGCGGTATCGCCGCCGCCCAGACCGTCGTCGTGATCGCCCGGTTCGCCGGCGCGCTCGCCTTCGGCAGTCTGTGGCAGCTGTTGGGCCGCCAGGCGGCGCTCTGCCTGCTGGCCGGCCTGTTGATGACGGGAGTGGTGATGGCCGCTTGGCTGCTGTCGGGGCGGGACCGCCCCGATCCCGTGGCGGTGCCCGACGCCGACGCGGCGGCGGAGGAGCAGCGATGAGCGGGCGGGTACGGGTCTGGACCCTGGCCGTCATCGTCCTGGTCACCCTGCTCGGCACGGTCGGCTACATCTACTCCGTCCGCCGGGAGCAGACCCAGGTCGTGGCGGCGGCGCCGCCGGTGCCCACCGGTCCGGACGTCGCGGCGGTGACCGCCGGCGCCCATGTCGTGTTCCGCAGCACCGCGGCCGGTGACGACTACGGGCGGGTGGCGGTGGTCCCGCTCAGCGACCCGGCCGGGCCCCGGGCGTTCACCCCGGCCGCCTGCGACCGGGTCTACGCCCGGCGCGGCGAGGCGGTGTGCCTGTACGCCAAGCCCGGCCTGGTCACCACGTACCGCGCGCAGGTCCTCGGTCCCGACTGGACGGTGACCCGCGAGCTGCCGCTCGCCGGCGTGCCGAGCCGCACCCGGCTGTCGCGCGACGGGTCGCTCGTGGCCACGACCACCTTCGTGGCGGGGCACAGCTACTCCACCCCCGGCCAGTTCTCCACGGAGACCCTCGTGACCAGGGTCGCCGACGGGCACTCCAGCAACATCGAGCACTTCCAGCTGATCGTCGACGGCAGGCGGGTGGCGGCCGCGGACCGCAATCTCTGGGGGGTCACGTTCGCCGACGGGGACACCTTCTACGCGACGGCGGCGTCGGGCGGCCGGACCTGGCTCGTCCGGGGCAGCCTTCGCGAACAGCGACTCGTCGCGCTTCGGGAGGATGCGGAATGCCCGTCCCTCTCGCCGGACGGCACCCGGATCGCGGTCAAGACGCGGGCCGGCCAGGCGCCGGGGCACTGGCGGATCGCGGTGTACGACCTCGCCAGCGGCCGGTCGACCACCCTGGCCGAGCAGCGCAGCGTGGACGACCAGATCGAGTGGCTCGACGACCGCCGGGTGATCTACGGCCTGCCGCGGAGCGGGGAGGGACCGTCGACGAGCGACCTCTGGGTCGTGCGCGCGGACGGCGGCGGCGTCGCCGAATTGTTCATCCGCGATGCGTGGTCGCCGGCGGTCGTGCGGTAGTCGCCTCCTCCGCCCCGACGGCGGCCGGCACCTTCCCGGTCGCCGGCTCCGGCGCTGGTCGGGCGAGCTTCGTCGTGTCCCGACGGCGGGGCGACCAGCCCTTCAACGCCATCGCCGGCCGCTCCACGACGTGCCAGGACGCGACGGCGAGCGCGACCGTGGCAACGGTGCAGATCGCGACGTAGGGAATCAGGCCGAGCCGTGGCACGCCCACCAGGGCCAGGAGCTGCTGGACCGGGAAGGCGTAGATGTAGCAGCCGTAGGAGTAGTCGTGCCGGCGGCCGACCCGGCGCGTCCAGCGGGGCAGGCGGACCGCCAGCCACAGGACGAGGTAGGCGAAGGCCGGATAGCCCAGCACCGCGAACGCGCCGAACTGGGTGGTGGCGACCACGACGGCGGCGGCGGCGACGGCGAGGCCGTCGTGCAGGACGATCCGCTCCCGGTAGAGCTGGCAGACGGCGCCCAGGAGGAACACGTAGGTCAGGTAGACGAGGGAGTAGCTGTCCAGCCCGCCCACCCCGAAGACCGGGCCGTGCACGCCCTGCGGCCCCGGGATCTCCGGCGCCCGGAGCAGGTCGTGCAGCAGGACGGCGGCCCCGGCCAGCGCGAGGATCGTCACGAGCCACCGGGCCCGGCGCAGCACCCCGACGGCCGCCAACCCGGCGACCAGGAGGTAGCAGAGCACCTCGTAGAGGAGGCTCCAGAGCGAGCCGTCGAAGACCGACGTGCCGGTGCGCTGCCCGTACGGGGTGTCGAGCAGCAGGCCGGAGATGCCGTACTGCCGGATCGCGATGAAGGCGTTGCTGACGACGTACTGGAACGGTCCGTCGGCGGCGCCGAAGAGGCCGTGGAGCGTGCCACGCTCCCACAGGGACACGATCGGGGCGAAGACGAAGGCCGTCACCACCAGGCACACCCACAGGCCCGGCAGGATCCGCAGGCCACGGTGCCAGAGGTAGCGCAGGACCGGGACCCGGGTGCCGCTGCGGGTGATCAGAAAGCCGGAGATGACGAAGAAGCCCAGGATTCCGATCTCGCCGAGCGCCGTCTGGCCGTTCGTGAGGCCGGCGCCCGGGTCGTCCGCGCCGAAGCCGAGCGGCAGCGAATGGGACACGAGTACGGCGAAGGCGAACATCAGCCGCAGAAAGCCGAAGCTGTTGTCCGCCGATGAAAAGGCAGAGGCGAGGTTCTGCCTTGCCCGGATTCCCGCCACCACGGCGAAAGTCAACCACGGCGGGGGAGCAGGGTAGCTGTTTTCCTCGGTCGGGAAGTCGACACCGACGGGCCGGAAATCTGTTACCCCATAACCGCTTTGCCGTATTGGGACCGCTTTCCCTGGGTGATGGCGAAGATTACGCTGGCCGCCATGTCTGCCCGAGGTGAGACCGCAACGCCGCCCACGGTGCTGCCGAGATGAAGGCGTTCCTCGCCGTCTCGTACGCGCCGGGCAGGCTGACCGCGACCGACGAGGCGTGCCGGGCCGAGGCCCTCGCCCGCCTCGGCGCCGGCGCGCGGATGCTGCCCACCGAGGACGGTTGGCTCGCCTGCCACGGCGCAGACCCGGGCGATCGGGTCGACGACAGCGGCACCGCCTTCACGCTGCGCCTGGGCCGGGCGGCGCGTACCCGGGTCGCCGATGTCACCACCGCCGAGTTGGCCGAGCAGCTGGGCCGGGGCACGAAGGCGGACGGCGCCGCGCTCGCCGCGCTCGTGCCGCCGTTCGCCGCGGCACACCGCTCCGGGGCCGGCGAGCCGATCGTGGCGGCCACGGACTGGCTCGGCTTCCGGCAGCTCTTCTGCTGGCAGGGCGACGGCGTGGCCGCGATCTCGACGAGTGCGCTCGCCCTCGCCGCGCTGGCCGGGGCGGGGTTGGACCACGGGGCCCTCGGCCTGCAGAGCCTGGTCGGCTGGCAGGTGGGGCTCGGCACGGTCTTCGCGCAGGTCGAAAAGGTGCCCGCCGGATGCCTGGCGGTGCTGGACGCGGGCCGGGTGGAGACGCACCGCTACGTGGAGCAGTCGCTCGCCCTGGACGGTCCGGCACCGTCCCTGCCCGAGACCGTCGACGAGATGGCCGGGATGCTGCGGGAGTTCCTCGGGGCATACGTCGCTGACCATCCCGGCACGGTGCTCCAGTTGACCGGCGGCCAGGACACCCGCGTCCTGCTCGCGGCGCTGTCCCCGGCGACCCGCCGCGGGCTCCGCGCGCTCACCCTGGACGTGCGGGGCGGCCCGGACGCCACGCTGGCCCAGAAGCTGAGCGCGCTGGGCGGGCTGGACCTGCATGTCCACTGGCTGGACGAGCAGCCACCGGTCACCCCGGCCGCGGCCCACCGCACGGCGCTGCAGGCAGCGGCGGCGCTGGACTGCATGGCCAGCCCGCTGGCCCTGGCCCCGCTGCTCCTCGCCGAGGGCCACCTCGAGCAGGGCCATCGCCTCTCCGGGCTCGGCGGGGAAGCCTGCCGCGGCTTCTACTACTTCGGCCAGCCCCGCAACGCGACCACCTCGCCGCAGCTGGTCGGCCAGTTGGCGAACTGGCGCCTCTACGCGAACGAGGCCGTCGACGCCCGCGCACTCGAACCGGGCTTCGTGGCCGCCGCCCGCACCGACGCGGTCGACCGGATCACGGCATCCTTCGACGGCGCTCCGTCACACTGGCTGCGGGCCACCGACTACTTCTATCTCTACCAGCGCATGCAGCGATGGGCGGGAGCCCACGGGTCGGTCGCGGCCGTCAACCGCTTCTTCATCAACCCGATGTTCGATCGCCGCTTCATCCAGCTGGCGCACTCCGTGCCGCCGGAGCAGAAGGGGAGCGGCCTGCTGACCGGGCAGCTCATCCACCGGCTCGACCGCGAACTGGCCGCGGTGCCGCTGGATTCCGGGCTGGTTCCCGCCCGGTTGGGGCAACGCGGCGTCCGCGACCGCGCGGCGGCGGCCCGGGTCACCGCCCGAAAGCTCTCCGGCAAGGTCCGGCAGCGGCTGCGCCGTTCCGGCCGGGCGCAGCTGGGCGCGGCCGAGGTGGCGGCGCTCGTGGTCGAGCACTGGCGCAGCGAGCCGGACGTCCTCGCACCGCTGCGGACCACCGGCATCGTCCGGGACGCATGGCTGGACGAGTTGCTGACGGGCCGGCGGGAGTCCGCCCCGGCCACGGTGGCCTTCCTGACCAACCTCCTGGTCGCCACCGCGCCGCAGCCCGTCAGCTGAGGCCACCTGCCCGCCGGCGTGCGGCGTACCGTGACCACGGAACCCGCTCCGCGCCGACACCGGGAGGAGCCGCTCGCGCACGCCGGCTGCGCGGGGTCATCCATGGTTCAACGTCGATACGGGTGACTTAGCGGCATTTCGTTCGTTGTCTTGGTGTGCCTCGTGCAGGACAGGTCAGGTTGTCGGGCGAGCGTCCTCCCCGATCGCCGAGCGAACCCGGTGCCGAGCCCGGCGCCTCCGTCGCCCCCGTGCAGCGTGCGGCGGGTGAGTCGCGCGCGTCCGCCGCCGGCTAGGGCTGACGGCGCGGGTGTCTCATCCGGACCGTCGGCTGATGGCGTCGGACGCACCCGCCGTCGACGCCCGCGACACCGCATCTTCCGTGCCGGCGTTGGCCCGCCCCGGGTCCGAGTGACACCACTTGTGGAGAAGGGAACCACATGGTCAGGAAATCGCGAGCGGTCATCGTGCTGGCCGTCGCCGGCGCGGTGGCGATCTCCGGAACGGCGCTGGCGGGTCGCGTAGCGACCAGCCCGGGCGGTGTGGAGACCGCGGCGGTACCCCCCGGAACGTACTCGCTGTGGAGCAGCTCAGCGGTGCCGGGCACGGTGACCGACCCGGACCGGCAGGCCGTGGAACTGGGGCTGAAATTCACCGCCACCCAGGACGGCAGCGTTCTCGGCGTCCGGTTCTACAAGTCGAGGACGAACACCGGCGTGCACACGGGCAACCTCTGGGCGAGCAGCGGCACGAGGCTGGCCACCGTCCGGTTCACCGACGAGAGCCGGTCCGGGTGGCAGTACGCCGCCTTCTCGGCCCCGGTGGCCGTCAAGGCCAATGCGCTGTACGTGGTGTCGTACCACACCACCGTGGGCCATTACTCGGCTGACGACCGTTACTTCGCCGCGGCCCGCAGCCGGGGCCCGTTGCGCGCCCCGGCCGACGGATCGCAGGGCGCCAACGGCGTGTACCAGTACGGCACGGGCGGATTCCCGAACCGGGGCTACCGGGCCACCAACTACTGGGTCGACGTCGTCTTCAAGCCGGGCGCTCCGGCCACGTCCAGTCCCACCCCGCTACCCACGACCGCATCCCCCCGCCCCACCTCGCCGAGTCCCACCCCGACCGCGGCGCCGACGCCCAGCGCCACCCCGCCCGCACCGACTCCGACCGCCACCGGCAACCCCGACAGCACCGGCGGCGGCAGGTACCCGCAGCGCTTCTCCGTGGGTGCCCCCGGGGTCGGCAGGTACCGCCAGTCCGATGCCCGGCTGCCGGTGCCGGCCGGCTACCAGGAGGTGTTCCCGCACAACGCCGGGAGCAAGGAGTGGGACCTGTACGAGTGCAACGGCACGGTGAATCTCGACCACAAGTACTTCCATGCCTTCATCTACATCGGCACGAACTGTCACGGCACCGTCAACATCACGAACTCGATCATCGCGCCGCCACCGGGTTCCGCCAACCGGGCCATCCTGGTCAACGCGGATTCCTCGGCCAGCCTCCGCGTCAACATCAGCAACACGACCATCCGGCCGGAGCCGGTGGGCCTCGGCATGACGAGCGCCCCGTTGACCGAGCACGCGATCAACGACTGCCCCACCTGCACGATCCAGCTCAGCCACGTAGACGTGGCGAACTCCGGCGGCATGTGCCTCTGCGGGGCGAACACCACCATCGAGTACAGCTGGCTCCACGACAACTACATCGCCCACCTGGCCGATCCCTCCCAGGCCCACACCGGGGGCGTCTTCCCCTACGGCGGCACCGGTCCGCTGGAGATCAGCCACAGCCGGCTCGAGCCGGGCGTCAACGCCTACACCGGCGCGGAGATCCCCGACTACTGGCAGGCCATCACCGCCGTGCTCTTCACCCAGAGCGCGGGCGGCTCCCTGCTGCGCAACTACCAGGTCCACGACAGCTTCATCTCGCTCGGGGCCTTCGGCCTGTACGCCCAGGACGGCGAGGGGCTGCGCCTGCGCGACAATGTGTTCGGGCCGACGCACTGGGGCTACACGAGCCGGTGCGGGTCGGGATGCGCCGTCACCTTCGCCGACTGGACGAACAACGTCGTGGGCACGATCGACGGCACCCCGACAACGCAGCTGGTACCCAGACCCGCCTAGGTGTACTGCCCGGGGAGGTGCGTGCCACCGCCGTTGAGGTGGTACGCCCGCTCCTCCGCGCTCTCGCGCGCCCGCAGAAACCGGTCGCTCCATTCCGGGTCACCGTCGGCGATGCGATCGACCACGTGCTCGTCGAGTACCCGTCCATCCGGCGGTACGAGCCCGACCGCGACCACCGTCTGTCCGTTCCGCCCGTAGTGCAGGACCTGCCAGCGCGCCGCGCGGGTCGCCCGTCGGCTGCGCCGCCCGGCGATGGCCGCCAGCAGGAGGTAGCAGCTGACGGCAACGACCAACGTGACGCCGACGGCGAGCAGCAGGGTGAGGGCCCGCACGGCGACCTCCGCCTCACTTGAGGGGTACGGTGGCGCCGGCCCCGGGAGCGTACGTCGTCACTCCTGGGGGTAGCGCCTTGATGATGTCGATCTGGGCGCACGCGGAGCAGGCGTCGTACCCCTGCTGCCGGGTCTTGTTGGCCTCGGCTTCCGCCTTGGCCTGCGCCACCCGCGCCTGGGACTCGCTGACCTGCGCGTACGCCGCCTGGGCTTTGTTCACCGCATCCTGCACTGTCTGCGGGAGGGTGACTCGGGCCAGGTTGAACTTGATGCCCTCGAAGAAGTTCCCGCCCAGCATCTCGGCCAGGTCCTTGGGGAGGCTGCTGTTCACGGCTTCCTGCACCTTGGCGATGTTCGTGTTGTTGGTCTGACCTCCGGTGTCCGGATTGGCGGGTGCCGGTGTTCCGGTGCGCTGCGCGCCGTTCTGGACCAGCGCGCAACTGGAGACCAGCTCCGCGCAGCGGAAGCTGTTGATCTGGATGCGCAGGTCGTTGTCGATCACGGGGCGGACGATCGCGTCGAGGAAGGTGCTCCAGCCCTCGTCTCCGTCGTAGGCGTAGCGCAGCTGGCCGTCGACGCCGCGGAACTGCCGGGTGCCGAATTTCGTGTCGAACGCCTTGAGGGTGTCGGGGTCGAGGTTGAGGGTGAAGTAGATGGTGCCCTCGATGCCCATTTCCACCCCGTCGCTCGACGGTGTGTTCACCACGTCAACGCCGGTCCGATCGCCGCGCTTGTTGTCGGACGTGATCGTGTAGAAGCGCTGCTGGGCGGGGTAGCGGTGGGTGGTGGAGTACGTGCCTGTCCAGGTGAGACCGGAGGCCGGCGGGATCACCTGACGCACCCGGTTGTTATCGAACCAGCCGCCGTTGCGGACCACCCCGACCTCGCCGCCGGCCGTCTTGTCAAAGCCGCCGATGACCGCGGTGAGGGCCACGATCAGCACGACCGCGCCGGCCAGGACGGCCCCCGTGATCGGAAGAACTCGCCGCGGTTGGAACCCCACCGACGGTCTGGTGCGCGGTGTGGCCATGGTGCACGCTCCCTCGCTGGTCATCGGGCCATCTGCCCGTCGCGATCAGGTTGGCAGCCAGTGTCAAGACCGTCAGTCGACACCGGCTCCTTCCCGGGCATGCGGCCTGGAGGCTGCTGGCCGGCGCGATGAGCACCAAGCCGGACGAGGACGAACCGGAACGCCGCTGAGGCGGCCCGGGGCGGGCGGGGAGGTACCCGCCCGCCCCGGGTTCGGCAGCCCGTGACGACCCGACCTAGCGGCGGGCCAGCTTGCGGAGCACCGCCACGATGTGGTCCTGGTCGTCCTCGGTAAGGGCGTGGTGCAGCGGCAGGATGAGCGAGTCGCGGGTCAGCCGCTCGGTCACCGGCAGTGGCGCGGGCGTCACGTCGGCGTAGGCCGGCTCCAGGTGGGCGGCCATGATGCCGCGTCGGGCCGACACCCCGGCGGCGGCCAGCTCGGCGAGCACCTCGTCGCGGCCGGTGCCGTACTCCGGGTCGATCAGCAGCCAGAACGACTGGAAGTTGGTCTCGCCGTACTCCGGGTCTCGGACCGGAGCCAGCCCCTCGATGTCGGCGAGCAGCTCGTGGTAGCGGGCCGCCAGCGCACGCCGGTGAGCCACCAGATCCGCGAGACGGCCGAGCTGCACGAGACCGATCGCCGCCTGGATGTCGGTCATCCGGTAGTTGAAGGCGGTCTCCAGGTAGGCCTCGAGTACCGGCTGGGCGCTGGCGTGCCGGTCGGCCGCGGAAACGTTCATGCCGTGTTCCCGCAACCGGCGCAGCCGGGCCGCCCACTCCGGATCGTCCACGGTGACCATTCCACCCTCGCCCGTGGTCAGCAGCTTGCGAGGATGGAACGACCAGGCCGAGATCGTCGCGCCGGCGCCGACCGGCCGTCCGTACGCCGTCGACCCGGCGGCACAGGCCGCGTCCTCGATCAGCGGCAGCCCCCAACGGCCGGCAGCGTCGCGCAGCGCGGCGACGTCGAACGGCACGCCGCCCTGGTGCACCGCGATCACCGCCCGGGTCCGGGCGGTGCGCACCGCGTCGATCGTGGCCGCCGTCAGGTTGCCGGTGCTGACGTCGACGTCGGCGAAGACCGGGGTGGCGCCGACGTAGCGCACCGCGTTGGCGGTGGCGATGAACGAGAACGACGGCACGATCACCTCGTCGCCCGGGCCGATCTCCAGCACCACCAGCGCCAGGTGGAGCGCGGTCGTGCACGAGCTGACGGCCACGCCGTGGCCGGCGCCGACCAGCGCGGCGAACTCCTGCTCGAACCGGGCCACCCGGGGCCCCTGGGCCACCCAGCCGGACCGTACGGCGTCGGCGGCGGCCTGCGCCTCCTCCTCGCCGAGCCGGGGGATCATCACGGGGATGCGCGCGCCGGTCATTTCTCGGCCCGCCACCAGTCGACCAGCCCCTGAAGCCCCTCGTGCAGGCCGATCTCGGCGCGGAAGCCCAGCTTCTCGGCGGCGGCGGTGGTGTCGGCCAGCCGGCGGGTGACCCCGTTGACCGCGCGGGCCGGACCGTGCTCGGGGGCGAGGTCGGACTTCATCACGTCGCTGAGCGCCTGGGCCAGCTCCTTGAGGCTGGTCTCGGTGCCGCTGGCGACGTTGAACACCTCGTCGGTGACGTCCGCCCGGGCGGCCAGGATGTTGGCCCGGGCGATGTCGGCGACGTGCACGAAGTCCATCGTCTGCAGGCCGTCGCCGAGGATCAGCGGGGGCATGCCCGATTCGATCCGCTCCATCCAGCGGATCAGGACCTCGGTGTAGAGGCCGTGGATGTCCATCCGTGGGCCGTAGACGTTGAAGTAGCGCAGCGCGACGTAGTCCAGGCCGTACATGCTGTGGAAGCTGCGCAGCATGCCCTCGTTGAACGCCTTGGCGGCGCCGTAGAACGTGTCGTTGTGGTAGGGGTGGTGCCGCTCGGTGGTCGGGAACTCGTCGGCGAGCCCGTACACGGAGGCGGACGAGGACAGGATGACCTTGCGGACCCGGGCGGCGGCCGCCGCCTCCAGCACGTTGAACGTGCCGTCGACCAGCACCTCGTTGGCCAGCCGCGGCTCCTCGGCGCACTGGGTGATCCGAATGGCGGCCAGGTGGAAGACCAGGTCCTTGCCGCGGGTCAGCTCGTGCACCAGCCCGACGTCGCGGATGTCGCCCTCGACCAGGCGGACACCGGCGTGCGGCAGGGCCCGGGCGAGGTTGTCCCGCCGGCCACGGACGAAGTTGTCGAGGACGACGACCTCGGCCGCCCCGCCGGCGACCAGCTGGTCGACGACGTGGGAACCGATCGTGCCCGCCCCACCGGTGACCAGGGCCCGTGCCCCGGTGATCTCCACCGCGCTCATGCCGTTGCTCCGCTTCGCTCCGCGCCGGCCTGAGCCATTGCCCTGCCAGGTTCGATGAGTTGCCCGTTCACGTCCGTCCATTCGCTCAGCTCGACCACTGTTCCGCCGTTTGCGAGGCTGCGGGAGGCGGCCTCCAGGATGGCCATCACCCGCAGGCCGGACCGGCCGTCGGTCAGGGCGGGCGCGCCGGTGCGGATTGACCGGGCGAACTCCTCGACCATGGTCCGCAGCGCCTCCCGCTCCGTCAGGGCCGGTGCCACCATGTCGCCCGAGCGGTACGACACCAGCATGTCCCGGCGCTGCTCGTCGCCGAGCTCCTCCGCCGACGCCACGTCGACCCCGCGGTCGAAGATCGAGAGTCGCTGGCTGGGGTTGAGGTCGTCCCAGACCAGCGTCCGCTTCGACCCGCCGATGATCGCGGTCCGGATCTTCACCGGGGAGAGCCAGTTGACGTGGATGTGCGCGATCGCACCGGTGTTGAGGTGCAGCGTCAGGTAGGCGACGCAGGCCCGCCCCGCCCCGATCCGGTCCGCGCCGTGCGCGGCCACGGAGACCGGCGCCACCCCGGACGGCAGGATGAAGTCGAGAATCGACAGGTCGTGCGGCGCCAGGTCCCACATCACGTCGATGTCGCGCTGGACCAGCCCGAGGTTGATCCGTACGGAGTCGAGGTACTGCAGCTCACCCAGTTCCCCGCCGTGCAGCAGTTCGCGGATGCGCAGCACGGCCGGCGTGTAGCAGTAGGTGTGGTCGCACATCAGCGACAGTCCCCGGCCCTCCGCCTCCGCCACCAGCGCGCGCCCCTGTTCGACGCCGGCCGCCAGCGGCTTCTCGACGAGCACGTGCTTGCCGGCCCGCAGCGCGGCCATCGCCACGTCGAGGTGGGTGCCGGCGGGGGTGGCGATGGCCACCGCGTGCACGTCGTCGTCGGCCAGCACGGTGGCCAGGTCGTCGGTTGCCTGGACGGTCGAGTAGTCACCGAGCACGCGTCGGGCCCGGCGCACATCGAGGTCGCAGAGCCAGCGCAGCCGGAATTCGGCGGAGGTCTGGAAGTTGCGTACAAGATTCGGCCCCCAGTAACCGGCGCCGATGACGGCCACGCCGATTGGTTCCTCGGCGGCAACGGGCGATGAGTTCACGGATATCCGTTTCGCTAGTCAGGACAGGACCATTCGCTGGGGGAGAGTTAGTGGCGACGTCCATTCGGCAAGCTACCGAGGCCGTCCTCGCCTGCGCCAGCACCGACCGGGAATTCCGGCGGTGCCGCCGGGGTCAACCGGTCCGTTTGGTTTGCCCGCCCACTTCGAATGGCCCGTTCTGCGGCCACTGGGTCGGCTTTCTGACATTGCCCTTGTTGCCGAACGTCTACCGTTTCCAGCCCGACAAAAGATCACCGCACCGCCGGAAGGAACGAGAGATGACGGACGCCCACCGGGCACCGCACGACGGTGCGCAGATCGCCGCTACGGCCGATGTGGACGAACGGGCCACCGTCGGTTCCGGCACGCGCGTCTGGCACCTGGCCCAGGTGCGCGAGCAGGCCTCGGTGGGCCGGAACTGCGTCATCGGCCGCGGCGCGTACGTCGGGCCGGGCGTCCGCCTGGGCGACAACGTCAAGCTGCAGAACCATGCCCTGGTGTACGAGCCGGCGGAACTGGCCGACGGGGTCTTCGTCGGGCCCGCCGCGGTGCTCACCAACGACGAGTACCCGCGGTCGGTCACCCCGGAGGGGCGGCTGAAGAGCGGCGACGACTGGACCGCGGTCGGCGTGGTGGTCGGCGAGGGGGCGGCGATCGGAGCGCGGGCCGTCTGCGTGGCGCCGGTCTCGATCGGCCGGTGGGCCCTGATCGCGGCCGGCGCGGTGGTCACCCGGGAGGTCCCCGACTTCGCGCTCATGGTCGGAGTTCCGGCCCGCCGGGTGGGCTGGGTGGGCCGGGCGGGCGCGCCGCTCGTGGCGAAGGACGACGGCCGGTGGGTCTGCCCGCGTACCGGGGCCGAGTACCGCGAGGACGAGGGGCGGCTGACCGAACTGCCCGCGGCCTGACGGCCGGGCCGGCGTCGCCGAGCTGGCCGGTCGACGCGTCCCGCCCACCGGCCCCGGCCGGCGGGGGGCTACCCTCGCCCGGGTGAACTGGCTGGAACTCGTCGGCTGGGCCGGCTCCGCGCTGCTGGTCTGGTCGCTGCTGCAGACGCGCATCCTTCGGCTGCGCGCGCTCAACCTGCTCGGCTGCGTCATCCTGATCGGCTACAACACCGCCGTGCGGGTGTGGCCCATGGTCGGGCTGAACGTGGTGCTCGCCGTGATCAACATCTGGTACCTGCGGAAGATGCTCGCCACCCGGCACGACGAGCAGACCTACCAGGTGGTCGAGGTGGGCACCGACGACGCGTTCCTGGCCCACACCCTGCGGGTGCACGCCGCCGACATCGCCCGGTTCAACCCCGACTTCCGCTGGGACCCGGCGGCCGGCCGGTCGGCCTTCCTGGTGGTCCGGGCCGACGAGGTGGTCGGCGTGGTGGTGTCGCACGCCGAGGCCGGCGGAATCGCCCAGATCGACCTGGACTACGTCACCCCGCCGTTCCGTGACTTCACCCCCGGCGAGTTCGTCTACCGGCGCAGCCGCCTCTTCACCGATCGCGGCTTCCGCCGGGTGGTCAGCCCGCCCGGCATGGTCGCGCCGTACTACCACCGGCTCGGCTTCCGCCCGGAGGGCGACGCGTACGTCCTGGATCTCCCCACGACGGCCTGACCGACGCCGCGCCGGGGAGGATTCAGCCACCCTCCCGCGGGGCACAGAGGGGGCCGACGCCGGCCGGTCCCCGGACGGCGAGAGAGCGGCCACGGCGGCCGCCCCGGGTCCGTCGAGGGAGAGAACCGGGCGTGCAGAGCTACTGGAGCCAGCTGGCCCTGGTCGCGGTTCTGGTCGTCGTCAACGCGGCCTTCGCCGGCAGCGAGATGGCCCTGGTCTCGCTGCGCGACAGCCAACTCCAGCGGCTGGAGCGGAGCAGCCGCGCCGGCCGGACCCTGGCCCGGCTCGCCAAGGACCCGAACCGGTTCCTGGCCACCATCCAGATCGGCATCACCCTCGCCGGGTTCCTCGCCTCCGCCGCGGCGGCGGTCTCCCTGGCCAAGCCCCTCGTGCCGCTGCTCGGGGTGTTCGGCGACGCCGCCGAGACGGTCGCCATCGTGGCGGTGACCCTGGCGCTGACCTTCGTCACCCTGGTCTTCGGGGAGCTGGCGCCGAAGCGGATCGCCATGCAGTCCGCCGAGCGGTGGGCCCTGGTCGTGGCCCGGCCACTCGACCTGCTGGCGAGCCTCACCCGGCCGGCCGTCTGGGCCCTCGGCGCCACCAGCGACCTGGTGGTGCGCCTCTTCGGCCTGAACCCGAAACACGAGCCGGACGAGATCGGCCCGGACGAGCTGCGCGAGATCGTGGCCGGCAACCACGGCTTCACCAAGGAGCAGCGGACCATCATCGCCGGCGCGGTGGAGATCGCCGACCGACAGTTGCGCGCGGTGCTCGTACCCCGGTTGCAGGTCTTCACGCTGGACAGCGGGACGACCGCGGAGGCCGCCCGACTGGTTCTCGCGGCGACCGGCCACTCCCGGGCGCCGGTGGTCCGGCACGGCGGCCTGGACGACGCGGTCGGCGTGATCCACCTGCGCGACCTGGTCGGCGTCCCCGACGACCGGCCGGTCGACGAGATCGCCCGGCCGCCGATGCTGCTGCCCGACTCGCTGCCGGTGGTCGACGCGCTCCGCCAGTTCAAGGCGGAACGCCAGCACATCGCCCTGGTGGTGGACGAGCGCGGCGCGGTCGACGGGATCGTCACCCTGGAGGACATCCTCGAGGAGATCGTCGGGGAGATCTACGACGAGACCGACCGGGATCTCAGCTCGGTCCGCACCGAGGACGACGGCACGCTGGTCCTGCCCGGCACCTTCCCCGTGCACGACCTCACCGACCTGAGCGTCGAGCTGCCCAACCGGCCGGTCGGCGACTACACCACCGTCGCCGGGCTGGTGCTCATCTGCCTGGGCCACATTCCCACCGTGGCGGGGGAGCGGGTGACCGTGG
This sequence comes from Micromonospora sp. NBRC 110009, assembly GCF_030518795.1. NCBI lineage: Bacteria > Bacillati > Actinomycetota > Actinomycetes > Micromonosporales > Micromonosporaceae > Micromonospora > Micromonospora soli. The sequence goes on along the minus strand of NZ_CP130427.1, from coordinate 6,865,807 downwards.
ACGGCTGGGACCTGGCCGTCGGCGTCGTCGACCACCACGCCATCACCGAGGTCCGGGTCCGCCGCCGGGCCCGCCGCGACCGGCACGGCGACGTCGACGCCCCGGTCCTCGACGAGGCGCACGGCTGACCCGGCTCAGCCTGCCCCACCCGGCGGGCCGAACGGGAAACCGGGCACCGGCGGGCGGAGCTGCACCCGGTCGACGGGGACCTGCTGGGTGCTGCGGCCGAGCACCCGGGCGGCCGCCCGCAGCAGCCACGGCCCCGACGGGTGCAGTTCCGCGCCGATCAGCCGACTGGTCACCCGGGTCCACCAGTGGCCGGCGACGATCAAGTCGGTGATCCGCAGGCGGTCCGGCGGCCAGCCGCCCCGGACCACCACGTCCACCACCCGGCCCAGGCGCTGCCCGCGCAGGTCGTACGCGGTCCGGCCGAGCAGCTCACCCGCTCGCACGGTACGCCCCCGGGATCCGGTCGATGAGGTGCCGGCGCAGCCACGCCTCGACCGGCGGCGGCGGCAGCTCGCCGGCCGGGCAGCGCAGCCGGACCACGCTGTCCACCCGCGCGACCAGGCTGAGCGGGATGCGCAGCGGCCGCACCGGCCGGTGGTCGGTGAACCGGTTCGCGACCGCCACCAGGATCCGCCCGACCCGGCCGCCGAGCCGCTGCCCGAGTGCCGCCTGCCCGGTCAGCAGGCAGTCCACGTACGGGAAGCCCTCGGCGTCGGCGGCGAACGCGATGTCGTCGACCCGGCCGACCAGCCGGCCGTCGACGTCCACGATCTGCTGGTCGAGCAGTTGCTTGGCGAGCTGGACCCTCACTGTCCCATCCTCGTGATCACCGCCAACGGGATCGCCGCCACCGACGCGGCGACGATGAGCAGCAGAAACAGCGCGCCGACCAGGTTGTTCCACCGCCCGTTGACCTGGTCGCCCAGGTAGTTGCGGTCGTTCGCCACCACCAGGATCGGCAGGTACGTCAGCGGCAGCACCACCGCGCTGAGCACCAGCATGTACTCGGTGAGCCGCACCGGGTCGACGGTCGTCATCAACATCAGCACCCCGAGCAGCACGCTGACCAGCAGCACGCTGTGGAACCGGGCGGCCTCCCGGGGACTCACCCGCTTGCCCCACTGCCAGCCGAAGTACTGCGCCACCGCGTACGCGGCCGACAGCCCGGTCTCCAGCGCGGCGCCGAACGTCACCGCGAAGAACGCCAGCACCGCCACCGCGAGCCCGCCCCCGCCCAGCGCGGTCGCCACCGGCCGGGCCACCTGGTCGAGGCTGCCCAGGGGTGTCCCCGACGGGTGGTACGCCACCGTCGCCACGGCGATCAACGACAGGGCCAGGAACCCGCCGACCGGGAAGCCGATCAGCACGTTCGAGCGGGCGTGGGCCAGGTCGGCCCTGCTCCACCGCTCCTCCACCCCGCCCGAGGAGAAGAAGAAGACCTCGTACGGGCTGACCGTGGAGGCGAAGAGCGCCACCGCCACGAACCAGTACACCGACCCGCTCTCCCCGGCGGAGCTCACGTGCAGCGCGCCGTGCCCGAGCTTCGCCCAGTCGGTGGGCAGCGCGAACAGCGCGACGGCGAAGACCAGCAGGGCCAGCCCGGCCAGCCCGAAGACCCGCTCCATCAGCTCGAACCGCATCCGCCACAGCACCAGCCAGACCGCCACCGCGGCCACCGGCACCCAGAGCAGGTAGCTCAGGCCGGTCGCCAGTTGCAGCGCGAGGGCCACCCCGCCCAGCTCGGCGGCCAGGGTGATCACCGTGACCAGCCAGGAGGCGACCAGGTTGAGCAGCGCGACCCGCGGCCCGAGCCGCTCCCGGACCAGGTCGAACACCGCGCGGCCGCTCACCGCCGCGATCCGGCCGGCCATCTCGGCGTACGCGCAGATGCCGAGCACTCCGACCAGCAGCACCCAGGCGTGGGCCATGCCGAAGCGCGCGCCGGCCTGGCTCGCCGCCACCAGGTCGCCGATGTCGACGAAGCCGCCGATGGCGGAGAGGACACCCAGGGTGGCAGCGAGGAGCTTCCTCACGTCGGGTCGGCAGCGGGCGGTCTCATCGACGCGACGATATCCGCGTCAGGCTCCCCTTTTCGGGCGAATCGGCCAGGCTGCCGATCCGGCCGGGTCAGGCGGCGGTGAGGTTCTGCAGTCGCACCTGGCCGCGCGACACCAGCCGGCCGCCGTCGTCGGTGATCTCCACCAGCCAGAGCTGCTGGCTGCGGCCCCGGTGGATCGGGGTGCCCACGGCGGTCAGCTCACCCTCGCGCACGGCGCGCAGGAAGTCGGTCTGGTTGGACACCCCGACCACCTTGCCCTTGTCGCCCAGCCACAGCGCGCCGCCGATGCTCGCCGCCGTCTCCACCACCGAGCAGTAGACCCCGCCGTGCTGGATCCCGTACGGCTGGTGCAGCTCCGGACGGACCTGCCAGCGGATCACCACCCGGTCCCCGCTCACCTCGTCGAACTTCAGCCCCAGCAGGGCGACGAAGCCCCCGGTCAGATCCGGCTCCTCCACGGCGACCCCTCCCTCTCGCGCGACGGCGTCGCCAGCCTAGTCGTCGCCCCCGTCGGCAAACCCGGTACGGGTCGGGGCCGGTGATGGGGGAGAATTGGTGACCGTGACCGACAGCAACCTCCCGCAGGGGCGGGACTCCCTGACCGAAGACCTGCTGTGGCGGGGCCTGATCCAGGACTCGACCGGCCTCGACGAGCTGCGCGAGCTGCTCGACGGCGGGAGCACCACCTTCTATGTGGGCTTCGACCCGACCGCGCCCAGCCTGCACGTCGGCAACCTGATGCAGGTCGTGATGGCCCGCCGGCTCCAGTTGGCCGGCCACCGGCCGCTGCTGCTGGTCGGCGGCGCCACCGGTCAGATCGGCGACCCGAAGGAGAGCGCCGAGCGGACGCTGAACCCGCCCGAGGTGGTCGAGGGCTGGGTCCGGCGCATCCACGACCAGCTCGCCCCCTTCGTCTCGTACGAGGGGGAGAACGCCGCCCGGCTGGTGAACAACCTCGACTGGACCGCCGAGATGTCCGTGGTGGAGTTCCTCCGGGACGTCGGCAAGCACTTCCCGGTGAACAAGATGCTGGCCCGCGAGGTGGTCAAGGCCCGGCTGGAGAGCGGCATCAGCTACACCGAGTTCAGCTACCAGCTGCTCCAGGCGAACGACTTCTTCGAGCTGCACCGCCGGCACGGCTGCCAGCTCCAGTACGGCGGCTCGGACCAGTGGGGCAACATCACCGCCGGCGTGGACTACATCCGGCGCCGCGGCGCCGGCCCGGTCCAGGCGTTCACCACGCCGCTGGTCACCAAGTCGGACGGCACCAAGTTCGGCAAGAGCGAGACCGGCGCGGTCTGGCTCGACCCCGAGATGACCAGCCCGTACGCCTTCTATCAGTTCTGGCTCAACGCCGATGACCGTGACGTCACCCGCTACCTGCGCTACTTCAGCTTCCGCTCCCGGGAGGAGCTGGAGGAGCTGGAGAAGGCCACCGCGGAGCGTCCGCAGGCGCGGCTCGCCCAGCGGGCGCTCGCCGAGGAGCTGACCGCGCTGGTGCACGGCGAGCGGGAGATGGCGCAGGCGGTCGCGGCCAGCCAGGCGCTCTTCGGTCGGGGGTCGCTCGAGGAACTCACCCCGGAGACCCTGCGCGCGGCGCTGACCGAGGCCGGCCTGATCCACCTCACCGAGCTGCCCGACGTCGCCGGCCTGCTCAAGGAGTCGGGCCTGGTGCCGAGCATGAAGGAGGCCCGGCGGGTCATCGCCGAGGGCGGCGCCTACGTCAACAACAACCGCATCGCCGAGGTGGACGCCACCGTCTCCCCGGCAGACCTGCTGCACGGCCGATACCTGGTGCTGCGCCGCGGCAAGCGCTCGTTCGCTGGCGTTGACCTGCGCAAATAGCGGTACGTCGACAGTGTGACGCGGGACGCGCCCAGCGGATTTGACGATCAAACCGCTGGGCGCGTAACTTTCTCTCTGCCAGCGCGGAACGGACGAAACAGGGCGAAAGACCTGGAGGCCGGAGCGCGGAAAAACCCCCAGGCGAGGATGGTTGACTCCATCGCGCCCTGGACCGGGCGGTGCCCCGGATTCGCCGGCAGGCGGATTTGGCGAGGCGGAACCGACCGGGTAAGGTTTACGGCCGGCAGGGAAACGGACGAGCGAGCGGGAAACCGCGAACGGCCGTCCTGCCGAAATCCTCGAAGCGCCCGGCGCGAGCCGGTCGAATCGAGGTGCCCGGCAAAAGGGTGGAAGCAATGACAAACCGCGAAACACCGGTTTGACACGGCAGAAACCACCGGGTAACGTAGTAAAGGTGCCCGGCGCGAGAGCGGCGGGTGTGGTTGGACGAAATGCCCCGGACGGGGGTCCTCCTGGTGGAGGGTTTCCGGATGGTGTGTGGTTGTTCTTTGAGAACTCAACAGGGTGCTTGATAAGCCAGTGCCAAATTGATTTATTACCCCGGACTGGTCGAGCCTTTTGGTTTGGCTGGTTGGGATTCCTTTGGCAACACTTTTGTTGTCAGGACATGTTTTCAACAAGTTTTTGTTGGAGAGTTTGATCCTGGCTCAGGACGAACGCTGGCGGCGTGCTTAACACATGCAAGTCGAGCGGAAAGGCCCTTCGGGGTACTCGAGCGGCGAACGGGTGAGTAACACGTGAGCAACCTGCCCTAGGCTTTGGGATAACCCCGGGAAACCGGGGCTAATACCGAATAGGACCACCGGCCGCATGGCTGGTGGTGGAAAGTTTTTCGGCCTGGGATGGGCTCGCGGCCTATCAGCTTGTTGGTGGGGTGATGGCCTACCAAGGCGACGACGGGTAGCCGGCCTGAGAGGGCGACCGGCCACACTGGGACTGAGACACGGCCCAGACTCCTACGGGAGGCAGCAGTGGGGAATATTGCACAATGGGCGGAAGCCTGATGCAGCGACGCCGCGTGAGGGATGACGGCCTTCGGGTTGTAAACCTCTTTCAGCAGGGACGAAGCGTAAGTGACGGTACCTGCAGAAGAAGCGCCGGCCAACTACGTGCCAGCAGCCGCGGTAAGACGTAGGGCGCGAGCGTTGTCCGGATTTATTGGGCGTAAAGAGCTCGTAGGCGGCTTGTCGCGTCGACTGTGAAAACCCGCAGCTCAACTGCGGGCCTGCAGTCGATACGGGCAGGCTAGAGTTCGGTAGGGGAGACTGGAATTCCTGGTGTAGCGGTGAAATGCGCAGATATCAGGAGGAACACCGGTGGCGAAGGCGGGTCTCTGGGCCGATACTGACGCTGAGGAGCGAAAGCGTGGGGAGCGAACAGGATTAGATACCCTGGTAGTCCACGCTGTAAACGTTGGGCGCTAGGTGTGGGGGGCCTCTCCGGTTCCCTGTGCCGCAGCTAACGCATTAAGCGCCCCGCCTGGGGAGTACGGCCGCAAGGCTAAAACTCAAAGGAATTGACGGGGGCCCGCACAAGCGGCGGAGCATGCGGATTAATTCGATGCAACGCGAAGAACCTTACCTGGGTTTGACATGGCCGCAAAACCGGCAGAGATGTCGGGTCCTTCGGGGGCGGTCACAGGTGGTGCATGGCTGTCGTCAGCTCGTGTCGTGAGATGTTGGGTTAAGTCCCGCAACGAGCGCAACCCTCGTTCGATGTTGCCAGCGCGTTATGGCGGGGACTCATCGAAGACTGCCGGGGTCAACTCGGAGGAAGGTGGGGATGACGTCAAGTCATCATGCCCCTTATGTCCAGGGCTTCACGCATGCTACAATGGCCGGTACAATGGGCTGCGATACCGTGAGGTGGAGCGAATCCCAAAAAGCCGGTCTCAGTTCGGATCGGGGTCTGCAACTCGACCCCGTGAAGTCGGAGTCGCTAGTAATCGCAGATCAGCAACGCTGCGGTGAATACGTTCCCGGGCCTTGTACACACCGCCCGTCACGTCACGAAAGTCGGCAACACCCGAAGCCGGTGGCCCAACCCGTAAGGGAGGGAGCCGTCGAAGGTGGGGCTGGCGATTGGGACGAAGTCGTAACAAGGTAGCCGTACCGGAAGGTGCGGCTGGATCACCTCCTTTCTAAGGAGCACCTTCACCCGAAAGGGTGCAGGAGCCCGCACCGCCCGAATGTGGTGGTGGGGTGCTCGATGGCGGAGACACTGGCGAGTCTTTCCCTGGCAACGGCCGGGTTCCTTCTAGTACGGCCACCTCGTGTGGTGTGGAACGAAGTCCTGGTGCGGCTGGGGAGGATGTAGAGCACCCTGTTGGGTCCTGAAGGAACAACCATCGGTTGTCTTTCAGAGCCTTGTGACGAGCGGTCAGCTCGTCGGGCGCCAGGCATGACCTGGTGTGGCATACCGCCGGCGGTTGTCGGGTTTGGTGTCACGCGGTTCGGGTTGTGGGTTGGTCGTTTGTTGAGAATTGCACAGTGGACGCGAGCATCTTTGTGGTCAAGTTGTCAAGGGCGAACGGTGGATGCCTTGGCACCAGGAGCCGATGAAGGACGTGGGAGGCCGCGATAGGCCTGGGGGAGCTGTCAACCAAGCTGTGATCCCAGGGTGTCCGAATGGGGAAACCCGGCACCAGTCATGTGGTGTCACCCGCACCTGAACACATAGGGTGTGTGGGGGGAACGCGGGGAAGTGAAACATCTCAGTACCCGTAGGAAGAGAAAACAAATAGTGATTCCGTGAGTAGTGGCGAGCGAAAGCGGATTGAGGCTAAACCGGCTGCGTGTGATACCTGTCAGGGGTTGCGTGGTCGGGGTTGTGGGACCCTGCGAAACAAGCTGACACTTGTTTGAGGAGTTACAAAGCCAGCTGCTAGCCGAATGGTGTGGAAAAGCCAACCGTAGGCGGTGATAGTCCGGTAGGTGAAAGTGGCTGGTCTCCTGTGGGTGTTCCCGAGTAGCGGCGGACCCCTGAAATCTGCCGTGAATCTGCCAGGACCACCTGGTAAGCCTAAATACTTCCTGGTGACCGATAGCGGACGAGTACCGTGAGGGAATGGTGAAAAGTACCCCGGGAGGGGAGTGAAATAGTACCTGAAACCGTTCGCCTACAATCCGTCGGAGCCTTGCGGGGTGACGGCGTGCCTTTTGAAGAATGAGCCTGCGAGTTAGTGGCATGTGGCGAGGTTAACCCGTGTGGGGGAGCCGTAGCGAAAGCGAGTCTGAATAGGGCGTATTCAGTCGCATGCTCTAGACCCGAAGCGGAGTGATCTAGCCATGGGCAGGCTGAAGCGCGGGTAAGACCGCGTGGAGGGCCGAACCCACCAACGTTGAAAAGTTGGGGGATGACCTGTGGTTAGGGGTGAAAGGCCAATCAAACTCCGTGATAGCTGGTTCTCCCCGAAATGCATTTAGGTGCAGCGTCGCGTGTTTCTTGCCGGAGGTAGAGCACTGGATGGTCTAGGGGGCCCACAAGCTTACCGAAATCAGCCAAACTCCGAATGCCGGTAAGTGAGAGCGCGGCAGTGAGACTGCGGGGGATAAGCTTCGTAGTCGAGAGGGAAACAGCCCAGATCACCAGCTAAGGCCCCTAAGCGTGTGCTAAGTGGAAAAGGATGTGGGGTCGCATAGACAACCAGGAGGTTGGCTTAGAAGCAGCCACCCTTTAAAGAGTGCGTAATAGCTCACTGGTCAAGTGGTTCCGCGCCGACAATGTAGCGGGGCTCAAGCACACCGCCGAAGCTGTGGCATTCACATTTCAACCTCGCTTGGACTTGATTCCTTGTGCAGGTGTGTGGATGGGTAGGGGAGCGTCGTGCCGGGGGTGAAGCAACGGGGTGACCTAGTTGTGGACGCGGCACGAGTGAGAATGCAGGCATGAGTAGCGAAAGAAGGGTGAGAAACCCTTCCGCCGGATGACCAAGGGTTCCAGGGCCAGGCTAATCCGCCCTGGGTGAGTCGGGACCTAAGGCGAGGCCGAGAGGCGTAGTCGATGGACAACGGGTTGATATTCCCGTACCCGCGAAAGAGCGACCCTGACGAACCTCGTTGTGCTAACCACCCGAACCGTGGATGACCTTCGGGTCTGAAGCGGCGAGCGTGGGAACCTGACGGGTAGTAGTCAAGCGATGGGGTGACGCAGGAAGGTAGCTGATCCCGGCCGGTGGTTGTGCCGGGGTAAGCGTGTAGGCCGTGCTGTAGGCAAATCCGCAGCACACATAGGCTGAGACGTGATGCCGAGCCGATTCAGGTGAAGTCAGTGATCCTATGCTGCCGAGAAAAGCCTCTAGCGAGTTCTTAGCGGCCCGTACCCCAAACCGACACAGGTGGTCAGGTAGAGAATACCGAGGCGATCGGGCGAACTGTGGTTAAGGAACTCGGCAAATTGCCCCCGTAACTTAGGGAGAAGGGGGGCCGGAGACGTGAAGCCCCGCGCGGGTGGAGCGTTGTATGGCCGCAGAGAGCAGGGGGAAGCGACTGTTTACTAAAAACACAGGTCCATGCGAAGAAGTAATTCGATGTATATGGACTGACGCCTGCCCGGTGCTGGAACGTTAAGGGGACCTGTTAGCTCTTCGGGGCGAAGCGGAGAACTTAAGCGCCAGTAAACGGCGGTGGTAACTATAACCATCCTAAGGTAGCGAAATTCCTTGTCGGGTAAGTTCCGACCTGCACGAATGGCGTAACGACTTCCCCACTGTCTCAACCACAGGCCCGGCGAAATTGCATTACGAGTAAAGATGCTCGTTACGCGCGGCAGGACGGAAAGACCCCGGGACCTTTACTATAGCTTGACATTGGTACTTGAGTTAGCTTGTGTAGGATAGGTGGGAGCCGGTGAAGCTCGCACGCCAGTGCGGGTGGAGGCAATCTTGAAATACCACTCTGGTTGATTTGGGTATCTAACTTCGGACCGTTATCCGGTTCAGGGACAGTGTCTGGTGGGTAGTTTAACTGGGGCGGTTGCCTCCTAAAGGGTAACGGAGGCGCCCAAAGGTTCCCTCAGCCTGGTTGGCAATCAGGTGTTGAGTGCAAGTGCACAAGGGAGCTTGACTGTGAGACTGACAGGTCGAGCAGGGACGAAAGTCGGGACTAGTGATCCGGCACTGGCATGTGGAAGCGGTGTCGCTCAACGGATAAAAGGTACCCCGGGGATAACAGGCTGATCTTCCCCAAGAGTCCATATCGACGGGATGGTTTGGCACCTCGATGTCGGCTCGTCGCATCCTGGGGCTGTAGCAGGTCCCAAGGGTTGGGCTGTTCGCCCATTAAAGCGGTACGCGAGCTGGGTTTAGAACGTCGTGAGACAGTTCGGTCCCTATCCGCCGTGCGCGTAGGATACTTGAGAAGGGCTGTCCCTAGTACGAGAGGACCGGGACGGACGAACCTCTGGTGTGCCAGTTGTCCCGCCAGGGGCACGGCTGGTTAGCTACGTTCGGAAGGGATAACCGCTGAAAGCATCTAAGCGGGAAGCTCGCTTCAAGATGAGGTATCCCACCACCTTCGGGTGGGTAAGGCCCCCAGCTAGACGACTGGGTTGATAGGCCGGAAATGTAAGCCCGGTAACGGGTTCAGTTGACCGGTACTAATAGGCCGAGGACTTGACTACCAAGCTGCTACGCGTCCACTGTGCAACTCTGAACGAGCGAACAACCATCGATTGGTTGTTTTGACATGTTCATAGAGTTACGGCGGTCATGGCGGAGGGGAAACGCCCGGTAACATTCCGAACCCGGAAGCTAAGCCCTCCAGCGCCGATGGTACTGCACTCGTGAGGGTGTGGGAGAGTAGGACACCGCCGGACAATCTTTCCAGTCGAGGGCCGCCCCAGCAGGGTCGGCCCTCGACTGCGTTAGCGTCTCTGGAGACGCAATCAGGAAGGATGTACCTGTGAGTTCAGGACCGCAGGGCGAAGATCGCCCCCGTCGTTACGAGGACCGCGCCGAGCGCCGGCCGGGGCGCGACGACGCCCGCCGCGACGACCGTCCGTCGTACCGGGGCAGCCGCGACGACCGCTCGGGCGGCCCACGGGGTGGCTCCGGCGGTGACCGCCGCGAGGGCGGTTTCCGCGGCGGGGACCGTGACGCGGGCTTCCGCTCCGGCCCGCGCGAAGGTGGCTTCCGCGGTGGCGACCGTGAGGGCGGCTTCCGCGGTGGCGACCGCCGTGAGGGCGGTTTCCGCGGTGGCGACCGTGAGGGCGGTTTCCGCGGTGGCGACCGTGAGGGCGGCTTCCGGGGCGGCGAGCGTCGCGAGGGCGGTTTCCGCGGTGGCGACCGCGAAGGTGGCTTCCGGGGCGGCGAGCGTCGCGAAGGTGGCTTCCGCGGCGGCGACCGTGAGGGCGGCTTCCGGGGCGGCGAGCGTCGCGAAGGTGGCTTCCGCGGTGGCGACCGCCGTGAGGGCGGTTTCCGCGGTGGCGACCGTGAGGGCGGCTTCCGCGGCGGTGAGCGTCGCGAAGGTGGCTTCCGGGGCGGTGACCGGCGCGAGGGTGGCTTCCGTGGCGGTGACCGTGAGGGTGGCTTCCGTGGCGGTGACCGTGAGGGTGGCTTCCGGGGCGGTGAGCGTCGCGAGGGTGGCTTCCGTGGCGGTGACCGTGAGGGTGGCTTCCGGGGCGGTGAGCGTCGTGAGGGCGGTTTCCGCGGTGGCGATCGTGAGGGTGGCTTCCGCGGCGGTGAGCGTCGCGAAGGTGGCTTCCGGGGCGGTGACCGGCGCGAAGGCGGTTTCCGTGGCGGTGACCGTGAGGGTGGCTTCCGCGGCGGTGAGCGTCGCGAGGGTGGCTTCCGTGGTGGCGATCGTGAGGGTGGCTTCCGCGGCGGTGAGCGCCGTGAGGGCGGTTTCCGCGGTGGCGATCGTGAGGGTGGCTTCCGCGGCGGTGAGCGTCGCGAGGGTGGCTTCCGTGGTGGCGATCGTGAGGGTGGCTTCCGCGGCGGTGAGCGTCGCGAGGGCGGCTTCCGCGGCGGCGACCGGCGCGAAGGCGGTTTCCGCGGTGGCGACCGTGAGGGTGGCTTCCGCGGCGGTGAGCGTCGCGAGGGTGGCTTCCGCGGCGGCGAGCGTCGTGAGGGCGGCTTCCGCGGCGGTGAGCGTCGTGAGGGCGGCTTCCGCGGCGGCGAGCGTCGTGAGGGCGGCTTCCGCGGCGGCGAGCGTCGTGAGGGCGGCTTCCGCGGCGGCGAGCGTCGTGAAGGCGGCTTCCGCGGCGAGCGTCGTGAGGGCGGTTTCGGCGGCGAGCGCCGTGAGGGTGGCTTCCGCCGGGAGGACCGCGAGGGTGGTTTCCGGGGCGGTCCGGCGCGTACCGAGCGGGACGGGGAGCGCCGGACCTTCGGCGACCGCCGGCCGACCGGTTACGGTCCGGAGCGGGAGCGGCGGGACGACCGGCGCGAGCGCGGCGAGGGGCGCGAGGGCGAGCGGGCGGCCGCGCCGGCGCTGCCGGATGAGGTGGTCGCCAGTGACCTCGACTCGAGCGTCCGGGCCGAGCTGCTGTCGCTGGCCAAGCCGGTGGCGGAGAGCGTGGCCCGGCACCTGGTCGCGACCGGCCTGCTGATCGACGACGACCCGGCGGAGGCGCTGGCGCACGCCATGGCGGCCCGCCGGCTCGCCTCGCGGATCGCGGCGGTGCGGGAGGCCGTCGGCCTGGCGGCGTACCACGCCGGGGAGTGGCAGACGGCCATCGCCGAGCTGCGGACGTACCACCGGATGACGGGGCTGCAGAGCCACCTGGCGGTACTGGCGGACTGCGAGCGGGCGCTGGGCCGCCCGGAGCGGGCCATCGACCTGTTCCGCGGCGCGGACCGGGACAAGCTCGACCAGGCTGTCGCGATCGAGCTGCTCATCGTGGCCGCCGGGGCGCGCGGCGACCTCGGGCAGAAGGACGCGGCCGTGGCCATGCTCCAGGTGCCCGAGCTGACCGCCGACTCGTCCGAGCCGTGGGCGGCGCGGCTGCGCTACGCCTACGCGGACGCGCTGCTGGCCGTGGGCCGGCGCGAGGAGGCGCGGGAGTGGTTCTCCCGGGCGGCCGACCTGGACGCCGAGGGCGAGACCGACGCGGCCGAGCGGCTGCTGGAGCTCGACGGTGTGGTCATCGAGGGCGACGAGGACGAGGACGAGGAGTTCACGGCCGGACCGGGTGCGCCCGGGGCCGTGCCGGCCCGTCCGGATGCCGACCTGACCGGCGGCGCCGACTCCGACGACCTCGACGCGGACGACGACCTGGACGGCGACGCGGACGAGGCCGACGACGAGGACGACGACCTCGACGAGGACGACGAGGACGACGAGGACGACGAGGACGCGGACTTCGAGGACGACGACCTCGACGACGACCGGGACGGCGACGCGCGCCTGCGCGACGACCGGGACGCCGACGGCGTGGGCCGGCGCGGCGAGGCGGCGGGATACCGGGACCGGGACGCCGCGGACCTCGGCGACGACGAGCTGACCGACGCGCAGGCGCGGTCGATCGCCGACGACAGCCGCGACGCGGCCCAGGGTGACGAGCCGGGGCGGGACGCGGAGGCGGACCGCCGGTGACCGGGAGCGCCGGGGGACGGCTGGTCGACGGGTACACCCTGGTCGTGTTCGACCTGGACGGGGTGATCTACCTGATCGACCGGCCGATCCCCGGCGCGGTCGAGGCGGTCGGCCGGCTGCACGCCGAGGGCCGGGCGGTCGCGTACGCGACGAACAACGCCTCGCGGCGCTCCAGCGAGGTGGCCGACCTGCTGACCGGGATGGGCGTCCCGGCCCGGCCGGAGGAGGTGCTCACCTCCGCCGCCGCCACCGCCGAACTGCTCCGGGACCGGCTGCCCGCCGGCGCGCCGGTGCTGGTGGTCGGGGCGGAGGCGCTCCGCGCCGAGCTGCGGGCGGTCGGCCTGCGCCCGGTGTCGACGGTCGACGAGAACCCGGCGGCGGTCGCCCAGGGCTACGGGCCGCAGGTCGGCTGGGTCGACCTGGCCGAGGCGTCGCTGGCGGTCCGGGCCGGCGCCCCCTGGTACGCGACGAACACCGACCGCACGCTGCCCAGCCCGCGCGGCCCGCTGCCCGGTAACGGGTCGCTGGTGGCGGTGCTGCGCACCGCCCTCGGCCGCGACCCGGACGTGGTGGTGGGCAAGCCGGAGCCGGCGTTGTTCGCCACCGCCGCCCGCCGGGCCGGCCAGGGACGGACCCTCGTGGTCGGAGACCGCCTGGACACCGACATCGAGGGCGCCGGCCGGGCCGGGCTGGACAGCCTGCTGGTGCTCACCGGCGTCAGCGACGTACCCGAGTTGCTGGCCGCCCCCGTCGCGCGCCGGCCCACGTACGTCTCCGTCGACCTGACGGGACTCTTCGACCCGGCGGCGGTGGTCCCGCTGCCGGGCGCCCCGGACGGCGGCGGCTGGTCGGCGACGGCGACCGACGGTGGCCTGCTCCTCGACGGTGCGGGACGCCCGCTCGACGCCCTGGCCGCGCTCTGCGCGGCGGCCTGGTCGACGGGCGCCGCCGCGCGGGTGCGGGCGGCCTCCCCGGCGGCGGAGGAGGCCCTCGCCGCGCTCGGCCTGGTGGCCTGACGGCCCGGCCGTTCAGAGCAGCTTGCGGAGCTTCAACAGGTCGAACGGGTTGGCCTTGACGGACACCCGGCGCGAGGTGACCGCCTGGGTGATGTCGAGCTTGCCGTGCACCAGGGCGACCAGGTCGTCGCTGCTGGTGCTGAGCGCGATCTTGGCCTTCGGGTCGTCGCCGTCGGTGAGGTCGACCAGCCGCCCGCCCTCGATGCGGCCGTGGAACGCGGTGTCCAGGTCGGTGATCCGGCAGGCCAGGGTGCGGTCCAGGTCGATCCGCCCCTGCACCTCGGCGTGACGGTCCAGCCGGGCGGCCAGCTCCTGCAACGCCTGCCGGCACTCGTCCACGCTGGCCACATCGTCTCCTCATCACGCGCCACGCCGTTCCCCGGCACCGTACCGCAATGGGGCGTCCCGGGCGCCCGGTAGCGTGACACCTGCACACCCCCCGCACCGCGGAAGGACTCAGGCATGCAGGACGCGTGGCGCGCCTACCTCGAGCTGGCCATGGGCCTGACGGAGGCGCCCCGGAAGAAGGCCCAGGACGCGGTGCGGCGCGTCGTCGGCCAGGGCGGCGCGACCGCCGCCCAGCTCCAGACCCTCGCCGAGGAGCTGGTCTCCACCGGCCTGGCGAACCGGGAGGCGCTGACCAAGCTGGTCCGCTTCGAGGTCGACCGGGCGTTGGGCGCGGTCGGGCTGGCCACCGCCGACGAGGTCGCCGAGCTGACCCGCCGGGTGCGCGAGCTGGAGCGGCAGCTGCGCGAGGCGAAGGCGGCCCCGGCCGCGGCACCCTCCGCCGCCCCGACCGGCCCCGCCCCGACCTCCGGCGCGCCCGCGGCGGAGGCGGGAGCGCCGAGCAAGGCCGTGGCGAAGAAGGCCGTGGCCAAGAAGGCGATCGCGAAGAAGCCGCCGGCGACCGTGTCCCGCACCCCGGCGAAGAAGGCGCCCGGCCCCAAGCAGAGCGGCGGTGCCGAGTCGTGACCGCGCCGTACCGTCCCGGCCCACCGCCCGGCGGCCCCCGTCCCGGCCCGCCCCCGGGCGTCCGGCCGGCGCCGGTCGAGGACGTCGGGGACGCCCGACACCCCGCGGTGGACGCCGCCGTGCACGCCATGGTCAACGCCGAGGCGCTCTCCCCGGCCGACCAGATCGCCCAGTACGAGGCGGCGTACGAGACGCTGCGCGAGACCCTGGCCAGCATCGACCAGGCCTGACCGAGGCGGAGAAGAACCACCCATGGCACGTCGTACCCGGCTGGATGCCGAACTCGTCCGCCGCGGCCTGGCCCGCTCCCGCGAGCAGGCCGCCGCGCTGGTGGAGGCCGGCCGCGTCCAGCTGCGCGGGGTGCCGGCGCGCAAGCCCGCCGCGATGGTCGACCCCGCCGACCCGCTGCTGGTCACCGGCGCCGACCCCGGCTCGGAGTACGTCTCCCGGGGCGGGCACAAGCTGGCCGGCGCGCTCAACGCGTTCGCCCCCGGTGGGTTGACCGTCGCCGGGCGGCGCTGCCTGGACGCGGGCGCCTCCACCGGCGGCTTCACCGACGTGCTGCTGCGCGCCGACGCCGCCGAGGTGGTGGCCGTCGACGTCGGCTACGGCCAGCTCGCCTGGTCGCTGCGGACCGACGAGCGGGTGCGCGTCTTCGAGCGCACCAACGTCCGTACCCTCACCCCGGAGGCGATCGGCGGCGAGGTGGACCTCACGGTGGCCGACCTGTCGTTCATCTCGCTGCGGCTGGTGCTGCCGGCCCTGGCCGGCTGCACGAAGCCCGACGGCGACCTCGCGCTGATGGTCAAGCCGCAGTTCGAGGTGGGCAGGGAGCGGGTCGGCGCCGGCGGGGTGGTCCGCGACCCGGCGCTGCGCGCGGAGGCGGTGCTCGACGTGGCCGCCGCCGCGGCCCAGCTCGGCCTGGGGCTGGCCGACGTGGCCGCCAGCCCGCTGCCGGGGCCGAGCGGCAACGTCGAGTTCTTCGTATGGTTACGCCGGGACGCGCCCGCCGCGGACCCCGACCGGGTCCGCGCGGTGGTGGCCGCCGGGCCGCAGGGGTTCCCGTCGGAGCCCACGGACGAGGAGGTGTCCGGGTGAGCCGGACCGCTCTGCTGGTGACGCACACCGGCCGTCGACGCAGCACCGAGCACGCCCGGGCGGTGGCGGCCGACCTCATCGCGGCCGGCTTCGAGGTGCGGGTGGTCGCCGAGGAGGCCGACGACCTGGACCTGCCCGGCGTGGTGCCGGTGACCGGGCCGGAGGCCGCCGAGGGTGCCGAGATCGTCTTCGCGCTGGGCGGAGACGGCACCTTCCTGCGCGCCGCCGAGCTGGCCCGCCCGGCGAAGGCGCCGCTGCTCGGCATCAATCTCGGCAAGGTGGGCTTCCTCGCCGAGGCGGAGATCGACGACCTGGACAGCGCGGTACGCGACGTGGTCGGCCGCAACTACACCGTGGACGAACGGCTCACCCTCGACGTGACCGCCGAGTTCGACGGCGGCCCGACCATCGAGTCGTGGGCGCTCAACGAGATCAGCGTGGAGAAGGGCGAGCGGGCCCAGATGCTGGAGCTGCTCGTCGACGTGGACGGCCGGCCGCTGTCCCGGTACGGCTGCGACGGGGTGGTCTGCGCCACCCCGACCGGCTCCACCGCGTACGCCTTCTCAGGCGGCGGGCCGGTGGTCTGGCCGGAGGTGGAGGCGCTGCTGCTGGTGCCGATCAGCGCGCACGCGCTGTTCAGCCGGCCGCTGGTGACCGCCCCGACCTCGACCTTCTCGATCACCGTGGACCCGTTCACCACCCTGGCGGTGCTCTGCTGCGACGGGCGCCGGGTCTACGACCTGCCGCCGGGCGCGCGGGTCACGGTGCGGCGGGGAGCGCTGCCGGTGCGCATCGTCCGGCTCAAGGCGCGCCCGTTCACCGACCGGCTGGTCGCCAAGTTCGACCTGCCGGTGCAGGGCTGGCGTGGCAGCCGCCGCTGAGCCACCGCTCAGCGTGGGCCGGCGGGCCGGTCCCGCTCGGCGGTTCGGGGTACCCGGGCGGCGGCCCCGTGGGGTTACGGTAGGGGCCTCCCTCGACGACGACGTGCCGGCGCCGCGTCCCCGGACGCCGGGCCCCGCCCGCCGCCGGCTGGTCGCCGCCGAGGCCGGCAGCGCCGTCATCGGACGGCGAGCGGAGCGTACGGACTGCGCTGAGGTGGAGTCCGGGCGAGCGGTGAGGCCCGTGTCGCCCGGACGCGCGGTCCGGCGGTCGTGGCCCTGGCCAGGGGGTGGTCGGGACCACGACGGTCGGGGTGCCGGAGGAGTCGCGGCCGGCCGCGGCGGGCGGACCGGTGCGCCGGACCCGGCCGGGATTCGACCCCGGTCAGGTCGGTCAGGCCGGCGAGCTGCCGCCGGAGGAAGCGGCGGCTCCCGGGCCGAGCGGCGAGCGACTCGTCCGGCACCCCGACATCGACCCCCGGCCGTCGGCCCGACCCGACGGCCGGCATCCGGCGGCAACAAGCCGGACATCCCGCGGTCCCGCGCTGTCCACCTGGCGACAAGTCGCCGGTGCGGCGGGCGCTACCTAGTGACCAACCGATGATCTCCGTCGCAGACTCCGGTCGGCCGACCTCCTTAAGGGCCGGCATCGGAGTAGAGGAGCGCATCGCATGCACCGGTCCCCACGCTGGCTCGCCGCCGGCGCGGTCGGCGCGCTGGTGGTCGGGCTCGCCGTCCCGGCGGCCGCCGACCCACCCGCCCGACCCGCCGAGCCGAGCCGGGGCGCGTCCACCCCGGGCGTCGCACCAGCCCGCGTCACTCTGATCACCGGCGACCAGATCGAGCTCGCCCAGGCCGCGCCCGGCCGGGTCGCCGCCACCGTCCACCCCGGCGCCGGCCGGGAGCGGATCACCTTCCAGACCGTGCAGGCCGACGGCGGGCTGCGCGTGCTGCCCAGCGACGTCGTCCCGTACGTCTCGGCCGGGGTCCTCGACCCGAACCTGTTCGACGTGCAGGAGCTGGTCGCCCAGGGCTACGGCGACGCCGCGCAGGGCGCGCTGCCGCTGATCGTCCGCTACCAGCAGCCGGCCGCCGGCCGGGTCCGACCGCTGGCCGGCGCCACCGCCGCCCGGCCGCTGGAGAGCATCAACGGCGCGGCGCTGCGGGTCGGCAAGGCCGACCTCCGCGGCCTGTGGACCACGCTGCGCGGCACGCCGGAGGCCCGGACCACCGCCGGCGCGCCCCGGCTCGGCGCCGGCATCGCCCGCGTCTGGCTGGACGGGCAGGTCCACCCGGCGCTGGAGCACAGCGTGCCGCAGATCGGCGCCCCGGCGGCCTGGGCGGCCGGCCGGGACGGCAGCGGCGTCCGGGTCGCGGTCCTCGACACCGGCGTCGACGCCACCCACCCCGACCTGGCCGGGCGGATCGCCGAGGCGCAGGACTTCTCCGGCAGCGGCAGCGCCCGGGACGGCCACGGCCACGGCACCCACGTGGCGGCCACCATCGCCGGCAGCGGCGCCGCCTCCGACGGGCTGCGCAAGGGCGTCGCGCCCGGCGCGCAGCTGCTGATCGGAAAGGTGCTGGGCGACGACGGCTCCGGCTACGACTCCTCCATCATCGCGGGCATGGAGTGGGCCGCCCACTCCGGCGCGAAGGTGATCAGCATGAGCCTGGGCGGCCCCCCGACCGACGGCACCGACCCGATGAGCCAGGCGGTCAACGACCTGACCGCCGAGACCGGCGCGCTCTTCGTGATCGCCGCCGGCAACGAGGGCGCGGCGCGTACCGTCGGGACGCCGGGCGCGGCCAGCGCGGCGCTCACCGTCGGCGCGGTGGACCGCGGCGACAACCTGGCCGATTTCTCCAGCCGCGGCCCGCGGCTGGGCGACAACGGCCTGAAGCCGGAGATCACCGCGCCCGGCGTCGGCATCGTCGCCGCCCGGGCCGCCGGCACCAGCATGGGTACGCCCGTGGACGACGCGTACACGCGGGCGTCCGGCACCTCGATGGCGACTCCCCACGTGGCCGGCGCGGCCGCGATCCTCGCCCAGGAACACCCCGACTGGACCGCCGGGAAGCTCAAGGACGCCCTGGTCAGCACCGCGAAGAACAACCCGGCGCTGACGGTCTTCGAGCAGGGTGGCGGCCGGGTCGACGTTGCCCGGGCGCTCGGCCAGCGGGTGTACGGCTCGGCCACCGCCGACTTCGGCCGGCTGGCGACCGGTGGCGCGGCCGAGGCGCGGACCGTGACGTACACCAACGGCACCGCGGCGGCGCAGACCCTGCACCTGGCGCTGGAGCTGCGCAACCTGGACACCGGCGCGGCGGAGACCGACGGGGTGTCGGCCGGCCTCACCGAGGTGACCGTGCCCGCCGGCGGCAGTGTGGCCGTCCCGCTGCGCGCCGACCCGGCGAAGCTGGACCGGGGACCGCACGGCGGGTGGCTGGTGGCCACCGGCGCGGACGGCGTCGCGGTGCGTACCGCGGTCGGGCTCACCCTCAGCGGCCCGATCCACACCGTCACCCTGCGCGCCCTGGACATGGCCGGGCAGCCCGGCCTCTCGCCGGTGGTCACCCTCTTCGGTGAGCACCCCGAGTCGGACCAGCTGCTCTGGCTTCCCCCCACCGGGTGGCAGGTGCAGGTCGAGGAGGGTCCGTACCTGCTGGAGGGCCTGATCGAGCACGGCGCCCCACTGGACGAGCAGATCACCCTCGTCACCGACCCCGAGCTGATGGTCGACCGGGACCTCACCGTGGTGCTCGACCCGCGCAAGGGCACCCCGGTGCGGATCGAGACGCCGAAGCCCACCGAGCAGCGGGCCGCGATCAGCTTCTACGAGCACCGGATCTTCGGCAACGGCCGGCAGGTCGACCACGGCGTGATGAACTTCAGCACCACCCAGCAGGTGAACGTCACGCCGACCCGGCCGGTGCGCCAGGGTGAGTTCGAGTTCGCCTCGCGCTGGCAGCTGGTCGCGCCCATGGTGGACGCCAAGGTCAGCAACGTCTCCGGTCCGCTGGACATCAACCTGCTGGGCCAGTCGCCGGCGCCGGCCGGCCGGCGGAAGCTGCCGCTGGTCTGGGCGGGCGACGGCACCGCCGCCGAGCTGGCCCGGGCCGGGGTCCGCGGTGCGGCCGCGCTGGTCGCCGGCAGCTACGAACGCGCCGAGGAGGACCAGATCGCCGACGCCACGGCGGCCGGCGCCGCCATGGTGCTCATCGTCCGCCCGGCGGATCGGAGCGCGTGGACGGTCTGGCGTCCGGACGGGGACCGCCTGCCGATCCCGTCGCTGGTGGTCGCGTACGACGACGGGCAGCCGATGATCGGGGCGGCGAAGAGCGGCCGGGCGACCCTGGACCTGACGCTGACCGTGGACAGCCCCTACCTGTACGACGTGTGGCAGGTGTCGAAGGGCCGCGTCCCGGACCAGATCGTGCACACGGTGACCGCGGACAACACCGCCGAGGTGACCGCCCGCTACGCCGACACCGGCGGGTTGGACTGGGCCAGCGAGCAGCGGTTCGGCTGGCGCCCGTGGCAGGAGTACTCCTGGAACGACGACCAGCGGATGGTGCGTACCGGCACCACGCGGCAGGAGTTCGTCAGCGCCGGGGACTCCTGGTGGCAGCAGCGGGTGCTGCACCGACTCACCTGGTCCTGGGGGCCGCTGCTCGGCGGGCTCACCGAGCAGCCCCGGCGGTACGCGGCCGACGACCGGGTCACCGAGACCTGGCACGCCCCGGTGGTCCGTCCGGCCGTGCCGGCGGGCGGCGGGTCGCCGGCGCCCACGCGTACCGGCGACACCCTGAACCTGCGGGTGGCCGAGTTCGTCGACGCCGAGGGCCACTACGCCCCGGCCGGCTGGGGCGAGGAGCAGGACACCGTCGAGCGCCGGGTGAGCCGGGACGGGCAGCAGATCGCCGACCTCTCCGGTGGCTGGGCACCCGTGCCGACCACCCCGGGTGCGGCCCGCTACCGGCTGGACCTGACCACGAAGCGGTCCTCGGACGAGTGGCGCCGGGCCACCAGCACCGAAACGGCGTGGCAGTTCACCTCGGCCCGCCCGGCCGGGGACGCCACCCAGCCGCTGCCGCTGCTCCAGGTCGACTACCAGGTCCCGGCGGACCTGCGAGGCGACGTGCCCGGCGGTCGGCCGCACCAGCTCGGGCTGACCCTGCGCCAGCCGGCCGGCGTGCCGGCACCGACCGGCGTCGGGGTGCGCGTCGAGGTGTCGTTCGACGGCGGGCAGAGCTGGCGGTCGGTGCCGGTGCGCGGGTCCGGCGCCCGGTTCACCGCGACGGTGCCGGCCGGTGACGGCACGGTGTCGCTGCGGGTGCACGCGGGCGACCGCGCCGGCAACACCGTCGACCAGACCGTGCTCGACGCGTACGGGCTGGGATGAGCCGGCGTCCGCGCGGGGCACCCCCCCGACCCGCGCGGACGCCTCCCATCGGTTCGTCGTGCCCGTCAGGGGGTGGCGGGTGCCCGGACGGCGCCGCGGTCGGGGCCGCCGCCGGCACCGCCTTCGGGTGGCGGGGCCGTCGGCGGCGCGGCCGGTGGCCGGGGTGTGGGGCGGGTCAGAGCCAGCCGCGGCGGGCGGCCTGGTAGGCCAGGCCCGGCCGGGTGTCGACTCCGGCCAGGGTCATCAGGTCGGCGAGGCGCCGCTGGACGGTGCGGCGGCTCACGCCGAGCTGGGAGGCGATCGACTTGTCCGGCACCCCGGCCACGAACAGCGACAGCAGCAGTTGTTCCTCGTCCCCGGGACCGCCCGCGGTGCGCGGGCCCGCGCCGGGCAGCAGCGGGGTGGCCGCGTGCCAGTGGCTGTCGAAGAGGGCCAGCAGCGCGTCGAGCAGCTGGCTGCGGCCGATCACGGCGGCGCTCGGCTCGCCGTCGGTCCGGTCGGGCACCAGCGGGCAGATCGCGGTGGTCCGGTCGGCGATGGCCAGCCGCACCGGGAGCTGGTCGGTCACCCGGGCATGTTCGCCGCAGCGGACCGCCTTCTCCACGTCGGCCAGGGCTCCCGGCTCGGCGAGCAGGTCGCGTTCGTAGATCGCCCGGTAGCTGACCCCGCGGGTCAGCGCGGCGAACTCCTCGACGTTCTCCGGCCCGGGCATGGCCAGCGGGTTCGCCCGGCAGAACCAGAGCACCTCCGTCCGCGCGTCGTCCTGCATCCGGCGCAGCCGGCCGCGCAGCGCGTCCGCGCCGGTGACGATCTCCACCAGGTGGTCGGCGTCGTGCCGGCGGACGCCGGCCCGGTACTCCTCGGTGAGCTGGGCGACCCGGCTGCGGGCGGCGTCCAGGGACCGCTGTCGGCGGAGCAGGTCGTCGCCGAGCGCCACGTCCGGGGGGAGCGGCCGCAGCGGGGCGTCCGCCTCGCCGCCGGCCGGGGCGACCAGCCCCCGCTTCCGCAGCGCGGTCAGCGCGCGGTCGACGCGCTCCCCGGCGAGTCCCGCCTGCCGGGCCAGCTGCTCACGGCCGGCGGTGGCGAGTCCCAGCAGCGTCCGGTAGACCAGTTCCTCGTCCTCGTCCAGACCGAGTATCCGCAGCTCCACGAGCGGTCATCGTACGGACGGCCGGCGCGGCGCCCGCGCCGGCTGGTCAACTGTCGCAGGGCGCGTCTACTGTCGGGGGCTGTGCTGGAGGAGTTGCGCATCACCGGACTGGGCGTCATCGAGGACACCACGCTCCCGCTGACCGGCGGGATGAACGTGATCACCGGCGAGACCGGTGCCGGCAAGACCATGGTGGTGACCGGCCTCGGCCTGCTCTTCGGCGGCCGGGCCGACGCCGGGCGGGTGCGGGCGCAACCGGGCCGCGCGGTGGTGGAGGGGCGGCTGCGGCTGGACGGCCGGGTGGCCGGGACGGTGCACGCCCGGATCACCGACGCCGGCGGCGAGCCCGACGAGGACGGGTCGGTGCTGCTGAGCCGCACGGTCACCGTGGAGGGTCGGTCCCGGGCGCATCTGGGCGGCCGCAGCATGCCGGTGTCGATGCTGGGCGAGGTCGGCGAGCAGGTGGTGGCCGTGCACGGCCAGTCCGACCAGCTGCGGCTGCTGCGCCCGGCCGAGCAGCGGGCGTCGCTCGACCGGTTCGCCGGCCCGGAGCACGAGAAGCTGCTCGACGCCTTGCGTGAGGCGTACACGCGGTGGCGGGCGGTGGTCGACGACCTGGCCGACCGGCGCCGTAACGCCCGCGAACGCAACCAGGAGGCGGACCTGCTCCGGCTCGGCCTCGACGAGATCACCCGGGTCGACCCGCAGCCCGGCGAGGACGACGAGTTGAAGGCGGAGGCGCAGCGCCTGGAGCACGCCGAGGGGCTGCGCACCGCCGCCCAGCTCGCCCAGCAGTGCGTGGCCGGCGGCGTGGAGGCGGCCGACGACACCCCGGACGCCGGCACCCTGCTCGGCACCGCCCGGCGCACCCTGGAGGCGCAGGCCGGCACCGACCCGGCCCTCGGCGAGCTGGCGCTGCGGCTGGAGGAGGCGGCCACCCTGGTCACCGACGTCTCCGCGGAGCTGTCGGCGTACCTCGCCGCGCTGGACGCCGACCCGGCCCGGCTGCAGGCCGTCTACGAGCGCCGGGCCGCGCTGCGCGGGCTGACCCGCAAGTACGCCGACGACGTGGACGGGGTGATCGCCTGGGCCGAGCGGGCGCGCACCCGGCTGTCCGACCTGGACACCTCGGACGAGCTGCTGGACGAGCTGGAGAAGGAGTCGTCCCGGCTGGCCGGGGAGGTGGCCGAGCTGGCCGGGCGGGTCTCCACCTCCCGCCGGGAGGCGGCGGTCCGCTTCGCCGAGCAGGTCACCGTCGAGCTGGCCGGGCTGGCCATGCCGCACGCCCGGATCGAGGTGGCGGTGCTGCCCCGGCCGGTGGGCCGGGCCGAGCCGAGCCTGCCGGTCAACGGCGTGGAGGCGGGCGTCGGCCCGGACGGCGCCGACGAGGTGGAGCTGCGGCTGCTGGCCCACCCGGGCGCGCCCGCGCTGCCGTTGCAGCGGGGCGCCTCCGGCGGTGAGCTGTCCCGGGTGATGCTCGCCATCGAGGTGGTCTTCGCCGGGTCCGGCGGCCCGCCGACCCTGGTCTTCGACGAGGTCGACGCGGGCGTCGGCGGGCAGGCCGCGGTGGAGATCGGCCGGCGGCTGGCCCGACTGGCCCGCAGCCACCAGGTGCTCGTCGTCACCCACCTGCCGCAGGTGGCCGCGTTCGCCGATCGGCACCTGGTGGTGGCGAAGGACACCGGGGGAGCGGTGACCACCAGCGGGGTGCGGGTGGTGGAGGACACGGAGCGGGCCCGGGAGCTCGCCCGGATGCTGGCAGGTTTGCCGGATTCCGATCTGGGTATCGCGCATGCCGAGGAACTCCTGGCCGTGGCGGCCAAGGAAAGGCGTCCGTGATCCCGGGTTTGTGAGCGCAAGCACACCGGCGTGCGCTCTGGTGTGCTTCCCTGGGTAGGCGGCCCTGCTCAGGCATGTCGCGACAGCAAACCCTGCCTCACATGCCAGGATGGTCACGATGCGTCTACCCACGTTGCGCCGGAACCGGAGCACGGAACCGGGCTCTGTCCTCGGCACCGCGCGCCTCGACCGCCGGACGAAACGGCTGGTCGGCCGGCTCCGGCCCGGCGACATCGCGGTCATCGACCACGTCGACCTGGACCGGGTGGCCGCTGACTCGCTGGTCGCTGTCGGTGTCGCCGCCGTGCTCAACGCCAAGCCGTCGGTCTCCGGGCGGTACCCGAACCTCGGCCCCGAGGTGTTGATCTCCGCCGGCATCCCGCTCCTGGACGACCTGGGGGAGGGCATCTTCGAGCAGGTCCGCGAGGGTGACGTCGTCCGGATCGAGGGCAACACGGTCTTCGTCGGGGAGGAGCCGGTCGCGCACGGCGCGCTGCAGGACGCGGAGACGGTGGCCAAGTCGATGGCCGACGCCCGCGAGGGTCTGTCGGTGCAGTTGGAGGCGTTCGCCGCCAACACCATGGACTACCTCAAGCAGGAACGCGACCTGCTGCTCGACGGCGTCGGCGTGCCGGAGATCGAGACCCAGATCCAGGGCCGGCACTGCCTGATCGTGGTCCGGGGCTACGACTACAAGGCCGACCTGGATGTGCTGCGCCCGTACATCCGGGAGTTCAAGCCGGTGCTGATCGGCGTGGACGGGGGCGCGGACGCCCTGGTCGAGGCCGGCTATACGCCCGACATGATCATCGGCGACATGGACTCGGTCACCGACGACGTGCTGCGCTGCGGCGCGGAGGTGATCGTGCATGCCTACCCGGACGGCCGGGCGCCCGGCCTGGCCCGGGTCGACGGCCTGGGGGTGCCGGCGATCACGTTCCCGGCCGCGGCGACCAGCGAGGACCTGGCCATGCTGCTGGCCGACGAGAAGGGCGCCTCGCTGCTGGTGGCCGTCGGCACCCACGCCACCCTGGTGGAGTTCCTGGACAAGGGCCGGGGCGGCATGGCCTCGACGTTCCTGACCCGGTTGAAGGTGGGCGGCAAGCTGGTCGACGCCAAGGGCGTGAGCCGGCTCTACCGGCAGAGCATCTCCGGCTCGTCGCTGCTGCTGCTCGTCCTGGCGGCGCTGGCCGCGATGGCCTCCGCCGTGGCCGTCTCCACCGTCGGGAAGGCGTATTTGGGCGTGGTCTCCGAATGGTGGGACAATTTCGTGTTCCAGCTCGGCCAGCTCTTCTAGCTCCCCGACGATCAAGAGGCTCTCAGCGTGATCAACTTCCGCTACCACGTGGTGTCCCTGACCGCGGTCTTCCTGGCGTTGGCGATCGGCCTGGTGGTCGGCACGGCCGCCCTGAACGGGCCGGTCGCCGACTCGCTCAAGGAGAACGTCAACGCGCTGCGCAAGGACAACTCGCAAATGCGCCAGTCGGTCAACAGCCTCCAGAAGGAACTGGACATGGAGGAGGACTTCGCCGCCGAGATGGCGCAGGTCGTCCTCCCCGGCAAGCTGACCGGCCGCCGGGTGCTGGTGCTCAGCCTGCCCAGCGGGCGGGACCACACCGAGGGCGTGGTGAAGATGCTCCAGCTCGCCGGGGCCAACGTCACCGGCCGCATCGACGTCCAGGACAAGTTCATCAACCCGGACAGCAACAACAACCTGCTCGAGCTCGCCGTCACGGCCGCCCGCCCGAACAGCGTCCCCACCTCGGGCCTGCCGGGCAACGGGCACGGCGTGGAGACCTCCAGCGCGCTGCTCGCCAGCGTGCTGCTGGACCGGCCGCAGGGCAGCCCGGCCGTCACCGAGGCCGACCGCCGGGCGGTGCTCCAGGCCTACGCGACCGCCGGGTACCTCACCCCGGAGGACAAGGTCTCCGGCGCCGCCGAGGCGGTCGTGCTGGTCAGCGGCCAGCCGTACGTGGACAAGGACTCGGCGAAGAAGGACGAGTCGGTGGTGAAGGTCGCCGAGCAGTTCGACCGGACCGGGGCGATCGTGGTCGGCGGCATGGGCTCGGCCGGCGGCAACGTGGTCGCCGTGGTCCGGGGCGACCCGGTGCTCTCCCAGACCATCTCGACCATCGACAACGCCAACACCGTGCAGGGTCAGCTCGTCACCACGCTCGCCCTGGTGCAGCAGTTGACCGAGAAGAAGGCCGGCCAGTACGGCGTCGGTGACAACGCCGCGGCGCTACTGCCTAAACTGCCCCAGTGAGCGGCCGGCTGTCCGGTCTGCACCGCGTCGCGCTGGGAAACCGGATCGGAGGAGTCGCGTGAGACTGGGTCGGCTGCTGGCCGTCGGCGTGGGGGCGGTCGCCGCCCGCTACGTGCTGCGGGAGGTGCGCACCTCGCCGGGCGCGCCGGCGCTGGAGCGCACCAACTTCCGCGGTCGCACCGTCACCCTGGCCGCCGGTCCCGCCCTGGCCGTCGGGGCGGCCACCGCGGCCGCTGTCGGTGCGGGCGGCGCCCCGGCCGGCGCCGCCGCGCTGCTCGCCGGGGTGGGCGCCGGCACGGTCGGCCTGTACGACGACGTCGTCGGGGCGCGCCCGGAGCAGAAGGCCGCCAAGGGCTTCGCCGGGCACCTGGCCGCGCTCCGCGAGGGGCGGGTCACCGCCGGCCTGGTCAAGATCGCCGGGGTGGGCGCGGCGGGCCTCGGCGCGGCCGCGCTGCTCGCCGCCGACAAGCGGGTCGCCGCGCACCCCCGCCGGCAGCGTGCCGGCGCCCTCGGCCGTGGCCTGGACGTGCTCCTCGGCGCCGGCGTGGTGGCCGGCACCGCCAACCTGCTCAACCTGCTCGACCTGCGGCCCGGCCGGGCGCTCAAGTCCGGCATGCTGCTCGGCGCGCCGCTCACCCGCGGTCCCTACGGCGGCATCGCCGCCGGCGCGGTCGGCGCCGCCGCCGGGCTGGTCCGGGAGGACCTCGACGAGCGGGTGATGCTCGGCGACAGCGGCGCCAACGCGCTCGGCGCCCTGCTCGGGGTGAGCCTGGCCGCGCGTACCGGGCCGCTCGGCCGGGCCGGCGTGCTCGCCGTGCTCGCCGCGCTCACCGCCGCCAGCGAGAAGGTCAGCTTCACCCAGGTGATCCAGCAGACCCCGGGGCTGCGGGAACTCGACGAGCTGGGCCGGCTCGCCGACTGACGTGAAGAAACCGGCACCCCGCGCCGGCGCCGGCCGCCTGGCCGGAGCGGCCGCCCTCATCGCCGTCCTCACCGTGGTCAGCCGGCTCGCCGGCTTCGGCCGCACCGCCGTCTTCACCTGGACGCTCGCCCCCACCGACCTGGGCGGCGCGTACGTGGTGGCGAACAACCTGCCGAACTTCATCTTCGAGATCGTCGCCGGCGGGGCGCTGGCCAGCCTCGTCGTGCCGCTGCTGGCGGCGGCCGCGGAGCGGGGCGACCGGCGGGCGGTGGCCGCCACCACCGGTGCCCTGCTCACCTGGGTGCTCGCCCTGCTGGTGCCCCTCGCCGTGCTGGTGGCGCTGCTCGCGGACCCGCTGGTCGCGCTGCAGGGGTCCGGTCTCAGCGAGGTCCAGCGCGAGGCCGGGGCGCGGATGCTGCGGCTGTTCGCCCCCCAGCTGCCGCTCTACGGCGTCGGCATCGTGTTGACCGGGGTGCTCCAGGCGCACCGGCGGTTCGCCTGGCCGGTGATCGCCCCGCTGCTGTCCAGCATCACCGTCATCGCCGTCTACCTCGGGTTCACCGCCGCCGAGGGGCGATCGGCCACGGTCGGGCGGGTCAGCGCGGGCGGCGAGCTGCTCCTCGCCGGTGGCACCACGCTCGGCGTGGTCGTGCTCTCGCTCTCCCTGCTCATCCCGCTGCGCCGGCTGCGGCTGCCGCTGCGCCCGGGCTACCGGTTCCCCGCCGACGCCCGCGCCCGGGTCGGTGGGCTGGCCGTCGCCGGGGTGGTCACCGTCGCGGCCCAGCAGGTCGCCCTGATGGTGGCGCTCAACCAGGTCTCCTACGGGGCCCAGGCCAACCCCGGCATCTACAACATCGCCCAGACGATCTACTTCCTGCCCTGGTCGGTGCTCGCGGTGCCGCTCGCCGTGGCCGCGTACCCGACCCTGGTGTCGGCGCGGGCGGCCGGCGACGAACGGACCTACCGGGAGACGCTCGCCCCGGCGGTGCGCGGCGTGGTGCTGTTCAGCCTGCTCGGTGCCGCCGCGCTGGTCGGCACGGCGGTGCCGATCGGGCACTTCTTCTTCGCGCCCGAGCCGGCGCGCACCGCCGCGGCGGCGATCGCCGGTTTCGCCCCCGGGCTGCTCGGCTACGGCCTCTTCGCCGTCCTCACCCGGGCCCTCTACGCCCGGGGCGCGACCCGGGCCGCGACGGTCGCCACCGCGGTGGGCTGGCTGACCGTGCCGGCCCTGGCGATCCTGCTCGGGCATGCGTTGCCGCTCGCCGACCGGGTGTCAGCCGTGACGCTGGCCACTTCCGGGGGCATGCTGGTGCTCGGTGGTCTGCTGGTCGCCGCCGTGGTGCGTTCCGCCGGTCGGGACGCCCTCGCCGGTGTCGGCCGGGCCGGGGCCGCCGGCCTGCTGGCCGCGGTGGTCGCCGGGTCCGGCGGAGCGCTCACCTCCCGGTGGCTCGCCGGCCTGGCCGGCGGGACCCCGACGACGGGGGAGGCGCTGGTACAGGGCATGCTGTCCGGGGCCGTGGTCGGCGCGCTGTTCCTCGCCGTAGCCTGGCTGACCGACGAACGGGACGTGCGCCCGCTGCTCACCGCCGTGGCCCGCCGGCTCGGCCGGCGACGCCCACCCGGCGGGTCCGACGGCTCGCGGGAGGACCAGCACCCCTCGGGACGGGGTGACGGGAAGGAGAGCATTTCCTCATGACGGACGCCTCGTCGGCGCCGCGGTGGTCCGGCTCGGTGGCCCTGGTGCTGGCCTCCAGCACTGGCGGCGTGGGGCAGCACGTCCGCTCGGTGGCCCGGGGACTGGCCGCCGCCGGCGCGTCCGTGCTGGTCTGCGGCCCGGCCGCCACCCAGGACCAGTTCGACTTCACCGGGGTGGGTGCCCGGTTCACACCGGTGGAGATCCCGGCCAGCCCCACCCCCGCCGACGCGCGGGCCGTCGCCGCGCTGCGCCGGGCGCTCACCGACACCCCGGTGGACGTGGTCCACGCGCACGGGCTGCGGGCCGGCCTCGTCGCCGTCCTCGCCCGGCCGGCCGCCCCGCTGGTGGTGACCTGGCACAACGCCGTCCTCGCCGGCGGGCTGCGGGGCCAGGTGTCCCGGCTCGTCGAGCGGGTCGTCGCCCGGAACGTCCGGGTCGCCCTGGGCGCCTCCGCAGACCTGGTCGAGCGGGCCGCCGCGCTGGGCGCCGCCGACGCCCGCCTCGCCCCGGTCGCCGCGCCGACGCTGCCCGCGCCGCGCCGCCGCCGGGGCGCCGTCCGCGCCGAGTTCGGGGTCGCCCCCGACCGTCCGCTGATCCTCTCGGTGGGCCGGCTGCACCCGCAGAAGCGGTACGACGTCCTGGTCGACGCCGCCGCCCGGTGGCGCAGCCGCAAGCCCGCGCCGGTGGTGGTGATCGCCGGCAGCGGGCCCGCGTACCTGCAACTCGCCGCCCGGATCTCGGCGGCCCGGGCCCCGGTGACCCTGCTCGGGCACCGCACCGACGTGGCCGACCTGCTCGCCGGCGCGGACCTGGCCGTGGTCACCAGCGACTGGGAGGCCCGGCAGCTCTTCGCCCAGGAGGCGCTGCGCGCCGGCGTGCCCCTGGTGGCGACCGCCGTGGGCGGGCTGCCGGAGCTGGTCGGCGACGCCGCGGTGCTGATCCCCGCCGACGACGTCGACGCGGTCGACGCGGCGGTCCGCGACCTGCTGGACGACGAGACCCGCCGGGGCGAGCTGGCCCGCCGGGGCGCCGCCCGGGCCGCGACCTGGCCGACCGAGGCGGACACGGTGGCCGCGCTGGCCACCCTCTACGCCGACCTGGCGCCGGTGCCGTCGACGGAGGCCCGGTGATGCTGCGCAGACTCACCCCGGTCCTGCTGACCCTCCTCGTGGTGGCGCTGGGCATCACCGCGCTGGCCGCCCGGCCGGACCACGGCAGCCCCGGCCGCAGCGCCGACTTCGTCGTGCTGGCCGGGGTGGCCGGGCTGCGCTGGGACGACGTCGACCCGCAGACCACGCCGACGCTGTGGCGGATGGCCGAGGAGGGCTCGATCGGCTCTCTGTCGGCGCGCTCCGCGCACCGGCCCACCTGTCCGGTCGACGGCTGGCTCACCCTCGGCGCGGGCAACTTCGCCGCCTGGAACGGCACCCGCCGGGTCGGTGGCTGCCCGGTCGCCGGGGTGAGCATCGAGCAGCCCGACGGGATCGGCGCCAACCTGCCCGACCAGGAGAGCGTCGTCGCCTACAACCAGGACAAGCTCTCCTGGGGCACCACCCCGGGAGCACTGTCCGAGTCCGTCCGGTGCTCGGTGGCGGTCGGGCCGGGCGCCGCGGTGGCCGCCGCCCGACCGTTCGGCCGGGTCGACCGGTACGCGCCGGTCCTCCCCGCCGACCCGGCGAAGCTACTCGGCTCGTGCGTGCTCAGCATCGTCGACCTGGGCACCGTCGACGCCGACGACCCGACGGTCCGGACCGCCCAGGCCCGGCAGGCCGACGCCCAGCTCGCCCGGGTGCTCGCCGCCCGGCCACCCCGCTCGATGGTCATGGTCGCCGGGATCTCCGACACCGACGAGCCGTCCCGGCTGCACGTGGCGGTCGCCGACGGTCCGGGCTGGGACGGGGGCTGGCTGACCTCGCCGACCACCGCCCGGGAGGGCTACCTGCAACTGGTCGACCTGGCGCCCACCGCCCTCGCCGCGCTGGGCCGCCCGATGCCCGAGCGGCTCTTCCTCGGCCGTCCCGCGGTCTCCGTCGGCGACCGGCCGGCCGACCTGCGGACCGCCATCGACCAGCCGGCCGACGCGGACCGCGAGGCGGCCGCGCAGCGCCGGGTGGCCGGCTGGTTCTTCGTCCTGCTCGCCGCGGCCCAGGTGGCCCTCGCGGTGGCGGTGCTGCCGCTGCTGCGCCGGGCCCGCCGGCACGCCGGCCCGCACGGGCCCGAACCGGTGTCCCGGCAGGTGGTGGCGGTGGTCGAGCTGCTGCTGATCGCCGCCGCGCTGGCCGTGCCGGCCGCGCTGCTCGCCGACGCCGCCCCCTGGTGGCGGGGCGACCACGCCGGCTGGTGGTTCGGCACGGTGACCGCGCTGCTGATCGTCGGCGGCACCGCGGCGGTCCGGTTCCTCCCCGGGCACGGGAGCACCCTCGGCCCGCTCGGCGCGGTCGCCGGCCTGGCCACCCTGGTGGTCGGGGTGGACGTGGTCACCGGCTCCCGGTTGCAGCTCAACGGCGTCATCGGCTACTCCGCGCTGGAGGGCGGCCGGTTCGCCGGTCTCGGCACCGTCGGCCTGGGCGTGTTCATCGCCGGGTCGCTGCTCTGCGGCGGCTGGCTCGCCCAGCGGGTCCGCCGGCCCTGGCGGCCGATGGTGATGGTGGCCGTCGGCGGCATCGCCGTGGTGGTCGTCG
Organism: Micromonospora sp. NBRC 110009; assembly: GCF_030518795.1. Lineage (NCBI taxonomy): Bacteria > Bacillati > Actinomycetota > Actinomycetes > Micromonosporales > Micromonosporaceae > Micromonospora > Micromonospora soli. The sequence goes on along the minus strand of NZ_CP130427.1, from coordinate 6,834,421 downwards.
GCAGTCCCTACCTGGGGGCGGACTCGATCGGCGCGATCGCACTCACCGCCGGGCTGAGCGTCGCCGCCGCGATCTGCACCGGCGGCTGGCTGACCGTGAGCCGGCTGGCCTGGGCCACCATGGCCGGGCTGGCGCTGACCATCGGCTTCGCCGTCGTCGACCTGCGCCGGCCGGAGGCCGAGCGGGGCACCGTCGGGCGGTTCCTCGCCGCCCTCGGCGACGGCACCGGCGGGCTGACCGTGCACCGCGCCAGCACCGCCAACCTGGAGGCCCTGTTCAACAGCCCGCTCACCGTGCTGGCCGTGGCCGGCGCGGCGCTGGTCTGGCTCGCCCTGCTCCAGCCCTGGGGCGGCTTGATGCGGCTGTTCGGCATCTACCCGGCGATCCGGGCCGCCATGGCCGGCACCGGCGTGGCCGCCGGCATCGGCGGGCTGCTCGGCGGCTCGGCGCTGGACGTGGCCGGCGCGGCGGCCGCCCTGGTGGTGCCGATGGCGGCGCTGGCCGCGCTGCGGGTGCTCGACCACGCCACCGACCGCACCCAGCCCGGCACCGGCCGGCCGGGGGACGAGGGCCCCGGTGGCCCGGCCAGTGGCGGCCCCACCGACGGCGACCGCCCGGGCGGCGGCGACTCAGCCGGTGTCGAGCCGGGCGGTCCGGCCCGGTCCGACGCCGACGGCGGTCCGGGCGGTGCCCCGGGCGGGGCCGGCGACGGCACCCCCACGGCGGGCGTGGACCAGCCGGCGCGGGTGCCGGCCCAGGGCCGCCCGGCATCGACCGAGGTGCCCTCCGCCTGAGTCCGACCCGGTTTCACGTGCCCGTACGGCGGGTGCGACGCCGGTCCGGGCCCGGAGAGGTGTTACCGTGGAGTCCCGTGGATCGCGTGATCACTTGGCTGATCGGCTCGGCGGTTCGCACGACCGCTACGGACGACACGGGAGCAGGCCTTGGCCCCTTCAGCACGGACGACCAGGCACATTTTCGTCACCGGGGGCGTCGCCTCCTCGCTGGGTAAGGGCCTCACCGCCTCCAGCCTCGGCAATCTGCTCACCGCGCGCGGGCTGCGCGTGGTGATGCAGAAGCTCGACCCGTACCTCAACGTCGACCCCGGGACGATGAACCCGTTCCAGCACGGTGAGGTCTTCGTCACCGAGGACGGCGCGGAGACCGACCTCGACGTCGGCCATTACGAGCGCTTTCTCGACCGGGACCTGTCCGGCAAGGCGAACGTCACCACCGGCCAGATCTACTCGGACGTGATCGCCAAGGAGCGGCGCGGCGAGTACCTGGGCGACACGGTCCAGGTCATCCCGCACATCACCAACGAGATCAAGTCGCGGATCCTCGGCATGGGGGAGCCGGACGCCGAGGGCCACCTCCCCGACGTGGTGATCACCGAGGTCGGCGGCACGGTCGGCGACATCGAGTCGCTGCCGTTCCTGGAGGCGATCCGCCAGGTCCGCCACGACCTCGGCCGGGACAACTGCTTCTACCTGCACGTCTCGCTGGTGCCCTACCTGGCCCCGTCGGGCGAGCTGAAGACCAAGCCGACCCAGCACTCGGTGGCGCAGCTGCGCAGCATCGGTATCCAGCCGGACGCCCTGGTGCTGCGCTGCGACCGGGACATCCCGGACAAGGTCAAGGAGAAGCTCTCCCTCTACTGCGACGTGGACCGGGAGGCGGTCACGGCCGCGCCGGACGCGCCGAGCATCTACGACATCCCGAAGGTGCTGCACCGGGAGGGCCTCGACGCGTACGTGGTGCGCCGGCTGGGCCTCTCCTTCCGGGACGTCGACTGGACCCGCTGGGACGACCTGCTGGAGCGGGTGCACCAGCCGCGCCACACGGTGACCGTGGCGCTGGTCGGCAAGTACGTCGACCTGCCCGACGCGTACCTGTCGGTGAGCGAGGCGATCCGGGCCGCCGGCTTCGGCCACCGGGCCCGGGTGCAGCTGCGCTGGGTGCCCAGCGACGACTGCGTCACCCCGGCCGGCGCGGCCGCCGCCCTGGCCGGCGTGGACGGCATCGTCATCCCGGGGGGCTTCGGCGTCCGGGGCATCGAGGGCAAGATCGGCACCGCCCGGTACGCCCGGGAGAACGGCATCCCGCTGCTCGGCCTCTGCCTCGGCCTGCAGTGCATGACGATCGAGGTGGCCCGCCACCTGGCCGGCCTGGACGGGGCGAACTCGCTGGAGTTCGACGAGGAGGCCAAGCACCCGGTCATCGCGACCATGGCCGACCAGGAGGACATCGTCGCCGGCAAGGGCGACCTGGGCGGCACCATGCGGCTCGGGGCGTACCCGGCGAAGCTGACCGAGGGTTCGCTGGTCGCCGAGGCGTACGGCAGCACCGAGGTCAGCGAGCGGCACCGGCACCGGTACGAGGTGAACAACGCCTACCGCGACCAGCTCAGCAAGGCCGGCCTGCGGTTCTCCGGCACCTCGCCGGACGGCCGGCTGGTCGAGTTCATCGAGCTGGACCGGGAGCTGCACCCGTTCTTCGTGGCCACCCAGGCGCACCCGGAGCTGAAGAGCCGGCCGACCCGGCCGCACCCGCTGTTCGCCGCGTTCGTCAAGGCCGCCGTCGCGTACTCCCAGGCGGACCAGCTCCCGGTCGACCTGGAGACTGCCCCGCCGGAGGCCGCGGCCGCGAAGGCGAGCCGCAACGGCGCCGCCGCCGCGAAGGCGGCGTCCGCGTCGTGAGCGCCGTCGAGCACCGGTACGAGGTGACCGGCCACCGGGAGATCTGGTCCGGCCGGATCTTCTCGGTGGTCAGCGACGACGTCACCATGCCCGGTGGTGGCACCGCCGCCCGGGACTACGTCACGCACGTCGGCGCGGTGGCGGTGGTGGCGCTGGACGACGCCGGTCAGGTGGTGCTGATCCGGCAGTACCGGCACCCGGTGGGCCGGCACCTCTGGGAGCTGCCGGCCGGGCTGATGGACGTCCGCGGCGAGGACCTGGCCGCCGCCGCCGTTCGGGAGCTGGCGGAGGAGGCCGACCTCACCGCCGGCACCGTCGACGTCCTGGTCGACCTGCACAGCTCGCCGGGGTTCACCAACGAGGTGGTCCGGGTCTTCCTGGCCCGCGACCTCGCCGATGTGCCGCCCGACCAGCGGCACGACCGGCGCGACGAGGAGGCCGACCTGCAGGTGGTCCGGGTCGACCTCGACGAGGCGGTGCGGATGGTCCTGGCCGGGGAGATCACCAACGCCTCCTGCGTGGCCGGGCTGCTCGCCGCCGCCCGGGCCCGGGAGACCGGCTTCACGGAGCTGCGCCGCCCGGAGGCGCCGCTGCCCCGCTGAGCGGGACCGGACACGACGAAGGGGCCGCGCGGTGCTCAGCACGCGCGGCCCCTTCGTGTGTCGGACGCTCAGTCGCGCAGCGGGCGGCCCTGGCCGTCGACGCCGCCGTTGACCAGGATCAGGATGCCGTCGATGAGGCCCCAGATGCCGCCGAGACCGCAGGTCACGATGCTCACCACGAGCTGGAGCACGCCGGTCTTGGTGTCGCCCATGTAGAAACGCCCGGCGCCGAAGCTGCCGAGCAGGATGCCGAGGATACCCGCGATGGTCTTGCTCTTGTCCGAAACGCCCTGCGGGTACTGCTGGTACGGAGGAGTGGTCATGAGCGGACACCTTAGTGATCCACTGGCGTCCTGTCCGCACCGCAGACCCAATGGTGGGACGATGTTTACCCAATAGTGTCCTGACGGCTGAGGCGGTCTCCACCGCCCAGTCCGGTTCATGCCTGACACATCGTCAGGACGACCGGGCACCGGATGTCACTGTGCTGCCCTCCGGCGCGTTCGCACGGGCCTAGACTGCCGCCGGCGGGACCGGTGGACCGCGTCGGCAATGGGGCCGCCGCGGCGCCGAGCAGTCGGGGGTGCGCTGCCCCGAAGGAAGGTGTCTGCATCGTGAAGGTCGGAATCCCACGCGAGGTCAAGAACCACGAGTACCGCGTGGCGATCACGCCCGCGGGCGTCAACGAGTTCACCCGCCACGGCCATGAGGTCTTCGTCGAGTCCGGCGCGGGCGTGGGCTCCAGCATCACCGACGACGAGTTCGCCGCCGCCGGCGCGAAGATCCTGGGCACCGCCGACGAGGTCTGGGACGCCGCCGAGCTGGTGCTCAAGGTGAAGGAGCCCATCGCCGAGGAGTACCACCGGATGCGCGAGGGGCAGGTGCTCTTCACCTACCTGCACCTGGCGGCCTCCAAGGAGTGCACCGACGCGCTGCTCGACCGCAAGGTCACCGGCATCGCGTACGAGACCGTCGAGCTGCCCGACCGCTCGCTGCCGCTGCTCGCCCCGATGTCCGAGGTGGCCGGTCGGCTCGCCCCGCAGGTCGGCGCCTTCTACATGATGCGCACCGGCGGGGGACGGGGCGTGCTGCCCGGCGGCGTCTCCGGCGTGTACGCCGCCAAGACCGTGGTCATCGGCGCCGGCGTCTCCGGCATGAACGCCGCCGCCATCGCGCTCGGCCTGCAGTCCGAGGTGCTGCTGCTGGACAAGAACGTCGCCCGGCTGCGCCAGGCCGACGCCATCTACCGCGGTCACCTGCAGACCGTCGCCTCCAACGCGTACGAGATCGAGCGGGCCGTGCTGGACGCGGACCTGGTCATCGGCGCGGTGCTGGTGCCCGGCGCGAAGGCGCCGAAGCTCATCTCCAACGAGCTGGTCTCCCGGATGAAGCCGGGCAGCGTGCTCGTCGACATCGCCATCGACCAGGGCGGCTGCTTCGAGGACTCGCGCCCGACCACGCACGCCGACCCGGTCTACAAGGTGCACGAGTCGATCTTCTACTGCGTGGCGAACATGCCCGGCGCGGTGCCGAACACCAGCACCCACGCGCTGACCAACGTCACCCTGCCGTACGCCCTCGAGCTGGCCAACCGCGGCTGGCAGGAGGCGCTGCGCCGCGACCCGGCTTTGGCGCTGGGCCTGAACACCCACGCCGGCCAGGTCGTCTACGGCCCGGTCGCCGAGGCGCACGGCATGGGCATGCTGCCGCTGGCCGACGTGCTGGCCTGAGGGGCGACCGCCTGACCACCGACACGGCAGGGGCCGGCGCGGAACCCGCGCCGGCCCTGCGCCGTGCGGTCCGGGGCTACCTGGACCACCTCACCGTCGAACGTGGGCTCTCCGCCAACACCCTCGCCTCGTACCGCCGGGACCTGGACCGCTACCTGGCCACCCTGGCCGCCGCCGGGGTGAGCGACCTGGCCGCCGTCGGGGCCGCCGAGGTCGAGGGCCACCTGGCCCGGCTGCGCGCCGGCGACGCCGCGCACCCGCCGCTCGCCGTCTCCTCCGCCGCCCGCGCCGCCAGCGCCGTCCGCGGCCTGCACCGCTTCGCGCTGCGCGAGGGGATGGCCGGGGCCGATCCCGCCCGCGACGTCCGGCCGCCCACCCCGGCGCGCCGGCTGCCCCGGGCGCTGCCGGTCGATGCCGTGATCCGGCTGCTGGAGGCCGCCGGCCCGGTCACCGCCACCGGCGACGCGGCGCCCCGCACACTGCGCGACCGGGCGCTGCTGGAGTTCCTGTACGGCACCGGCGCGCGCATCTCCGAGGCGGTCGGCGCCGCCGTGGACGACCTGGACCTGGCCGACGGGGCCGTGCTGCTGCGCGGCAAGGGCGGCCGCACCCGGCTGGTCCCGATGGGCGGGTACGCCGTCGAGGCGGTGCGCGCCTGGCTGGTCCGGGGCCGCCCGGCCCTGCTCGCCGCCGGCCGGGGCACCCCGGCGGTCTTCGTCAACGCCCGGGGCGGCGCGCTGAGCCGGCAGGGCGCCTGGGCGATCCTGCGCGGCGCGGCCGCCCGGGCCGGCCTGCCGGTGGACGGACCCGACGCCGTCTCCCCGCACACGCTGCGGCACTCCTTCGCCACCCACCTGCTCGACGGCGGTGCCGACGTCCGGGTGGTGCAGGAACTGCTCGGCCACGCGTCGGTGACCACCACCCAGGTGTACACGTTGGTCACCGTGGAACGGCTGCGTGAGGTCTACGCGACCGCCCACCCGCGGGCCCGCGGCTGACCTCTTCGGACCGTCCGGCCACCGCGGGCCGGCCGACACGCCGACCCGGTACCGAACGCGCTGCTGGCACGTGGCGTACAGTCGGCATCGGCGCGGACCTCAGGGGCGACGAACCGGGGGTGCGCAGCGGCGCCGCGAGGGACGTCGGACGGCTCCGACGCCAGGTGGTCGTCGGGAGGGGGCAACGAGGACATGGCAGGCAACGAGGACCGTGCCGAGACCTGGACGTCGGAGCTCCGTGAGCAGCAGGCGACGCTCGGCGCCGACCTCGGTCCGGCCGACCCGGCCGCCTACACCATGCGCAAGCCGATCCCGGAGCCGATGCCGACCGACCGGCACGGCCCGGCCCGGATCATCGCGATGGCCAACCAGAAGGGTGGCGTCGGCAAGACCACGACCACCATCAACCTGGGCGCCGCGCTCGCCGAGTACGGCCGCAAGGTGCTGCTGGTCGACTTCGACCCGCAGGGGGCACTCTCGGTCGGCCTGGGCGTCAACCCGCACAACCTCGACCTGTCGGTCTACAACCTGCTCATGCAGGACGACGTCACCGCCGAGGACGTCCTGATCAAGACCGACGTCGCGGGGCTGCACCTGCTCCCCGCCAACATCGACCTCTCCGCCGCCGAGATCCAGTTGGTCAACGAGGTGGCCCGGGAGATGGCCCTGGCCCGGGTGCTCCGCACGGTCCGCAAGGAGTACGACTTCATCCTGATCGACTGCCAGCCCTCGCTGGGGCTGCTGGCGATCAACGCGCTGACCGTGGCGCACGGCGTGCTCATCCCGCTGGAGTGCGAGTTCTTCAGCCTGCGCGGGGTCGCGCTGCTGCTGGACACCATCGACAAGGTGCGCGAGCGGCTCAACTTCGACCTCGAGCTCGAGGGCATCCTCGCCACCATGTACGACAGCCGCACCACCCACTGCCGCCAGGTGCTCCAGCGGGTGGTGGAGGCGTTCGGCGACAAGGTCTACCAGACCGTGATCACCAAGACCGTGAAGTTCCCCGAGTCGACCGTGGCCGGCGCCCCGATCACCACCCTCGACCCGGCCTCCTCCGGCGCGCGCAACTACCGGCAGCTCGCCCGTGAGGTGATCGCGGCCCAGGCGGAGCGGTAGGCCGAACGCCGGGTGTCCGGGCCGTGGACTACGGTTTTCCGGTGACCGCACCGCCCCTCGACCCCCTCGCGCCGCACGGCGCCGGTGACGCCGTGGCCGCCGCCGGGCTGGCCGCCGAGGTCGACGGCGTGGTGCCGGCCGCCCCGGCCACCGTCGAGGAGACCAGCGGCTTCACCGTCCGGCTGGACAACTTCACCGGCCCGTTCGACCTGCTGCTCCAGCTCATCAGCAAGCACAAGCTGGACGTCACCGAGGTGGCCCTGCACAAGGTCACCGACGAGTTCATCGCGTACCTGCGGGCCATGGGCGACCAGTGGGACCTGGACGAGACCAGCGAGTTCCTGCTGGTCGCCGCCACCCTGCTCGACCTCAAGGCGGCCCGGCTGCTGCCCGCCGCCGAGGTGGAGGACGAGGAGGACCTGGCCCTCCTGGAGGCCCGGGACCTGCTCTTCGCCCGACTGTTGCAGTACAAGGCGTACAAGGAGGCGGCGGCGCACCTCGCCGAGCTGGAGTCGGTCGGCGGCCGGCGCTATCCCCGGGCGGTCACCCTCGAACCCCGGTACGCCGAGGCGCTGCCCGACCTGGTGCTCGGCATCGGCCCGGAGCGGCTGCTCAAGCTCGCGCTCAGGGCGATGACCCCGAAGCCGGTTCCCGAGGTGTCCATCGCGCACGTGCACATGGTCCGGGTCAGCGTCCGCGAGCACGCCGAGATCATCTCCGAGCGGCTGCGCCGCGCCGGCACCGCCAGCTTCTCGCTGCTCTGCGCCGACTGCGAGATCACCCTGGAGGTGGTGGCCCGCTTCCTGGCGCTGCTGGAGCTCTACCGGCAGGGGCTGGTCGCCTTCGTCCAGGAGCAGGCGCTGGAGGAGCTGACCGTGCGCTGGACCGGCTCCGCCGACGGCGGCACCGAACTCACCATCGACGAGTACGCCGGCTCCCCGGAGCCGGCCACCCCGCCCGCCGGCGAACCGGCCACGACGCAGGAGTGACCCGATGAGCGACGAGGAGCGCCGCGACTCGCTGGCCGACCAGGCCGCCGCCTGGATCCCCCCGTGGGAACGCCCCACCCCAGCCAAGCCCGAGGGCGCCGACGAGCAGCCGGCCGAGCCGGCCGCGCAGGCACCCGCGAGCCCGGAGCAGCCGCCAGCGCCGGCCACCACCACCGCCGAGCCGACGCCCGCCGAGCGTGCGGAGCCGGAGATCGTGGACACCTACCGTTCGCCAGGAACGGAAACTGTCCAAGATCCGATGGCGGAGGGCGCTGCGGCGCCGGGGGAGTCGACGGAGACGCCGGTCGTCGAGCCGAGCGTGACCGGCGGAGTGGGGGAGCCGGCCGAGACCGCCCCGGCCGTCGACGAGCCGGTCGGCCCTGACGCTTCGGGCGCCGGCGAGCCGATTGGCGCTGAGGCTCTGGGCGGCGGCGAGTTGGTTGGCGCCGACGCTTCTGGTGCCGATGAGCCGGTCGGCTCTGCGACGCCGGGCGGCGCGAGTGGCGTACCCGGGAAGCGGGGGCGGCGGGCGGCGCCGGCGCCGGAGCCCGCGCCGCTGCTCGACGACGCCGAGCTGCGCGGCGCCCTGGAGGCCATCCTGCTGGTGGTGGACCAGCCGGTCAGCGAGCTGACCCTGGCCCAAGTGCTGGAGCAGTCCCCGGAGCGGATCGGGCCGATGCTCGATGAGATCGCGGCCGGCTACACCGCCGCCGGGCACGGCTTCGAGCTGCGCCGGGCCGCGGGTGGCTGGCGTCTCTACACCCGCCCGGAATACGCGACCTACGTCGAGCGGTTCGTGCTGGAGGGCCAGACGGTCCGACTGACCCAGGCCGCGCTGGAGACCCTCGCGGTGATCGCCTACAAGCAGCCGGTGACCCGGTCGCGGATCTCCGCCATCCGGGGTGTCAACTGCGACGGCGTGATCCGTACCCTGGTCTCCCGGGGGCTGGTCGAGGAGTGCGGCACCGAAGCGGACAGCGGGGCGTTCCTCTACCGGACCACCACGATGTTCCTGGAGAAGCTGGGGCTGAACTCGGTGGACGACCTGCCGCCCCTGGCCCCCTTCCTCCCCGACGACGTAGAAGAGCTTGCCGATGCGACGCGATGACCGTGCCCCGAAGCCCGACGCCCCCGTGTACGAGGGCGCCGAGCGCCTGCAGAAGGTGCTCGCCGCCGCCGGGGTGGGTTCGCGGCGCGCCTGCGAGGACCTGATCTTCCGGCGCCGGGTCACCGTCAACGGCCGCGTGGCCCAGCTCGGCGACAAGGCGGACCCGGCGCGCGACGTCATCCACGTCGACGGCGAGCGGCTCCAGGCCGACGTCCGCCTGGTCTACGTGGCGATGAACAAGCCGCGCGGGGTGGTCACCACCATGGCCGACGAGAAGGGCCGCACCGAGCTCGCCGACTTCATCGGCGCGCGGCTGGAGCAGCGGGTCTACCACGTCGGGCGGCTGGACGCCGACAGCGAGGGCCTGCTCCTGCTCACCAATGACGGCACCCTCGCCCACAAGCTCATGCACCCGTCGTACGAGGTGCTCAAGACCTACCTCGCCGAGGTGGCCGGGCCGATCCCGCGCAACCTGGGCAAGCGGCTGACGGCCGGCGTCGAGCTGGAGGACGGGCCGGTAAAGGTCGACTCCTTCAAAGTGGTGGGCACCCTGGGCAAAACCGCCCAGGTGGAGCTGACCCTGCACGAGGGGCGCAAGCACATCGTCCGGCGCCTGATGGCCGAGGTGGGACACCCGGTGTCCCGGCTGATCCGTACCTCGATCGGTCCGATCAAGCTCGGCGACCTGCGCACCGGGCGGCTGCGCCGGCTGACCAACGCGGAAGTCGCCGCCCTGTTCAAGGCGGTCGGTGACTGACCCCGACGATCGGGGTACCGCTCCCGGTAGGCTTCGACGCGGCCCGCGGGCCGGCGGGTGGCGTGCGTCGCCCCCTGGCGGCGTACCGCGCGGCCGACCCGCGCGGCGCGGGATGATTGACGATAGGAACAACCGCTCAACGGCGCCGGGGACACCGGCGACCCGCGAGGTACGGGCTGAGGAGGACAACGGTGGAGGAAAACGTACCGGCCGGGCGCTGCGTGGTCGCTGTGGACGGGCCGTCCGGTTCGGGTAAGTCCACCGTGTCGCGGCGGCTCGCGGTCAGCCTTGGCGCCCACTACCTCGACACAGGCGCCATGTACCGGGCGCTCACCTGGGCGGTGCTGCGCTCCGGCGTCGACCTGACCGACACCGAGTCGGTGGCCAAGGTCGCCGGCGAGGTCGACCTGCGCATCGGCACCGACCCCCAGGGGTACGGCGTGACCGCCGACGGCGTCGACGTGGCCAAGGCGATCCGCGGTCCCGAGGTGACCGGCGCGGTCTCCGCGGTGGCCGCTGTGGGCGCCGTCCGCGAGCTGCTGGTAGCCCGCCAGCGGCAGGTGATCGCCGAGGCCGGCCGGATCGTGGTCGAGGGCCGCGACATCGGCTCGGTGGTGGCGCCCGACGCGGACCTGAAGGTCTACCTGACCGCCTCCGAGGCGGCCCGCGCCCAGCGGCGCAGCGCCGAGGACGCCGCCGACGTCGCGGCGACCGCCGCCGACCTGGCCCGCCGGGACAAGCTCGACTCGACCCGCAAGGTCAACCCGCTCCAGCAGGCCGCCGACGCGGTCGTGCTGGACACCACCGAGCTGGGCATCGACGAGGTCGTCGCCCGGCTGCGTGCGCTGCTCACCGAGCAGGGTGTGGCATGAGCGAGGACTTCGGAGGCTGGGTCGAGCTGCGCGAGCCGGAGCTCGAGACCGGTGAGCCGACCGGCCCGCAGCCGGTGGTGGCCGTGGTCGGCCGTCCCAACGTGGGCAAGTCCACGCTGGTCAACCGGATCATCGGCCGCCGGCAGGCGGTCGTCGAGGACATCCCCGGGGTGACCCGGGACCGGGTACCGTACGACGCGCAGTGGAACGGCCGGGCGTTCACCGTGGTGGACACCGGCGGCTGGGAGCCGGACGCCAAGGACCGGGCCGCGGCCATCGCCGCCCAGGCCGAGGCGGCCGTCGTCACCGCCGACGTGGTGCTCTTCGTGGTCGACGCCATGGTCGGCTCGACCGATGTGGACGAGGCCGCGGTGAAGATGCTGCGGCGCAGCGCCAAGCCGGTGATCCTGGTGGCGAACAAGGCCGACAACGCAACCATCGAGATGGAGGCGACCGCGCTCTGGTCGCTCGGCCTCGGTGAGCCGTTCCCGGTCTCCGCGCTGCACGGCCGCGGCTCCGGCGACCTGCTCGACGCCATCATGGAGGCGCTGCCCGAGGCGCCGAAGATCGTGGAGAACCGCCCGCGCGGCCCGCGCCGCGTCGCCCTGGTCGGTCGCCCCAACGTCGGCAAGTCCAGCCTGCTCAACCGCTTCTCAGGCGAGGAGCGGGCGGTGGTCGACGCGGTCGCCGGCACCACCGTCGACCCGGTGGACAGCCTGGTGGAGATCGGCGGGGAGACCTGGCAGCTGGTCGACACCGCCGGCCTGCGCAAGCGGGTCGGCAAGGCCAGCGGCACCGAGTACTACGCCAGCCTGCGCACCGCCTCCGCGATCGAGGCGGCCGAGGTGGCGGTGGTGCTGCTCGACGCCAGCGAGGTGATCAGCGAGCAGGACCAGCGGATCCTCTCCATGGTCGTGGAGGCGGGCCGGGCCTTGGTCATCGCCTTCAACAAGTGGGACCTGATGGACAGCGAGCGCCGGTACTACCTGGACAAGGAGATCGACCGGGAGCTGCGCCGCATCCCCTGGGCGATCCGGCTGAACCTGTCCGCGATGACCGGCCGTGCGGTCGACAAGCTCGCCCCGGCGCTGCGCAAGGCCCTAGCGAGCTGGGAGACCCGCATCCCCACCGCGCAGCTCAACCAGTGGCTCACCGCCCTGGTCCAGGCCACCCCGCACCCGGTGCGCGGTGGCCGGGCGCCGCGCATCCTGTTCGCCACCCAGGCCGGGGTGGCCCCGCCGCGCTTCGTGCTGTTCACCACCGGGCCGCTGGACGCCGGCTACCAGCGCTTCGTCGAGCGCAAGCTCCGCGAGGAGTTCGGCTTCGAGGGCACCCCGATCGACATCTCGGTACGCGCCCGCAAGAAGCTCGGCCCCGGCGGCCGCGGCAAGGCCCACGGCTGACCTTCCCTCCCGTACGCCCGACGCCGGGTGGCGCCGTCCCTGGACGGCCCACCCGGCGCCGCCGTTCCCCCTCACCCCAGCCTCCTAGGCCGCTGTAGGGGGAGTGGCGTGGGACGCGCGCGGAACGGGAGGAGCCCCGTGCGCACGGTGCGAAGATCCTGCGCTAAGCTGTACCGGCTGCCGCGGGGAAGACCGCGCGGGGGCATCGGGACGTGGCGCAGTTTGGTAGCGCACTTGACTGGGGGTCAAGGGGTCGTCGGTTCGAATCCGGCCGTCCCGACACTGTTCAGAGGGCATATCTCATCAATGGATATGCCCTCTTCTCGTAGCTGGGTGTCTAACTGAGTGACTACGCCTCAGCGCCGAAGATCCGATCCATGGCCACCGCGCCGGACAGGAGCACCGGCCGCAGTTGGTGCCGGTAGACGCTCTCGGTGACGATCGTGCCGGAGTGGCCGCAGAGGCCGGCGTGCTGCACTCATAGTCGTTCAGAGCCGGGACGACCAGGCGTCGAGCGGGTGCGCGAGGATCCGGAGGCGTCCGCCGGTTTCGATTGCCTGTGCTGCCGCACCGGACGGCTTGCGTTTCGCCTGGTCCTCAAACGAGGCCAGGAACTCCGTGGCGAAGTCGAGTCGGGGGTACCGGTCGAGCACGCTTTTCCTGCTGGCCTCGGAGAATTCCTCAGGACGTCGTCCTGCCACGTCCCAGGCCGTCGCGACCTGCAGCAGGTGGGACTCGACGTCCTCGGCGGCGGACACGTCGGCGCGCATGTGGGTGACGATGATGTGTTCCACGCGGGCCGCGCGGGCCTCGGGCCAGCCGGCGGCGACTCCGAATACCCACGCGAGGTCCCCGCCGGCCTCCTCGAACGGAAGCGAATGACTGTCGAACGGCTCGGTGAGCCCGGCATCGTGCAGGAGGGCCGAGACGTAGTACAGCTCGTCGTCGAAGCCAATTCCATGTGCACGGGCGTACATCACCCCCCACAGGTAGGACCGGATGGAGTGGTTGAGCAGCGCAGGCGAGCAGTAACGGGTGGCCACGGACAGCGCCGCCGTCCCTGCAGGCGTGTTGGGAAGTTCCGGCAATCTGGAAGACTCGGCCATGAGTGGATCGTAGTTACGACGCCTCCGACCAGAGCTGGCTGTGGGTGGAGTTCGGTGGCGACTTACCCGATGCCAACATGCCGGCGTCTACGAGTTAGTGCCCTTGGCCGGCGTCGGCCCGCCGTGAATTTACGGCTGGCCGTCGGAGGCCGCCTTTAGATCAGGATGATCGGGCGTCGTCCTGCCTTCGTCTCACTTGTCGTCTCGTTCGCATGCGTGCGGGGGCGACCGCGAACGACCGGTCGGTCAAGTTGGCCCAGGTGGCGGACCCACCCGATCAAGCGCGTATTGGGCCGAGCAGACTTGGAAAGCGTGCCGGGGACTGCTCACGCCGGCCCTGACTCGGCTGATGTCAGCTGTTCCATCACTGGGCGAAAGCTCAAGCCTTGTCTCGTTCCGCAGCCTCTTCCGGGGAGAGGCGGCTGACTGCCAGGCCGGCGTCGGTACGAACGAGTGTCAGCGCGCCGATCCAGCTGGTGTCGTCGGGGTACTCCCAGTTGGCTGGGTCTGCGAGCACGTGCGGGAGTTCTGGTCGGGGGACGACTTCGCCGGGGGTGAGTCCTGCGAGCCCCTCGTCCGAGATCCATCGCTCGTACCGCCGGACTTCGATCCATCCGCGATCGACTAGCGACAGCAGGATCCTGGCGAGTTCGTCGAGTGGCAGCCGTTGCGCAGCTTCGTCGAGGTCGCCGTGGACGCCTGGCAGGATGTCCATCTCCATTGCGTTGATGAAGAAGCACTGTTCGACGTGGCTTAGGTTGTCCCAGTCCTGTTGGCTCACGCTGTGATCGTGGCAGGGCAGGAGTGCAGCATGACAGCCCGGCAGCCGGGCGACTTCCACCGGACGGGGCCCACGGGCTGCGAGCGAGGCGTCGGCCGAGCAGCCAACGGAGCAGCCAGCCAGCGAGCATTAGCGGACGATTACGAACGCAGACGTCCAGCCGATCAGCAGGAGCAACTGCCGGAACAGGAGTCCGGGACCGACTCGTAATGCGTGGGTCACTGTCGAGGTGAGAGCGGCACAGGACGCAGCGGCGACACCGTCCCGACCCCTCGCCACCGCGCGCCGGATTCTGACACGCCTACGACGGTTGACAACCCTGGTTGTCGAGCGGACTCTGAAGTCGGAGGCCACTGACAAGGGAGCCGATCATGCGGGAGCTGACGTCGGACGAGCGACGGGAACTTCGGCGGGAACTGGGTGCGGTTGCCGCTGACTGGGCGCAGCGGCTGCACAACTCCGATGTGGATGCCCGGGCCGGCGCTGCCCAGGAGCCAAGCTCCGCGGAGACGATGCGGACTCACCTTGCGCGGATGGCGGCAGGTGAGCAGATGCGTCGCCTTCTCGCTGACCTCGTGTCCGCCAGTGCTGAGGAAGCGGTGCAGCACGGTGCCGGCTATCCCGAGCTTGGCGCGGCGGTAGGCGCCAGTCGGCAGGCCGCGCGTAAGCGATGGCCTGGCCTGTCGAAGAGGCGTGCCACCGAGTGGAAGCAGCCGCCCGGGGGCATCGGTTGGGCCGGCAACCAACCGGGGTGCCCGGGACCGTTTTTGGGGACCTGAGGGGCTGGGCTTGACATCCGTGGCTGACATCGACGGTGGCGGCTGAAGCCGGACGAGGGTGGACGGCTATCGGCTCTGAGCCGAACCCATTGGACGTCAGCGGACGTTGCGGCTTTGCCGATAGCGCCTTGTAAGCGAGACGTCGGCGATCCGTTGAGGCGGGCGCTAGGCCGCATAACGGCGGCGCAGCAGCGTGGACGCGATTGCAAAGAGAGCCGGGACGCCAAATGCCACGACGACCCCCACGAGGTCATGTGCGCCGGCGCGGCGGGCGACCATGGGGTCCGACGCCAGGTATTCGATGCGCACCTCATCGTCGATGTCGGCGTCGCGGCCGATCCAGGGCTGCTCGACTGTCGCCTCAACCTGCCGCCCGTCGGCCAGATAGCTGACCCGCACCGAGCCTGGCCCTCGGATAGAGGTGTGCACGTCGATCACGCGTCCGACCGTATGGCGGTGATCGAGATCGAGCGCGACCTCGTCGCGGACGACGATGCCCGCACCAATGCAGAAGCCGATCCCGGCGAGCACCGTGAACGCGAGCCAGCCGTACATCGCTAGCTGGAGCCGCCACACGGGCTCTGCCGGCGGTAGGGGCAGCCCGGACGGTCCCGGCGTCAGTCCGCGCCTGGCACGCGACGGCCGCGACCGCTTCCTGGTTCCCTTGACCACCCGTTCATGATTCACCCGCGCCGCCAGCAACCGGCGCTGAGGCAGCCAGGAGGCAGCGAAAGCCACGACGACGACTGTCGAGGTCCGTCAACAGGCGGCGGTCCGGAGCTGTTCGCTGCCACTGTTCGGCGCGGAACCTCATTCGTCGACAACATGTACCCGGCTCCCCTCTACGGGGGTCGTCGCACGGTCTACCGCATGTCCTCGGGCAGCTCCCCGACGCGCAGCTGCACCAGGGCGTCGTCGTTCCACTCCTCTCTGGATTGCGCTGGTGGCAGTTCGACGCCCGCGACACCGGCAGGGGACGAGAACTCCTGCCGGAGACGGCCGAGGAGATCGGTCGCCTGCTCAAGCGTCTGTGCGGAGTTGTCGGGGTCGTCGAGGCTTAGACCCAAGACGCTGGCGCCGTCCCTGGTGACCGTGATGATGGCCTGGTAGTGGTTGCGAGCTCGGATGTACAGCGAGAAGCCGCTACCAGCGTCTGCGCTTCGGTCGAGGTCCTGGAGTGCTTCTGCATCCCCGCTGTGGGGCGATCCCGTGATGTAGGTCCGCATGAACGAATGCAGCCGCTCATCGCCGGGGTCATCGACGTCGACGTACCGGTCGACAAAGGCCCTGAACACATCCGGCTCGCAGCCGGGGACCCATACATACACGTCAAGGCACGGCGGCATGGTCGAAGGCTACGGCCTGCCGATCACCAGGCGTGAGAGCTACCGTGGCCGGCCCTCGGTCGGCCGAGCGATGGCCGCGGGGCAACGTGACATCAGTCCTTGACATCAACGGTGACGGCCGAGGCCGGACGCTTGCGTACGGCTCTCCCCTCCGGCCCGAACCCAGTGGACGTCAGCGGACGCCTACGACTCTTGCCGAAGACGCCTTGTAAGCGAGATATCAGTCAGTGGCGGCTCGCCGGTCCACTTACCCTCCCCGCATGAATCTCGATGATCTTCCCCTGGCGGAGTTCGCGTACCCCGGGCCGCTGCGAGACAAGCTGGTGGCCGCCATCCTGTCCGGCGCGAAGTCCTCGACCTCCAGCCTTGTGCTCGGATACGAGTGCGCGAACGAGCCGCTGCCTCAGGTCGGCCAGCGATCGGCGGTGGTGGACTCGGAGGGCCGGCGCGTCGGGGTGATCGAGCTGACCGAGGTGCGTGTGGTCCGGCTCGCCGATGTCGATCTGCAACACGCCCTCGATGAGGGCGAGGGAGATGAGTCTGTGGCGCAGTGGCGGGCCGGGCACGAGGCGTTCTGGCAGAGCGAGGAAGTGCGCGCGGAGCTGGGCGATCCCGGCTTCACCGTCAACGACGACACCCTGGTGCTGGCCGAGCGTTTCCGGCTGGTGCACACCGTTTGATCCGACTGGCTCGCGGTCTTTCCGACTCACGTCACCGGGAAGCCTCCGGGGCTTGCCGAGCAGCCAAGCGAGCAGCCAAACCGGCGAACAGCAGCGGACAATCACGGACCGGGGTATCAGGTCGAGTAGGAGGACCAGCCGGCGGACCAGCGTCCGGCCACCGACTCGTAATGCGTCGGTCACCGCCGGGCTTAGGACCGCGGCACGCGATGGCTGACGTTGTAGGTGACGGCGATCAGGGGGGCGGGAGTCGCCGAGGTCGTTGACGTAGGACTGACGGCGGCTGGCTCTCCGGTTGCGGGCGCCGGTAGGCGGCGACGTGCCCAGGTAGGCCGGCACCCGCCAAGGGCTCGTGGCGAACCTGCTGACGGCCTCAGCCCAGCGCTGCGGGACCGACTCGTAAGGAGCAGGTCGAAACCTTGGTAGGGTTGGTGCGGCCGCGGCTGGGCCTGCCGGTGTACGACGGGCCTCTGCTGCTCGGCGAGGAGACCGACACGTTTCTGGGATGCCGCAGCCGGAGCCGGGCCCGGCGGTCAGGCAGGCCGCCACCGCAGCCGATTGTCCCCGGCCGAGCGCTTGCACATCATCAGCTTCCCTGTGCTGGTGCGTCCCATCGCGCCGGCCGCCTTGCAGGATGCCCCCGGGTGCACACCGTTGCGGCTGGACGGGCGCGTGGTGTGCTTCATCGTCGACTGAGGGCTGCTGCGCGTCGGCCTCGGGGTGGGCTTCGCCGTAGTGTTCGGCGTCGACGACGGACCGGCCGAGGTCGGGGCGGAGCTGAAGGGAATGGCGGCGATGTGGCCGGCGCTTGCGCTCACCGACGGGGTGGTTTTCCGCTGGTCGTCGCCGAGGAGGTTCCCGCAGAAGTAGAGTCCCAGCAGCACCGCGAAGGTGGCCGCGATGACCTTCGCCGGGTGGCGTTTGGCTTTCGAGAGGAGGCCGGGCGGCGGGGGAGCTCGGTGCTTCACGGGCACGAGTGTGACTGGCCGCAGGAATGGACGCCCATTACCCGTTCGGCTGTTCGAGGCTACTGCCCGCTGTCGGCAAAAGGACAGAAGGGGCCATCAGGCTGAGGACTTGAGCAGCGACTTGACATCCGTGGCTGACATCAACGGTGACGGCCGTGGCCGGACATGCTCGTACGGATCTCGCCTCCGGTCCGGACCCAGTGGACGTCAGCGGACGATGCGACTTCTGCTGGAACCGCCTTGCAAGCGAGGGATCAACTAGGCCGCCAACGGGCCGTCCGGGCCGCCGCTGGGCCGTTGAGTGCCGGGGCACAAACGGGGCGCAAGACACTGTGAAACGTCGGCGACCAGCCATCAACGACGCGAGCCCAGGAGCGGGCATCACCAGTGCGCCGACCAGGTTGCCGCAGGTCAGGGGAGAGGCAGCCTAAGTTCCGCTTCAACTCAACGCGATGTCCTCATCGGTCGCCGAGGGCCGGGGACTCAGTAGAGGTAGGTCGTCGAGGACGGCAGCAAGTCCGGCGAGGCCGACGAGGCTGGCGATGCCGCGGCCCATGCCGGCGGCGAGCGGGCCGACGCCGAGAGCGAGGTCCTGCGCCGGGCCGGAGCGTCCGTGTCAGGGGGGCGGCGGGACGCCGGAGCGGGACCGGCGGGCACGAAGACGTCCGCGGGCATGGAGCTGCGCCGTCGGGCCACCACGGCGCCACGGTCAGATGTGTCGGGCGGGTCAGCGGCGGCTCTCGCCGCTGGTGACCTCCTTCCGCTCTGGGCGGGGTTCGACCGGCGGGTGCCCCGGCGAGACCGGTGCCTCGGCCGGCTTCTCGATCGGGTAGAAGAAGCCCCGGATGGCCGGGCCGAGGGCACCGAGCCGGTTCATCTTCTTGGGCACGACCCAGCCGACGTAGTCCAGCTCGCCGTGCCCGTCGTGGGCCGCGGTGAGCGGCTGGTGAACCTCCACGAACCGGCCGTCCGGCAGCCGCTTGATGATGCCGGTCTCCACGCCGTGGGCCAGCACCTCCCGGTCGTGCTGCTGCAGGCCCAGGCAGATCCGGTACGCGACGTAGTAGGCCAGCGGCGGGACGATCAGCAGACCGACCCGGCCCGCCCAGGTCATCGCGTTCAGGCTGACGTGGAACTTGTCGGCGATGACGTCGTTGGCGCCCGAGAGGGTCAGCACGAGGAAGAACGCCACGGCCATCGAGCCCGCGGCGGTCCGGGCGGGAACGTCCCGGGGCCGTTGGAGCAGGTTGTGGTGCCGGTAGTCCTTGAGGTGCCGCGCCTCCAAAAACGGGTAGAACAGCGAGATCGCGATCAGGATGCCCGGCAGAACGACCGTCGGCCAGAAGATCGGCGGGATGACGTACCCGTTGCCGATCGGAATGCTGATCTCCCAGGCCGGCATGAGTCTTGTCGAGCCGTCGAGGAACATGACGTACCAGTCGGGTTGGCTGGCGAACGAGACCACCCACGCCTCGTACGGGCCGAACAACCAGATCGGGTTGATCTGGAACAGACCGCCGAAGAGCGCGATCACGCCGAAGACGACCATGAAGAAGCCGCCCTGCTTGAGCGCGTAGCGCGGGAAGAACCGCTCGCCGACCACGTTCTCGTTGGTCCGGCCGGGGCCGGGCCACTGGGTGTGCTTCTGCTTGAAGAGCAGGCCCAGGTGGACGCTGATCAGCGCCACCAGCAGCGCCGGGATCAGCAGCACGTGGACGATGAAGAACCGGCTGATGATGATGGTGCCCGGGAACTCGCCACCGAAGATCGACGAGCTGACCCAGGAGCCGATCACCGGGATCGACAGGATGATGCCGGAGGCGATCCGCAGACCGGTGCCGGAGAGGCCGTCGTCCGGCAGGGAGTAGCCGGTGAAGCCGGCGAGGAAGCCGACCCAGAACAGCAGCGAGCCGATGATCCAGTTGGTCTCCCGCGGCTTGCGGAACGCGCCGGTGAAGAAGACCCGCAGCATGTGCACCACAATCGAGGCCATGAACAGCAGGGCCGCCCAGTGGTGCATCTGCCGCATGATCAGCCCGCCCCGGACGTCGAACGACAGGTCCAGGCTGGAGGCGTACGCGGCCGACATCGGGGTGCCCCGCAGCGGGGCGTAGCTGCCGTCGTAGACCACCTCGGTCATCGCCGGCTCGAAGAAGAAGGTCAGGAAGACACCGGTCAGCACCAGGACGATGAACGAGAAGAGCGCGATCTCGCCCAGCAGGAAGGACCAGTGGTCCGGGAAGACCTTGTTCAGCAGCGCGCGCAGCGGCGTGGCCGCCTGGAACCGGTCGTCCAGCGCCCCGGCGGTCTTGCCCGGCACCGCTGCCATGTCAAACTTTCGGCGCTTCATGGCCGCTCCCAGAAGTCGGGGCCGACGGTTTCGATGTAGTCCGACTTCGCCACGAAGAAGCCCTCCGCGTCCACCTCGATCGGCAGCTGCGGCAGCGGCCGGTTCGCCGGGCCAAAGATCGGCTTGGCGTTGTCGGTGATGAGGAACTGCGACCGATGCCGTGAAAGAACCAGTCAGCAGCATCCCCCAGCGCGAAGACCCCCACGCCCGACGCCACAGCCGACCATCCATTGACCCGGCGGCCCAACTACTTCACCTCGGCGTTGCCTACCTGCACGTTGCCCCAGACTGCCGCATTACGGTCAGGTGCGCGGGCGAAACGCCCGTATAGGGCAAGCGACGCCTTCCGGTTCTGCAGTTCCCAAGATCCGGACTATGCACGGAATGATCAAGCAGCGGACACTGCCTCGATCTAGGCCCGCCCCAGGTCAGGTCGGGTGCGTCAGCTCAAGCGCTACTGCCTTCCTAAACCGTGTGTCGCTAGCGTGATCCCGCTAGGGCTCCCTCTGGAGCCCGTTCAGTAGCTGACACGATGCGGATCATGAGCGCGGGCGCCTAGGACCCTGCCCTACTGGGGAGGCCTACCGCCGAACGGCCAACGGCGTGGACGAGCGCGATCAGCGGAGCATGTTCGATTCGCGGTGCCGGCTCACGGAAGGCTGTGGCGGACGATCATGGCCTCCACGGCTTCCTTGCCCGCCACCAGACTCGCGCCGGTCAGCTCGCGGTACATCTTGATGGCCTGGATTTTCTTCCCCGCCTGGGCCAACTCGTTGACCAACGCCATACTCGGTGGCAACCGGCTCCACGGCGGAGGCTCTCGCCGCAGCCACAGTGCCTCGCGCCACGTCATCCCGGACACCTTGCGCAGCACCCAACTGATGACCAGCAACCCGACGAACTCGACACCGACAGCGGCCAGGCCACCGCCATCATGACCGAGAAGCCTCTCGTCGATGAGGTACCGACCCAACCCAAGCGACACACCGACCAACGGAAGCCCATCGGCGACCCGGCGCAACTTCTGTCGATCCACCTGCCGCCCCCTTCGCCTGTTAAGCATCTCACGACAAGGCTCACGACCAACAGACCGCGAGGCGCGAGCACGATCCATACGTCCGTCGTGGTCCCGACGCCTGACGATTGATGATGGTGCCATTGGGGTCCGGGGCGTCGAGCTGGACGCCGCCTGCCGGCCCGCGCCGGAGCTTGCCGTCAGGGTCCTCAATGACGTCGCGGCGCCCTTTGAGGAATGAGGGATTTCCAGTCCCGGCAACGCCTGAGTGACTATCTGGGTGACGACGGGTACGAGCGACGGCGGACGCCCACGGACGATCGTGGACGGTTGCCGCAGGTAGATGCCCATGACAGCGCAGGTCGGCGAGCTGTGTTGGTTGCCTGGGGGTCAAGGGGTCGTCGGTTCAAATCCGGCCGTCCCGACAGCGAGAGGGTTTCCGCAGGTCAGCGACTTGCGGGAACCCTCTTCTCATTGCTTGGCATGGATGCCCGGTCTAGCACGCCGCTGTTGGACTCCTTGACTCGGGCAGGTTGTCATGCCACTCCTCGATCTTCAGAAGCTCACCGTCGGACTGTCCCGGACCTGGGCCGGGTTCATTCGGGACTGGGACCGGTCGCTGCGGGCCGGGAACTTGTGGGGCTCGTAAAGTCGGTTCGGCTACGCTGCCTGCGAATACTCGTTGATCAGCCCGCCGAGGATTGGTCGCCGGTGGACCCGAGCGGCGTTGAGGTCAACGGCATGCGGCGCAGGTTTCGGTGGCCGCTGATCCAGCGATTTGGTGTGGTCGATGGCCGTTGTAGTGGCGGGTGTACTCAGCGAGCACGGCAGTGAGGTGGCGCTCGCTGACGATGAGCATTCGATCGGTGCACTCCCGGCGTACGGTGCCCACCCACCGCTCGGCGAAGGCGTTTGCGCGGGGTGCCTGCGGCGGGGTCTTGATCACCTCGATGCCGTCCGCGGTGAACACCGCGTCGAAGACGGCCGTGAACTTCGTGTCTCGATCGCGGAGCAGGAACCGCAGCCCCCCTGCGCGCTGGTCGAGGTCCATCAGTAGATTCCGTGCCTGCTGGGCCACCCAATCACCAGTTGGATGGGCGGTCACCCCAACCACGTGGACTTGGCGGGTGGCGATCTCGACGAAGAACAGCACGTAGATCCGCTTGAGCGCCACGGTGTCGACGGTGAAGAAGTCACATGCCAGGATCGTGTGGGCCTGGGCGGTCAGGAACTGCTCCCAGGTGGGTCCGGATCGCCGGGGTGCCGGGTTGACGCCGGCGTTGTGCAGGATCTTCCACACCGTGCTGGCCGCGACCCGGTAGCCCAGGCCGGTCAGTTCACCCTGGATCCGGCGGTGCCCCCAGGTCGGGTTCTCCGCCGCAAGCCGCAGCACCAGGTCACGGACCTGTTTGTCGACCGGCGGCCGGCCCGGCCGGGCATGCGGGTACGTCCACCGCCGGGTGACGAGTTCACGATGCCACCGCAGCAGCGTGGCCGGGGTGACGAAGAAGGCCGACCAGCGCGGGCGGGGCAGCAGCCGCGACAGCGCCGCCAGCACCACCCGGTCGGCCGGTTGCAGATCGGGGCGGGTCACCTGTCGGCGCAGCACCGCCACCTGATGGCGGAGCACCAGGATCTCCACATCCTTCGCCTCACCGTCGGAGGCGATCTGGGACAACATCTGCAGGATCAGGCGAAGCAGCAGGTACGGCAACGACGCGCTCATGCCGACGAACATGCCGGCTGCGCCAGACTTGAGCTCGCACAGAACCGCACTTCAGACGACCGAACCGAATATTCGAGCCGCACAGGTCGCGTGGGTGTTGCTCCGGCTCTGTCGCCACCGGTAGGTGTGGTGCTCTATCGCCTGTCTCCAGTAGTGATCGCTGCTGCGGCCACCGATGTGCCCGATCGTCTGAGTGGCGGCGAGGGCGATGACCGAAGGGAGCCCGGTTGCTGTGGTCAATCGTTCGATCATGGGGCGCTGCTCCGACGTACCGACGATCCGGAGCGCCTCGATGACGGTCAGCGCCTCTTCCGTCGGGCCGCTGGCGGCGCTGATGGCCAGCTCGGAGGCGAGCGCCGCGGCGAGAGGCTGACGATACGGCGTGCCGGAGAGCAGCATCGCGGCGTACATCCGGACGTCGAAGACCGGGCTGAACAGCATCTCGTCCAACAACGCCGGGAGCAGTCGGTCGTGGAAATTGGGCACCGCGAACGGTGTCCGAGCCAACGTCGCGCCCACGAGCCGGGTGACCAGTACCCGGGCTGCGTCCTCGTCGGCAGGGCGCCCGGCCTCCAGCGCCGGCTGGGCCGGGCCGAGGGTCCGCGCCCGGCAGAGTTGCGTCGTGAACCGTGCGGAGTCCGTTGGCAGCCGCCATAGCAGCTCGGCGGCGAGCGGCTGCGCCCCTCTCGTAGGTGGCAGGGTCGAGCACCAGGTCTTGGACGACCGGTAGGAGCCGCTGTAGCTGCGGTCTGGTGAAGTGTCCGTACCGCAGCTTCCGGACACAGCCGAGCAGGGCTCCGTACTGAGCCCGGTCGTTGGTGGGGTTGGCGAGTTGCGCGAGCAGGTGCCGGCTCGCGTCCGGATGGGAGCTGCCGTCGAGGATGCTCACCGTCTCGACGAAGACCTGACCCGTCCGGTCGGCCGCGAGGTCGGCGCAGGCGGCGATGGCGGCCTGTTGGCCGACGGGGTGAGCCAGGAGCCGATCGAACGCTTCGTGACGCTGCATCCATGCCAGCCCGTCGGCGATGATCATCTCTGACAGCAGTCGCTGCGCCATCTCGCGCCAGGCCGAATGTGGCGTGATGACCTGGCGTGGGGCCGCGGCCAGCTGTGCGGTCAGCTCGTCCCATTCCGACCCGGTCACGATGCTGTCGGAGAGGATGAGCTCCAGCAGTTGCTCAATGCGCGCCAGCTTTTCGGCGGCGTGCGAATTTGCACCTCTGGCTAGCAGGGGAGAAGCGCTGACATCCGGTGCGAAGTGCCGGTAAATGGTGTCAAGAAGTGCAACGAGACTGCCGTCAGGAAGGTCGAGCAACTGCTCGTAGCGCCCTACGGCCAGGAACGGAACACGTACCGCCGCCGTTTCCCAGCGGGAAATACGGTAGACGCTGGTGCGTTCCTGCCAGCAACCGCCCTGGAATGCGTCCGCGAACCCGGTGGCTGCCGCCCAGTCTCCTTCTTGCCCATGCAGCCGGTTGACGCGGAGCAGCCATGCGGCCCGGTCCTGGTGCGGTGGCCAGCCGGGTCGGACGGGTGTCTGGCGCGGTGAGCGGGGCGGTCGACCTCGACGCCCAGTGAGTCGACTCCCGCTACCCACAGCGCATTTATTGCACGCCGTTCAGCGGAGTGTAACAGCGCGGCCACGAACTGACACTGAACGTACCTTTGGCTGGCCGCCCAACCAGGACCGCCAATATCCGAGTGAAAGCTCCAGGTCGAGTCGGGGTCATTTCGCCATGGATTCGGTGTTGGTTGGCACGGGGTGGCCCGGACGTCAGCAGGGAGGACGGATGGAGATCATTCGCACCAGGAAGATATCGGAGCTGGTCGCAACGGCCGGGTCGATGTCCCGTATCCCAGCGCAGCGCGGCGACACCGAGGGCGTGGGTCCCGAGGCGGTCCAGTCACCGCGTATGCCGTCACTCGAGCAGGCGATCCGGACCGTGCCGGTGCCGGGGGCGCCGCCCCCGTTGTCCCGCGAGGGGGCCGCCGTAGGTCTCGCCTTCCTCGACATGGCGTTGCGGCAGAACCACATTCGCCGGCTCACCGAACGGCTTTCCTTCGTCGAGCACGGCGTGGCGAGCAGGACCACCGAGGTGGACGTCCGGTTGAGCCTGCTGGACCCGAGCCAGCGGGAGGCCAGCCACCTGTTCCAGCGCCTCAGCAGCCGCAGCGCCCGGGACCCGGAACAGGAGCAATCCGCCACGCCCACCATCTGGGTACCGGTGACGCGCATCTCGAGGTTGAGCGTCTCGCCGATCGACGTCGTTGACGCGGCCGGGAACAAACTTCCCCGCCTGACCCAGTACGAGACGTCCCGACTGCTCGCGTCGGGTCTGTACCGACTGTTGAAGGGCATCCTGTCCAGCCGGCCGGAGTCGCGCCAACCGTCCAACGTGAGCCGGCTGCTCCGCGAGGAACAGGCCCGATGGCTGCTCCAGGCCGCCCTGCTCGCGCTCTTGACCGATCGCAGCAGGCCGTTGGGTGACGTCGAGCAGGACGAGCACCGCATCCTTCGGCCCCCGGCAGCCAGCGCCTCCGAAGCCCACGACTGCCGAGAACTCGTCGTGTCCGTGCTGCGCCAGTACGGGCCGCAGCTCGAGTCGTACGCGGACCTGCTCGACGTGGCCCTCAACAACTACCTCCTGGTCACCGCCCTCGACCTGGCCAAGGACGACCACCTGCTGAGCTACGACGCGCCGGTACATCTGAGAGAGCAGGGCCGCGCCGCCGACCGCGCCAGCGTCTGGTTTCGCTCGACTTCGGCCCGTTACCGCATCCAGTACCTGGCGCGGATCCCCGCGAGCCTGCGCTCTTACCACGTGGTCGCCGAAACCGAGCCCGGCGTCCATATCGAGGCGATGTCTCTCGTGACCGACGTGGACGAGGCGAACGCGACGGAGCTGACCGCGGATCTGCGCGCCCTCGCCGACCGGCAACGCAGGCACAAGCCGCGGCGGCAGACCGAGGCCCGCCTGCTGGAACTCGAACTGCAGTCAGCGCTGGGTCGCCTCTCCGAACTTCTCCGATCCCGGCGATGGGACGCCAGCCAGGCCGGGCTGGAGATGACGGACGGTGCGCTTCGGGGCAGCAGCCGGTTGGCGGACCTCTACCTGTCGGCTGAGTCGCTGGTCAACGAGCAGGACAGGATCGAGGCGCCTCTGCTGACCAACCCCACCCTGACCGCCGACAATCTCGATCAGGCGGCCGACGAGATCGAAGCACAGCAGCTCGGTTCCGACTTCTCGGTGGAGAACGACCAGGCGAGCAGCCGGGCGCACGCCTACTGGCGGCGCACCTCACCCCGATCGTCCGACGGCGAACACACCTCCGTGACCTGCACGCTGACCCTGCGAGACGCGACCGGGGTGCGCCCAGGCAGCGTCATCGCCTTCGCGCTCGCCGTGGCCACCACGATCTACCTGGTCGGCGCTCTGCTCGCGGGAAGTCCGTGGCCCTACGGCCGTTCTGCCAACGGTTCCTCGAACGCGGACGCGGTGGTCGCGGTACTGCTGCTGGTGCCCGGATTCCTCTACACGAGGCTCGACCTCCCGATGCGACACACGATTCTCGGGCACCTTCGGCGACAGTCCCGGCGCTTGGCGCACCTGTCCATCGCGTCGGCCGTGGGAGCCTCCGCCGTCATCGCCACCGACGTCCACGGCTCCGCGCTGGGCGGGATGCTCGCCCTGACGACGGCGCTTCCGCTTCTGGCGGCGGCAATCCTGCACCGGCGCCTTGCCAAGCACCGCGACCTCGCACCCGCCCGCCTGTCCGCTCCGAGATGGCTTCTTACGCCGGCCGCCAAGCCAGTGCCGACGGACGCCGTTTTCCAATCGACTGGATGGCATCATGAGTGACGAAGAAGAAGCCTCCCCCGCCGCGCTGGCCGATCTCGCCCGAGCCGGATTTCTGATGGCGAGGCAGTCCCTAATGCAGGTGAACTTCGAGGTGCACCACGTCCTGGACCGGGGCGGCTACCTCCGTGACCTGTTCGACGACCGGGTTGCTGCCGGCCGGTCTCGGCTACCGCAACCCGACCATGGCGTGGCGAACGGCAGCCGCGAAGCGCCGCCACCACCGGGCCAGACTCCGCGCGAGACCCTCTCCGCCGCCGCGCACGGGGTCGGGCTGGTCATCGGGACGTACGTCGGCGCACTTCCGCAGGGCATGCAGCGTCGGCGCCGGGGCAGCGATCTTCCGGTGGCACTCAGAGTCGATGACCGGTCGTCCGACTCGTGGGTCTTCCAGGGCACCGCATGGCCCAACCCGACCTTCATCTACGAGTCGGGGCAGAAGTTCGAGGGCCTCATCCTGATCCAGGAGAAGACCACCCGGTGGTCGAGCTTCCAGAGCCGGGCGATCGCCGAGTTGATCGCGGAGGTATCGAGGATCGCCGCCGAGCACAAGGCACCTCTGCTGTCCGTGCAGGGCCCGGTTCAGCTGCCCGCTCGGCCCGACGACGCGGAATGGCCGGTACCGTCCGTCGTCGCGGTGCGTTTCGCCATGGCGCTCCGACGTGCCGGCGCCGAACGGCGCCTCAAGCTCTCCGAGGCGTTCGCGGAGTTCGCCGGCAAACGCGGTTACGGGTTCTGGCGGGCCGACATCCGGCCGGGCCACCGGCAAGGCAACTGGTATCTGGTCCGCCCGCACGACCGGTCGAGGGCCGAGCAGTACGCGGCCCGGGCCCGATGGGACGACGCGGAACCGCGGTGTTCCCTGCCCATCACCTTCGTCGGACCCGCCCGCGTCGGATCGACCAGCGCAATCATGTCCTACCTTCGCGAGTTCCCCGAACTGGGCGTGCTGGCCTGCTCGATCATCTCGCTGGACGACCTCGCCTTCATCCACCTGCAACTCGCCGTCAACCGGCTCCCACCCGGAGGAACCCAGGAGTTCGAGAGCGACCTGCGCCGTCGTGTCCGATCGGCGGGCGGGGACGACATGGAGGGCCGGACCAGTGCTCCCCAGGATTTGCTTCCCGAGATCCTGCCGCTGGTGACGGGAAACGGCAATGGCAAGCCCGGCCTTGACAAGCTCACCGGCCTGACTGACCGCGCAGGAGACTATCAGGCCCTCACCGGGCCGACCATGCTCGTTCGACACGAGGGGAATGACCGCATTCCACTCTGGTTCTCTTGGCGGGCCGCCGGCACCGACGACGGTCTTGCCGCACCCCTGATCGCCTTCATGGACGCACTCGCGGTGACGGGCCTAGCTCCCGCCGGCGGGGGAGCGAAGGAGATCGGGGACCAGCCGAATCTCGACTACCTGGTGTGCCGGGATGTCGGCGAGTCGACGCTGCGCGGGCGAGGGAAGATCACTCTTTCCCGCCGTATCCTCCGTCAATTCGCGGACACCAGACCCGACGTCATCGGCCCCCGGATATCCACCAACCTGGAGGATGCCTGGCGCGTGGAACTGGGCCGATACGCGCTACCGGGCGGCGTGGAAGTCTCGGTGGCGTGGATGGAGTATCGCCTCAACAACTCGACCACCTTGATGTGATCCCAGCCGGTGCGGACATCAGGGCATGGTTGTCGGGGTTGCCGCGCCGACGGCGCCGCCGAAGAACACCATGATCGTGAAGGCGATCATCGGGCCGACGAACACGTAGCCCACGACCAGTCCGGCGACCGCCATGCCGTGGTCGGACCTCCTGCCGTCCCGAGTCTCCGCGAGGGCGAGATGGCCGAGAACGACGGCGAGGATGCACGGCAGCCCGAACAGGCACCAACCGCCGAGCACGCCGAGGATCCCGAGCACCATCGACGCCGTCGCCATGCCGGAGGTGAGCGGCGGCCGCCCCGACCACCTGCTGCGCCGCCTGCGGGTAGCCGGTGGGCTGGTAGGACCGGCGGGTACGGGCGGGAAAGGCCTGCCGCCGGCGGGGTACGGTCCCGGGACGCCAGAGACCGGCGGCTGCGGACGGTAGGGGTCGTGGCCAGGCTGCGGGTAGGTCATCGTCCGGGTTCCGTTCTTCCGTTGAGGCGGGTGAGCAGTGCGCTCACCTCGGTGTGCAGGCGACGCAGCTCCGCCACCGTCGGGGCTAGCTCGTAGCAGTGGTGGTGCGCGGCGGCGGACAGGGTCGCCCAGGCGAGGGCCACCCGGCGGGCGGTCTCCGCGCCCGGCCCGAGCCGGCTGCGGAGCATCAGCTGCTTCGCCCGGCACCGCCGGTGGCCACGGTCGGCTTCATCCGCCGCCAGTAGGCGTCGATGCCGCCTTTCAGGGCGAGCCGGGTTCCGCGAACTCCGTGCCCGGGCGAGCGTCCCGATCGATTCGGTGGCCTGACGGCGGCTCTTGACAGGGGCGACACGATGCAGGCGTGAGCCTCCGCCCACACCCCCGCCCTACCCCGGCGCCCTGCCCGCGCCGTCGGGGCGGGGAGCGGGGCGGTGGGTCCTCGGCGCCGTCTTGGTCATCATGGTGGGGCAGTCCGATAGATCACCACCGCGCCAGTGCGTCGGGCGTAATCGAGCACCCGGCCAGGGAGAAGCGGCTGGTCGTCAGACTGTCGAGATGCTCTGCAGGCATGTATCCGTAGAAGGTGGCGTCACCGCCATCGGAGACGGTGACCTGCGCGCACGCGAATCGCGGCTGCGCACCCCGGCGGACGGCGATCTCGAGTGTCGGTCGCGGATGGCAGAATCCCGCTCACTGCCCGGCGGGAGGAGATCAACATGGGCTGGCTGGCGGCCGATGCCGACTACGAGGTGAGCCTGGACCGCGGGAAGGTCATCGCGCGTAACCGTCAGGGCAGGCAGCTCAAAAGCCTACCGAAGGCGTTGCGTGATGCCGACGTGGTGGTCGGCTTGCGGCAGCTCTCGGAGTGGTTGAAGCGGCACGACATCTCCTGCAGGCGGGAGGTTGAGCAGTGGATGGTGCGGTGCCTGCCCGTGCCGACCACAGTGATCTGCGAGGTGTGGGCCGACGAGGCGTGGCGGACACCGCTGCGTGACGTGGTCGTCGTGCCGATCGACGACGCGGGGCGATGGGACACCGACCGCGCGGGGTTGCTGCGTGACCCGGACCCGGAGAAGGGCCTGGGTGTGGTGGACCTGGACGGCGAAAGTGGCCGGCTCACCGCCGCGCAGGTGGTGCTGCCGCACCCGGTTCGCCTGCCCGACTTGGCGGATCTGCGGGAGTTCGCCGCGGACCTCGGGGTGCGGCAGGAGACGTTGCAGCTGTTCCGGGAGGTGTGGGCGCGGCCGGAATCAGACGACGAACGGCGACGGGAGCTGTCCCGGTACGCCGGCGGTCGCTACAAGGAGTTGCGCCACGTGCAGGCGCGGGCGACGTCGGCGGGCTACCGCGTGCAGGGTGGCGCCGCGTCGGTGCGGATGTGGGAGGACGGCGTTCCGATGGTCGCGTCGGTGTGGATCGGTGAGGGCGATCCGCTGTACGAGACCGAGACCGGCCCACTCTATTTCACCGACGCGTCGGGGGAGGCGGTGGCATTGGCGGCTGTGGGGCCGGTGGCGTGGTCGGAAGGAATGCGGATGGCGGCAGCTCTGTACGCCGGCCGGGTTGTCGACGAGGACGGTGAGCAAGCGTGAGTGAGGCACTGGTGGAGGCGGGGGCGATCCTGCCTGGCGGTGAGGCGCAGGCCGGACGTGACGTGGTGACCGCCCGCCGCTACAGCCATCCGGCGCTCACCGGTCGGACCGTGGTCCGCCTGGCCGGGGCGACGCTGGGCGAGGCCGAGGACCTGTCGATGGAGTTCCTCGGCTTCAGCCGTACCGCCGAACCCACTGGGGTGGGCACCGCCCGGCGGCAGTCGCTCGGGTTCCCTGCATGGGCGTTGATCAACGATCCGGGGAACGGCCGGCACGCGTTGGCGATGGTGAAGGACATGGCGCGGCTGGCCCGCACCGCCGTCTCCAAGCCGGGCAACGCCCGCGAGGGCTACCAGCAACTGGCCACTCGGCTGGGCGCGGCGGCGCCGCATTTCCTGCCGACGTTCTGGGAGCAGGCCGGGCGCGCGTTCCTCGCCGCCGACAACCCGCGGATGGCCGGCGGCTGCTTCGCCGAGGCCCGGCGGGCCGAACAGATGCACGGGCTCGCAGTTGACGAGGAGCGGCTGCGGGAGGTGCATCTGGAGTTCGCCTTCGCCGGCGCGCTGACGGCGAAGATGCTGACCGAGTACTCCCGCGCGGTTGCGGCACGGCGGCCGGCGCTTGAGGCGTACGAGCTGGTGCGGACCCTTGCCATTCGTCGCGTCGCTGGTGGGTTGCCGCCGTACGCGGGAATGGCCGAGGACCTGCGGCGGCTGGCGAAGGCGGCCGGCGTGGACGTCGAGGAGCAGGCCGAAGCGGTGATCCGGCAGCTGCTGGCGTTCCCCGCGATGGCTCGCTCGAGCGAGCCGGTGTGGAAGGCGTACCGCAAACCCCTGATGCGGCTGGCCAGGCGGGACCCGGCGGTGCGTACCCGGTTGGTGGAGATGTTCCCCGAGCCGCCGGGCTGGTCGGCGGATGTCACCGACTTCTGGCTGGAGCTACTGACGGCGACCGGCACGCTCGATCTGCTGCGGGACGAGGCGGCCACGGTGTCCGCGGCGCGATGGCTGGAGCGGCTGATGGCGCTGCGGGAACGGCGCAGCCGACGCCGTTGTGAGCGGCTCATCCGTGTGATGGCGGACCTGGTGCCGCGGCTGCGGGCGGAGGGCCGGCCGGTGAGGTTGTGGAGCGACTTCGCCCACCGGGCCGACCTGGACGTTCTCGACGTCTGCCTGGCCGGCGGGGTGCCGGTGGCGGTGGAGACAGACAGCAGTGCGTTCAACGTGTCCGCCTGGGTGCAGGACGACGGTCCCGGCCGGCGAGACCTGCGGGCCGTGGCCACCGACCCCGGATGTCGGGTGCTGCTGGCGCGTGGGGCGGCCGACGCGCTGTCGGGGCTGCACAGCAGGCACGGATCGGGGCCACTGCCGGCGCAGCTGGTCACCGAGACGCTGGGAGCGGCCGGCCTGCGCGAGGTGCTGTCCGAGCTGCTCGTCGAACGGGCTGCCCGGGTGCCGGAGGGTACCCTGATCGGCTTGGACGAGGCACTGTCCCAGCTCGCGGCCGTGTGGTCGCCCGCCGGTGTGGCGTTGGCACCGGAGGCGTTCGCGGCCTTGGCGACGGTCGACGTGCCTGCGGTGCTCGCCCGGTCGTTGCGCGCCGGCCTGGTCGCGGAGCTGTCCTGGCCGGCCTACGAGCAGGTGGCCGAGGACAAGCTCGGCCGACGCTTCGGCGACGGTTGGCCGCAGCTGGTGGTGCAGGACAACCGGACGGCGCACGTCGTCGACGTCAACGCTCCGACCAGCGAACACCTCTTCCGTTATCCGCCTTCGGACAGCCCGCACGCGCGCAACTCCTACGCCGACACCACCTGTCGGCTGGTCGACGGGCAGCTCCGGGTCACCTGGTACAGCACCAGTGGCCGGCTTGTCGGCTACTGGTCCGCCGACCCGGACGTGCTGGTTGAGCACGACCAACCGACGGACCACGCCCTGTGGGGCCGGCGGTCCCTGCCGTTGCCGCTGCCCGACGGCGCGATGACCACGGGCGGTCGGCCCTGGCACGCCGGGGACACCCGCGGCCCGGCCGCGACGTATCCGGTCGCGAGTGACGGCGTCTCGTTCTGGCGCTGCGAACGGCCCACCGACTCGACGGCCGGTGAGCGGCGCTGGCGGGAGTACGACCCGGCGACGGGCGAGGGCGGCCGCTACAGCCTGCCCGCGTTCTTCGCCGCCGACCTGCCCCCCGACGCTACCCTCCTCGCTGACCTGTGTGAGTTGCGGCCGGCACCGGCAGAGTTCGCCTCGTCGCCGCTCGGCTGGCGCGACGGGCTGGTCGGGTGGCGGGTGGCCCGGCTGTCGGACGGCACGCAGGTGGGGGAGGGGGTTGACGGGCGGCGGGTGTCCTGGCATCCGACCGCGGTCCGGGCCAGCCGCAACCCGTTCCACGGTGACGCCCTCGTGGCGGGGCTCCAGCTGCCGGGCACCGACGTGGTGCTTCCGGTGACCGGGCGGCCTCATCACCGGGCCGAGTTGGAGCTGACGGTGTGGAGCGCCGACGGCCGCGAGCCGGTGGACCGTTGCAGGACATCCCGGTACCTGCCGCCGCTGGCCTGGTGGCACGCGCTGGGTCCGCGCGACGGGCGGGGCTCGGCCCGCCTGCGGCGTTTCGACGCCGCCGACGCGGCCCGGCTGATGGCGATCGACGACTCCGTCACGAAGTCCACCGAGATCAACGCGGTCGCGCTGGCCATCGTCACCGAGGTGCTGACGGAGGTGAGCGACCCGGTCCTGCGTACCGTCGTGGCGGAGAAGGTGGTTCGCGCGGTACGCCTGCGCCGGCGGCTGGAGGGGCTGCCACAGCTGTTGGCGACCGACCGAGTCGAGGAGACCACGGTCGAGACCGTCGCCGATGACCTGCTGCGCACCGCCTGGTCGGGGCTGCTGCCGGCGGAAAGGTTCACCTACTACTCGGGCAACGCCCAGACACGGCGCGATGTTCTCCGGCAGGTCACCGCGGTCGCCGACCTTCTCACGGCCGGGACGGTCGACGACGTACCGGAAGCCAGCCCGACGTGGGTGGACGCCCTCGGCGGCCTTGGCGCCCTGGCCGTCCGCGCCGCCGCACCGGTCACCGACGAGCAGGAGCGGGCCGCTCTGACGCAGTTGCTGTCCACCCTGGCCGGTACCGTCCTGTCCGACCCGGCGCAGGCCGTGCGGGTGCTCACCGCGAGCTGGGACGAGGCACCTCCGGAGGGTCAGAGGACCGTCCAGCGCGACGGTGGCCAGGTCACGGTGCTGCTGCCGGAGCGCGGCCCCACCTGGTACGCCTGGCAGGGCAAGCAGTGGCGGCGTACGGCCGTGCAGTTGTCCCCGGACGGGCGGTTCGCGCCGCCCTCCGGCGCCACCGTCGAGGCGGAGACCGTCGCGGCGGGCTGGCGCGGCGCAGATCGCATCGCGGCGTTCTGCCGGCTGCTCGCCGAGCACGGCCCGGTCCCCTGGCGGGCGGAACGCGTCGACGACCTGGTGCAGCGCACCGGCATGACGCGGGCGGAGGCCGCCCTGCTGCTGGCCGGTCTTCCCGGCATAGACGAGTGGCAGGCGAAATTCCTCACCGCCGAACAGCGGCGCGTCCTCGGGGTGAACACCACGCAGGCGCGCGCGGCCCGCGACGCATTGAAGTCCCTGTCGTACGGGCAGCGGATCGCGCTGGTGGACGCGGCGATGCCGCGTGACCCGGCCGATCTGTGGCGGCGGGGCCTGGACGTCGACAGCCTCGCGACCGCCTGGCTGGCACTGCGCGGCGCCCGCGTCGTCATCAGCGAGCAACTGCTCGCCGCCGCCACCCGCATCCTGCCCACGACCCAAGCGGCCGACATCCTGCAGACGATCGCCGATCCGGCACCCGGAAGCTGGTTGACCACCGACGGGGAGAGCCACCCCGGCGACTGGGGCCGATTGGAGACCACCGCCAGCAGCGGAACGCCGTTCGACGGCAACCACCTCTACGGGTGCATGGTGGCGCTGCTGTGGCTGGCCTACGAGCTGCCGTGGGGTGTCCCGATGCGCGACACTCTGCCTCGGGCTCTGGAGCTGCTGCGGGAACGGTTGCGCAACCCACGGCTGCTGATCGGCGCCGGGCGACACGAGGTGGACGAGCCACCCCAGGTGGGGCCGGCGCTGGTGCCCGGGCACGCCTTCCGGGACACGATCGTGCACCATCTCGCCCCGGCCCGCCTCAGCGGACCGCACGACCCGGCGGTCAGCTTCATCTCCGGACCGGTCGCGGACACGCTGCGGCTGGTGCTCTCACCGGACATCACCGCCGCGCTGTCCACCCCCGACGGCGCCGGCGGCGAACACCGCGACCCGCGGGTCAGCACACCCGAGCTGGTCGACGCCGTCGCAGTTCACACCGGCCTCGACCGTGACTCGGCCAGCTACTACCTGCAGCTGCTGGCCCTGCCCAACCCCACCGACGTCAACGTGCGGACCTGGAACGCCTGGAAGCCCGCCACCCTCAAGCAGGCCCAGGCGGCTCTTCTCGACTCCGGCCTGGTGCTGGCGGGCAAGCGGGAACGGGCCGGCCGTGGCGTCTTCCTGCCCGGCGGCTGGCTCGCGGCGAAGACCCCCAACCCGCCCATGGAGACCTGGAAGCAGCCGCTGTACCTGTTCCTCAACGGACTGACCCTCGTCACCCGCACCACGCCGGAGCTCTTCCGGGCAGCCTGGGATCGCGTGACCGCCGGCGACAACCCCCGCTACCTCGACCTGCAGGAGAAGGCGTGAACACCCGACAGATCGACCCGCCGGAGCACCTGTACGCCGACGAGCTGGCGTTCCTGGCTGCCGCCGACCGTGGTTCCCGCCCGCCCGGCTGGCGGCTGACCCCTCATGCCGTGGTCACGTTCATCGCCGGCTCCGCCGGCCGCCCCGTGCCGGGCCCCGACGGCCGTCAGGTCACCATCGCGCCGAAGTTCGTGGGGGAGCGGGCCCTAATCGAGCGGTGTGTGGTGACCCTGGCCGGTGAGCGGGGCCTGCTGCTCGTCGGTGAACCGGGCACTGCCAAGTCGATGCTGTCCGAGCTGCTCGCCGCGGCGATCTGCGGCACAAGTGCCTTGGCCGTGCAGGGTACGGCCGGCACCACCGAGGAACAGCTGCGCTACGGCTGGAACTACGCCCTCCTGCTGGCCAAGGGGCCATCCCGGGAGGCGCTGGTGCCCTCACCGGTGCTCACCGCCATGACCACCGGCGCCGTCGCCCGGGTCGAGGAGATCACCCGCTGCCTGCCCGAGGTGCAGGACGCGCTGGTGTCGATCCTGTCCGACCGTCGGTTGGTCCTGCCCGAACTCGCCGACGACCCCGTCGCCTACGCCGCTCCCGGCTTCTGCGTCATCGCCACGGCGAACCTGCGGGACCGCGGCGTGTCCGAGATGTCCGCGGCGTTGAAACGGCGGTTCAACTTCGAGGTGGTCCCGCCGATCGCCGACTTCGACGCCGAGGTCGCCCTCGTCACCCGACAGGCCCGCGCCACCGTCCAACGGGTCGGCGCCGCGTACACGGTGGACGAGGCGGTGCTGGAAACACTGGTGACCGCCTTCCGTGACCTGCGCACCGGCAGCACCGTCGAGGGCTGGGAGGTGGAGCGCCCGTCCTCGATCATGAGCACCGCCGAGGCGGTCGCCGTCGCCGCGTCGATCGGCCTGTCCACCGCGTATCTGCCCGGCCCGGACCCGCTGTCCCGGCTCCCCGGGCACCTGGTGGGCGTCGTGCGCAAGGACGACCCGGCCGACCACGCGCGGCTGTTGGCGTACTGGGACGGCGCCCTGCGCCGCCGCGCCGAGGCCGGCGGCCGGATGTGGCGGCAGCTGTGGGAACAGCGCGATGTCCTCCGTGACTGACGACATCAAGGCTGACGACCCGCGCGCCGCCGTCACACGTCTCACCGACACCGGCCGCATCACCCTGATCGGAGTGCGGCACCACTCGCCAGTGCTCGCCGCCGCAATCCCCGCACTGTTGGACGCGGCCGCCCCGGAGGCGGTGCTGGTCGAGTTGCCCGCCGACATGCAGCCGTGGCTGACCTGGCTGGCGCACCCCGACACCCAGGCCCCGGTCGCGCTCGCCGCCGCCGACGGCGACGAGGGCGGACCGCTGGCGTTCTACCCGTTCGCCGACTTCTCCCCCGAGTTGGCCGCGCTGCGCTGGGCGCAACACCGAGGCGTGCCGGCCCACTGCTGCGACCTGCCGCTGACCGACCCGGCCTGGCAGGAACGCCCGGCCGTCGGCCCCCGGGCGAGCGGCTACGCCGACACCGTGCGGGCCGCCCTCACCGGCCGGACGGGAGACGACCTGTGGGACCGCTGGGTCGAGGCCGCGGCCCCCGGCTCACCGCCCGAGGCGGTACGCCGATCGGCGCTGGCGGTCGGCTGGGCGCTGCGTACCGATGCCGCCGCCGGCGGAATCGGCGCCCTTGACCAGCGGCGCGAGGCATGGATGCGACAGCGCATCACGGAAACCCCCGGCCGCCTCGCCGTCGTCGTCGGCGCCTTCCACGCCCCCGCCCTGACCACACCCGGTCAGCCATCGCCCACCACACCACCGACACCCGATGCCGAGCCGCCACGGCGAGCCCCGGTCATCTCGCTGGTGCCCTACTCGTTCGACCTGCTCGACGCGCGGTCGGGCTATCCCGCCGGGATCCGCGATCCTCGCTGGCAGCAGGCTGTCCACGAGGCTCACGCCGACCCCACCGCGCTGGCCGCCCGCCTGCGCGGCTTTACCGTCGAGATCACCCGGCACCTGCGGGACCAGGGACACCCCACGGGACCGGCGGAGGCCGCCGAAATCACCCGGCTCGCCCACGATCTAGCCCGGCTGCGGAACCTGCCCACCGCCGGACGCGGTGAACTCATCGAAGCGTTGCAGACCGTCCTCGCCCAAGGCGAGCCGGTCGGCCGCGGCCGAGCGGTCGCCGCCGCCATGCAGCACACCCTGATCGGACAGAACCGCGGTCAACCCTGCCCGGACACACCCGTCTGCGGGCTGACGCCCGCGACCACGGCTCTGCTGCAGCAGTTGCGCCTGCCCGGCCCCGGTGACCCGCCCCGCACCGTTCGCCTTGATCCACTGCGTACCCCGCTCGGCCGGCGACGAGAGACCACCCTGCAGCGACTGCGGGCCTGCCAGGTGCCCTACGCCGAGCCCGCCGAGACCACCACGGCCGACACCCTCACCACCCGCTGGCGGCTGCACTGGCAGCCCGGCACCGAGGCCGCCCTCGCCGCCGCCAGCCCACACGGCGTCACCCTCGCCCAAGCCGCCGCCGGCATGCTGAACACCCGGCGCCGCCGAGAGGTGGCCGACGGCGGCCCCACCGCCGCACAAGCTGTCACCGGGCTCGCGCGCGCCGCCGCCTGCGGCCTGCCCGACGCCGTCAACGTCCGCCTCGCCGACCTGCACACCGCCGTGACCGGCACCGCCACCCTCGCCGAACTCGCCACCGCCAGCCAACTGCTCCAGCGGCTGCAACGCGGGCACATCCCCGCCACCCCGTCACCACCGGCCGGCCTCGACGAGCACCTGACCCACCTGCACGCCGCAGCAGTCCGCGCCGTCGACGGGCTCGCCGGATCCACCGACCCGGGGGACGCCCGCGCCCTGCTCGACCTCGTCCGGCACGCCGACGACAGCGGCCACCTGCTGCGGCTCGGCGACGCCGTCAGCCGCCTCGCCCGCGACGGATCACCGCTGATGCGGGGAGCGGGCCACGCCGTCCAGGTGCTACTCGGCCTCGCCGACCCCCACGCCTTCGGTGCGGCCCTGGCGTCCTGGACCGAGATGTCCGCCGCCGAGTGCACCGACCGACTCCGCGGAGCGCTCAGCGTCGCCGGCGCCCTGCTCGAGGCCGGCGGGGACACACTGGCCCCGCTGCTGGACACCATAGACGGCTGGGACGACGACCACTTCATCCGCCGGCTGCCCGCGCTGCGCGGCGGCTTCGACGCGTTGAGCCCCGCCGATCGGGACCGTCTTCTGGACACCGTCCGTCACCGCATCGGTGACGTCGACACGACGGTGAGCGTCTCACCGGGCCTGCTCGCCGACTGGCTCGCCGTCGACCAGTCCGGCCGGCAGGCCCTGACCGCCCTCGGACTGCCTGCGGGCAGAGGCGACAACACCGCCGAGTGGTCGGCTCCACCACCGTCCCCGGCAGAACCCCGCCCGGCTTCCCGACCGCAGACGCTGCCCGCCGCGCAGCGCTGGCGGCTGCTGCTCGGCCGCCGCCCCGACGACCTGCCACCGGACGCCCGCCGGCTCGCTACCGCCCTCGATGAGCTGTACGGCAGCGGCAGGGGAGAAGGCTCCCACACCGCCCGACCTGGCGGCGGACGGCAACCCGCATATCCCCAAGTGCGTGACTGGGCCGACGACCTCGAAGCGCTGTTCGGCGCGGCAGTACGCGACGAGGTGCTCGCCCGCGCCGCCGAACGCGGCCGCGCTGACGCCCTCCTCACCATCGCGCCCGAAAACGTCCGACCCTCGGTGGAACTGCTGCACACCGTCCTGGCCCTGGCCGGCGGTCTGCCCGAGGCGCGGCTGCACCGACTGCGCCCACTCGTCGCCCGGCTCGTCGCCGAGCTGACCGAGCAGTTGGCCAGACAGATCAGACCGGCACTTAGCGGGCTTGCCACACCACGACGCAGCCGCCGACCCGCCGGGCGCCTCGACCTCGGGGCCACCGTCCATGCCAACCTGCACACCGCACACATCGACTCCCGCGGCGCGGCTCAGATCCGCCCCGAACGGTTCGTCTTCCGCAGCCGCGGTCGACGCAGCGTCGACTGGCAGGTCATCCTCCTCGTCGATGTATCCGGGTCGATGGAACCGTCCACGATCTGGGCGGCGCTGACCGCGTCCGTCCTCGCCGGCGTGACGACCCTGCGAACCCACTTCGTCACCTTCTCCACCGAGGTCGTCGACCTGACCGACCGGGTCGTCGACCCGCTCAGCCTGCTGATGGAGATCAGCGTCGGCGGCGGCACCCACATCGCCGCCGCCCTGCGCTACGCCCGGCAGATCGTCACCACCCCCAGCCGCAGCCTCGTCGTGCTCGTCAGCGACTTCGAAGAGGGACATCCCATCGGCGGACTACTCGCCGCCGTCCGGGCACTCGCCGACGACGGCGTCACCCTGCTCGGCTGCGCCAGCCTCGACGACCGGGGCCAACCCCGCTACAGCACCGCCGTCGCCGGGCAACTCGTGGCCGCCGGGATGCCCATCGCCGCGCTGAGTCCCACCGAACTCGCCCGCTGGATCGGAGACCAGGTCCGATGAGCCTGCCCGCCGTCGCACCACACGTCACCGCCGACGCCGTCGCCGCTCTCCCCACCCGGCTGCGGTCCAAGCTCGACCAGGCTCTCGAGAAGCAGCCGAGCTGGACAATCACCACGTCCGACTCCGGCGCGACGATCGCCATCGACGACCACGTCACCGTCACCCTCACCACGCCGGTCGACACCGCGGACCGAGCCGCCTGCAACTGCCTGCTCGCACCACGCTGCCTGCACCGGGCCGCGGTGCTCAGCGCCGCACCCGTCCTGACCACGCACCCACACCACGCGGCCGCAGCCGGACCGGACGTGGCCACCACCGAAGCCGTCGTGACCACCGAAGCCGACCCGCCCGATCCCACCGCCCCGTCCACCACCGCCGACGAGAAGGCCGCCGCCACCCAGGTACGCGACGTCGCTGCGCAGATCCTCGAACACGGGGTGGCAGGCGCCGGCGCGGTGACCCAGGCGGACCTGCTCCGCGCCATCCACCAGGCCCGCGCCATCGGACTGCCCCGACTGGCGACAGCCGCGACCAGAGTGGTTGAACAACTCCGCGCAGCCCGCCGGAGCACCCCCGAATTCCGGCTGGCCGACCTCACCGAGGATCTGCGCGAGGCACTGACCGTCTGTCACCTCCTGAGCGAAGGCATCGGTGACCAGCGAGCCGCCCGGGGCACCAGCCGGCGCGGCTACGGCCCGGTCGGCGATCTGCACCTGTACGGGCTGTGCACCGAGCCGCTGCGCACCACCACCGGCCACGTCGGCGCGATCAGCTACCTGACCGACGGCGATGCGACCATCTGGAGCCTGGCGCAGGCACGCCCCGGCGATGGCGAAACAGCCCGCAAGGCCGCTCACGCAAGCGTCAACCTCGGCGACGTGACGCTCAGCCACCGCGAGTTGGGCCGCGCCGGGATCATCGCCGTCAACGCCCATGCGTCCGTCGACCGGCACCTCAGCCACGGCAGGACAGTGCAGGCCGTACGAACCACAGGCCGCAGCTGGCACGAGGAACCAGCCGACGCCCTCTGGCGGCAGCCGGTCCCCGAACAGGCCGCCCGCTGGCTGAACGCTCTCGACCTCGCCCAACACGAGCGGCCCGCCGGCCACGACCTCGCCTTCCTCGACGGTGTCCTCACCGCCGACCGCCGAGGGCTACTCCTGCAGACGGCGCAACTGCCGGGGCCAGTCATCGTTCTCGCCCCACACGATGATCCGGTGCTTCCGTACGTCGCGAACCTGCGCCTGCTCGCCGCCCACGCCACCGGGATGCCGGTACGGATGATCGGACGCTTCCACGGACCCCGCCAGGTCCACGGTCTCGCCGTTGCCGGGACCTGGCTGCCGGACCGTTTCGGCGGACATGTTGACCTTGGCATCGACCAGCTGCAGCGCGCCGACCTACCCGGCACCGCAACCACGGAGCCTCCGGGCGCCGACCAACCTCAACCGCCGCTGCATCTCCTCGCCCACCACCTACAACGAGTTGTTGCCGCCGGCCGCAGTGCCCTGATGCCGGACGTCGATCGGGACGCGCGGGCGCTGCTGGACGCCCAGCTGCCGACAGCCGCGTCCGTGCTGCGGGAGCTACGGCGCGCGGGCCACCGGCGTCGCCGCGACGCGTTCGGCCGTTTGAACCAGAAGGACTCCACCGTCCTGGCGGTGGCCTGGCTGACCGCTGCCGCCTATCAGCACGCTGCGGCTACAACCGCAACCGCAGGATCATGGCAATCCAACCGAGGCTGCGAGGTAGACGACAATGCTCACCGCACTGAAGGTCGCGCCTGACAGCCGTCAGCCTGATGCTGCCCCTGTGCTGTCCACCAGTTGAGGGCGAGCAGGCGAGCCTCCGGGTCGCGAGCTGCGACCGCGACAATCACGCTGGGCTGAGGCCGGCTGCCTCGACCTCTTTTCCGCACGTAGCAGGATCGTCGGCCGGTACCGCCCCGAGTCATGGATACCGGGTCGCCATCGCCCCTCCGACATGAACTCCCGCGACAGCGGAAGTCACGCGCTGCTCGTCTGCCTGCTGAGGGCAGGGGAGTCGCTGGTGGCGGGGGAGTGGTGCGACGACTCCTTTACTCGGCCGGTTTATGCTTCAGGCGACCTGGGCAAACGTGCGTGAGCATGCCGCTGGGCCACCGGACTACTGGGGGTCAAGGTGTCGGTTCGAATCCGGCCGTCCCGACGCAGGTCAGAGGCCATTCGGGATCTTCCGGATGGCCGTTTCTGATCTTGTACAGCAGTGAAGTACAGCAACGGCTCATTGGTCGAGGCTCTCGCAGGGGCTTCTCGGGTGGCCTTGGACGAGACCTGGCTGTAGATCTCCATGGTGATCGAGAAGTCGGCGTGTCTCAGGATCGCCATCGCGATCCGCGGATGCACGTCCAGGTCGACCAGCAGGGAACCGCAGATGCGTCGGGCGTCGTGGACGGTGATCTTAGGGGCGCCGGCGCTGGC
Organism: Micromonospora sp. NBRC 110009; assembly: GCF_030518795.1. Classification (NCBI taxonomy): domain Bacteria; kingdom Bacillati; phylum Actinomycetota; class Actinomycetes; order Micromonosporales; family Micromonosporaceae; genus Micromonospora; species Micromonospora soli. Next base: position 6,792,106 of record NZ_CP130427.1, on the reverse strand, counting down.
GATGCGGCTGTCGTAGGAGCGGTTGAAGTTCCGCGGCTCGACCGGTAGCCCCGTAGCGGGTCGTGAAGGCCATGCCGGTGTCGTGCCACGCATCGCGGGCCTTCTCTCTGGCCGCTTCCTGTTGGCGGTAGCGGCGCCGCAGCGCGGTGACGCAGATGGCCGGCAGCGGCAGGGAAGCGTCGGCCTCCTCGGTCTTGCTGGTGCTGGCGCTGGTGGGCGTCGGACTCTGGTACGCGCTGCTGCGTCCCACCGTGAAGTCCCTGGCCGAGGAGGCTGCCCAGGAGCAGGTCGCCCCGGTGGCCCGGCAGGCCAGCGCCGCCGACACCCGAGCCCAGCAGGCGGACGACAAGGCCCAGCAGGCGGTCGACGCGGTCGCGCCCGGGGCCAGCCCGTCGCCGACCCCCACCGTCCGTCCGGGCGTGCCGGCCATCCCCGACGGTGGGCAGTCGTCCAGCCGGCGGCTGTCGGTCACCGCCGGGGCCGGCGCCATCGGCACCGACCGGTACACCGTGCCTTCCCGTCGGGTCTTTGTGCTGACCGACATCTTCCTGCAGAACCCGCAGGGCGACGAGGGGCGCCTCGACCCTGGTGGTCGACGGCAGGACGGTGCTGACCCGGACGCCCTTTCGCGTCGCCCGACGTGGTCGTCTTACCAGCTCGCCAGACCTTCTTCCGCGCTCCGACACCCGAGGCTCGGATGCGCCGCGTCAGCCCATGTGCTGGTCGTCAGACGTCACGAACGTCCGCAGATGGTCAACCGCCGCAGAGAGCGCGTCCTGTAGGGGGCCGATGTCCCGGGCGACCTGAGCGAGGAGCATGCCGCCTTGATACGCCGCGAGGAACATGTCGGCGAGCCGCGCGGGGTCGGCGGACGCGTCGATGCGGCCGAGTTGCCGCATGCGATCGAGCCCGACGCGGAAGATCTCGCGCCACTGCGCGAACACCTCCGCGAGCCGGTCGTGCACGTCGAGATCGGTCTTGACGATCTCGCTCGCGAGCGAGCCGAGGCTGCAGCCGTCCTCGAACGGGCGCCCCGAGAGGACGTAGAAGTCCGTCCAGTCCTGGAACGCCTCGACGGTGTCGAAGTTGGCAAACCGTTCGCTGCGATGGAAGCCGAGGACGCTGTCGGCATGCCAGTCGATGACCGCCAGGACGAGGCTCTCCTTGGTGGGGAAGTAGTGACTCAGCTGCGATCCACTCACGCCTGCAGCGCGGCGGACGAGCTCGTTGTTGGTTGCGTGGACCCCTTTGGCGTAGATCAACGCGGCCGCGTGCTCCAGTATTCGCTCGCGCGTGGCCTGGCCCTTGGGAGTGAGCTTCTGGGCTGCATCCGCCCCGTTGTTCGCCTGCATGTAGTCAACCTAACACAAAATGGGCTTGGCAACCCATTTTCGATGGTGTTCACTCAAGCGAGTGGACCACACAGTCCGGCGGCGGCACGCGGAGGTTGATCATCGTGTCTCGCCTGACCGCTCCCGCGCCCGCCGACACCCCCGCTGCTCACCTGCATGTCATCGACATAACACGAACTGGGCTTGACAACCCATTTTTGATGGTGTTCACTCAAGCGAGTGGACGAAATAGTCCAGTAACGTCACGCGGAGGTTCATCACCATGTCTCGCCTGACCGCTCCCACGCCCGCCGACATCGACGCGAAGACGCAGGGCGCCCTCGACGCCATCGCGAAGCAGTTCGGCTTCGCGCCCAGCATGTTCACCACGCTCGCCGCGAACCCGACCGTGCTCGAGATCGTGATGGGCCTGCAGGGCAGCATCGCGAAGCTCCTGGACGCGAAGACGCGCCACACGATCGCCCTCGCGGTCTCTCAGTCGAACGGCTGCCGCTACTGCCAGGCACTCCACGGTTTCATCTCGTCGAACCTCGGCGGTATGTCGGCGGAGGAGATTGAGCTCGCCCGCACGGGCACGTCCAGCGACCCGAAGCGCGCCGCCGTCGCGAAGTTCGCGCAGCACGTGATCGAGACGCGTGGCCAGGTCAGCGACGAGGACCTCGCAGCGATCCGCGAGGTCGGGTATATCGACCCGGAGATCCAGGCGATCGTCACGATCGTGGTCGTCACCCTGCTCACGAACTACCTCAACAACGTCAGCGACACCGTCGTCGACGTCCCCGGCGCCGACCACCAGTCGGCCTGACTTTCCTCTCCACCCGCCGTTCAAACGAAAGAAAGCACGACGTTGAATCTCGACAAGCTGATCACGAAGCACCTCACCCGCTACTTCGACCCGAGCAAGAGGATCCCGGAGGAGACGTTCCAGCAGCTGCTGCGTTACCTGCGCACCTCGCCGACGACGATCAACATCCAGCCGAACCGTTTCCACGTGCTGGAGACGCAGGATGGCAAGGACAAGCTCGCGGACGCACTGGTCGGCCGCTTCGCGGACAACGCGGAGAAGGTGCGCAACGCGTCGCACGCCATCGTCTTCACAACGCGCAAGGACATCCCCGACACGCACCTGCAGGAGATCTTCGAGAAGGAGCGCGCCGACGGGCGCTTCGCCGACCCGGAGATCCAGAAGGGATGGGAGGCGGGCGCCTCCAACTTCGTGGAGATCCAGACGGAGAACTATGGCGGGGACGTGCTCCACTGGCTTGAGAAGAACACCTACCTCGTCGTCGGCGCCACGATGATGGCCGCGGCATCCCTCGGGGTGGACGCGACGCCGCTCGAGGGCTTCGACCGCACGACCGTGGACGCGGCCTTCGACCTGACCGACACCGACTACACGACCACGCTGCTTCTGGTGCTCGGCTACCCCGACGAGGCTCGGGTCTCCCGCCAGCCGGTCTCGCGGTTCGACGCGGAGAAGATCTTCACGCACATGTGACGGACGGGGCGGCCATCGGACCGCGGTGCCGGCCCCGTTCACTTCGACTCGGTTGCCGGGCGTCCGCACCTCCTCGACGGACGCAAGGCAAGCGACCCTAAGGACTTCGAGGAGGTCAAGATGCAGATTGATAAGGCAGTGCAGGATCGAGCCGCGGCCCGCGCCGCCGAGCTTCCCGGCTCCGAGCACACACACCAGTTCACCGGCGACTGGGAGGTATGGAAAGTCGGCGGCAAGGTGTTCATGCTGCAGACGTCCATGCCCGGCGAGCCCGTCGTGATCCTGAAAGCGGATCCATCCGACGCGGAGGCGCTCCGCGCAGCTCACGCGAGCATCTCGCCCGGCTACCACATGAACAAGAAGCACTGGATCACGGTGCGGGCGGGTGCGGACGTCGAGCCCGCGCTTGTCGACAATCTCGTGACCGAGTCGTACCTCCTCGTCGTCGCCGGCCTGCCGAAGCAGAGCCGTCCCGTCGATCCCGCTTCGTTCCGCGTCCCGCCCTCCGCCGACTGATCACGCTGACGCCGACCGCGCACAGAGCGCTGTTGCCCCTCATCCGAGCAGCGCCCGCACCGGCGCATGGCGCCCCTGCGTGGCCGGGCCGCAACGACGAGGACCTCACCGTCGGCGTCCTCATCGAGGCACACGTCCTCGACGCGGCTGCTGGAACATCCGCCCACGTGGCACGTCGGCCGCACCGATGTCGGCAGGTTCGGGGGAATGGACGATGGACTCCGCGTCCCCTGACCCGGTGCCGGCGCCGGTGACCACGATTGCCTGGCGGCTGGCGCACATCATCGTCTCCTGCCTGGCAATCGGGTCGGATGGCACTTCGGCGGCCAGGACGTCGACTCCCAGACATTCGCCTACGCGGGGACACCTGACGAGGCGCTAAAACAGCTCGATGAGATGTATGGGAGATGGAACGCGGGGGTCCGCGAGCTATCGGACGCTGACCTGGAGAATCCGCCCACGGTGGGTCCCGAGCGGTTTCCCATGGAGGGCATCGTCCTGCACGTCAACAGGGAGCTGATCCATCACGGCGCCGAGATTTCCCTGCTGCGCGACCTCTACCGCTGGCAGGATTGATCGAGGCTCTCGCCGAGCTTCCGCAGGGCTTCCCGCGTGGCCTGCCTGGGCACGTTGATGAGGGCAAGATCTTTGTCGTCGTGGTCAAACCGGCCGTGACCAGGGCGGACATCATTGTCGGCACCTGCAGGGCTAGCAGGCCCAAAAAGCGGCGCACAGAGCCGACGAGCACGAGACATACGGAGGCACCCATGAAGGCAATCGTCGCGATGGATCAGGCCGCGGAAGCAGCCGGGATCACACTCGCGGAGCGGCCTGAGCCGACGCCGGCGATCAACGACGTCGTCGTTGAAGTCCACGCGTCGGGCTTCGTCCCCGCGGAGTGGGAGTGGCCCTCGACGTGGGTCGATCGCTCCGGTCACGATCGCGCCCAGGCGATCATCGGCCACGAGTTCGCCGGAGTGGTCTCCTCCCTCGGCTACGGCACCACGGGACTCTCGCTGGGACAGCGGGTGTTCGGGATCACGGACTGGCACCGCGATGGAACGCTGGCTGAGTACGCGGCCGTGGAGGCACGCAACCTTGCGCCGCTGCCGGGGAACGTCGACTTCACGGTGGGTGCGAGTCTGCCGATCTCCGGCCTGACCGCGTGGCAGGGCCTGTTCCAGCACGGTCGTCTTCAGGCGGGGCAGAGCGTCCTCGCACACGGCGCCGCCGGCGCCGTCGGATCAGTGGTGACGCAGCTCGCCCGGGAGTTCGGCGCCTACGTCATCGGTACCGGTCGGGCGGCGGACCGCCAGGCAGCGCTCGATTTCGGCGCGAACGAGTTCCTCGACCTCGACCACGAGGATCTCGACGACATCGGCGGGGTCGACCTGGTCTTCGATGTCATCGGCGGTGATATCCAAAGGCGTTCGGCGAGCATCATCCGGCCTGGCGGGACGCTGGTGTCGGTGGTCGGACCTGTTGAGGCTCGCCCTGTCGACGCCTTGGCGGTCGACTTCGTCGTCGAGTCCGTTCCGAGTCAGCTGGTGGAGATCGTCGACCGGGTGCGAGACGGGCGCCTTCGCACGCACATCGGAACAGTCGCGACTCTCGACGACGCCATCCCCGCGCTCAACCCGACCGAGCGGCGCAAGGGCAAGACCGTCATTCGCGTCCGCCCCTGAGCGCCCTGGAATAGGCCAACAGCGCAGTCATGCTGACGCCCCACTGACGAGATCGGCACCCGACCCGACGCCGACGACGTCAGTGGGGCCGCTCAGTGCGCCCGCCACAGCCACGGCCGCGCCCGACCCGGACACGGCCACCGCTCCACCTGCGGCTCCGGCGGCCCCATCCGAGAAGATCCTGGACACCTCGTTCGAGTATCAGATCAACTTCTACTACTGCGGCCCGGCCGCGGTGCACAACGCCCTGACTGCCGCCGGCATCGACGTCAGCCAGGAGAAACCCGCCAGCGGGCTGGGCACCACGGTCCACGGCACGGATTCCGCCTTCGACACGACCCGCATGCTCAACGGCGCGATCGGCGCCGACGTGTACCAGACGACGGAAATCACGGGTCAGGAAGCCACACCCGCTCAGATGGACCAACTGCAGGCTGACGTCGTGTATGCGATCAGCAGCGGCCGTGCCGTGGTGGCCAACATCATCGGCGGCGCGACCGACGCCAGCGGCGTCCGGCACGACTTCTTGGGTGGCCACTACGTCACCCTCGTCGGCTACAGCGACGACGGGCCTGCCGTGAAGGTCGCCGACGCCTCCGGCATGTACGGCTCCAACACCTACTGGATGAGCACGATCGACATGGCCAACTGGGTCGCCACCCGCGGCTACTCCGCCTGACCGCACCACGCCGCCGAGAGTGCTACTCGCGGAGTGTGCCCTATCTAGGAGCACGGTAGGCACGGATCCGTCGTACGACAGTTCGGCGGACCCGGCCGCCTCCTTGATCCGCTCCTCTGATCATTTCCCTAGCCACCCACCGGGCAAGCCTCATACCCGGCGCGATCCTGCCCGTTGACGGCCCACGCGTCGCCGTCTGAGCCCTACTGGGGCGGCTGCAGTGCAGGCCGCTCCTCGTTGTTCAAACACCTGGAGACTGAGCCGACAGGTGTGTCCTACGGTTCGTCGACTCGCACGATGGTGGCGAGTACGTCGTTGAACGCTTCGGTCGAGCTCGGGTGGGTGTAGACGGCGTCGCGGAGTTCGGCTGCCTTGATCCCGTGCCGCATGGCGAGTGCGACCGTGTTGATCAGTTCCTGCGCGTCGACGCTCAGCAGGGCGGCGCCGAGAATCTCGTCTGTTTGGGCGTCGATCACGAACTTCATCAGGCCGCGGGTCTCCTCGACGGCGTAGGCCCGGGGCATCGCCACGATCGATGAACGAGCGGGGCGAGCTTGCCCCGCCGAAGCGAGCCGACGCCCGGCGGGGTGAGCAGACCCGTCAGAAATCGACTGCGCGCCCCCTCACCGGCGTCGAGCCGGTGAAGGACGCGCACAGTGCGCTTCTGAGAGCTTTACTTGGATTCGATTCGGCCCAGTGGACCGGTGCTGTTGGTCAACTCGGCGCTCGCCGCGGCCCAACTGACGTCTCCGGGGTAGAGCGCGCTGCGCAGGTAGGCCCATGTGAGCCGCTGGATCCAGGCGACGCGTTCGGGGTTCTCGTCGGTCGTTTCCGTGACGGTGTAGCCGGGGATTCCGCCAAGGGAGTGTTCTGCCTCGAACAGGGTGAGCAGGCTCTTGGGACCGGGGCTCAAGTGGTACGAGTCGGTGAACCAGTCCGGCCCCCGGACCGTCAGGGGGGACTGGTCCTTGTCGCCCGCGATCACGAGGGCTGGCGTGGTCATGTCGGCGAAGCTCGGGCTCATGAAGGGGAAGTGCTCGGCGGCGAACGGGCTCAGGTCGGCTCCGCCCGTGCCGGTCGTGGACAGCAGTACAGCCACCTTGACCCGCGAGTCGGACATGTCCTCGCCGGGGACGCCGTCGGCATCGAGGACTCGCGCGCCCAGCAGCATACTCGCCGTCTGGCCGCCCCAGGAGTGGCCGGCCGCGGCGATGCGGCTTCGATCGAGGCGGCCGCTGAGCCCGGGTACGGCGGCGTCGATGAGGTCGAGCTGGTCGAGTATGCGCCTGAGGTCCGCGACGCGGAAACGCCAGATCTCGGGGTAACGAGGATCGTCAGGCGTGATGTTCAGCGTCCTGGAGTCGAGGTGTGTGGGCTGAACCACCACGAACCCGCGGGCTGCCCAGAAGTCGACCAGCGGGGCGTAGCCGTTCATCGACCAGCCGAAGCCGTGCGAGAAGACGATGATGGGTAGTTCGTGCCCGGTCGTGGGGGCGGACACTCGCACCTGCAGGTCCTCGCCACGGCCTGGAGCGGGCAGCACCACTGGACTGACCGAGACGACCGGGGTGGGGCCGCCGGCGCCTTCATCGAGGTGGGGCATGGGTGTTTCTCCTTGAGGGGTGAACCGAGTTGGTGTTGCGCGGTTTGGAGATGGGTCGCCTGCCGTGACATCATGAACAAGCGGAACCGTGTTCCATTAAGACGATACGGAGCACTGTTCCGTTTACCAAGGGATGTGACGGAGGTAACGACGCAGTGCCCGACACCGACAGCGGATCAGGGGCGTCAGCATCACGGAAACGGGCCGACGCCCGGCGCAACGAGCAGAGCCTGCTCGACGCGGCCGGCGCAGCTTTCCTCGCATCCGGCGTCAATGTGCCGGTACGCGACATTGCCGCCAGAGCCGGCGTCGGCGTCGGCACGATCTACCGCCACTTCCCGACGCGAGCTGATCTCATCGTCGCCGTCTACCGGCATCAGGTCGAGGCCTGCGCCGAGGCCGGTCCGGCCCTGCTGAGGACCAGCGGCACCCCGCACACCGCCCTGGCCCGATGGATCGACCTCTTCGTCGACTTCCTGGTCACCAAGCACGGCCTCGCCGAGGCGCTGCAGTCCGACGATGCCACCTTCGAGACCCTCCACGCCTACTTCCTCAACCGCCTCGTCCCCGTGTGCACCCGGTTGCTCGACGCCGCCGCCACGGCGGGCGAGATTCGCCCCGACGTGGAGGCCTACGAACTGATGCGCGGCGTCGGCAATCTCTGCATCGGCGCGGGCCGCGACCCGCGCTACGACGCGCGCCGGATGGTCGGACTCCTCATCGCAGGACTACGCCTCCACTGGTGAGGAACAACCGCGAGTTCCGCACGTCGCATGCCGGCAGCGCGAACCGTGCCTGCGTACGCCCATAGCCGCATTGCGGGCGGGTGTAGGCGAGGTGGATCATGCCGTCGCCTGTCTGCCGCAAGTAGGGGTAGGAGAAATCTGCGCCGGGTTCGGATTCGACGTCGACGTGGTTCGTCCACGTCTTGCCCTGGTCGGTCGAGAGGGAGAGGCGAAGGATGTTCCTACCAGTGGTGATGGGTTGTAGGCCAGGACGAGGTCACCGTTGTCGAGCTTGAGCAACGCAACGCGCGCGTTGTTGTTCGGCAACTGCGTCGGTTCCGCGGGCGTCCAATGACGGCCGTAATCGAACGATTCGGTCTGGTAGATGGCCCCGTCCCGGGTACGCAGATAGGCCAGCAGATGTCCAGGGTCGAGCTCGACCGTGGCCGGCTGGATCGCCCGTTAGGCGAGCGGGGCCAGTCTGCGTCGTTGCCGGACGGGGTAGGCACCCAGGTGGAGTAGTTGTCGCTGGGGATGTGCCACCCGGCCGCCCAGCGCGCTTCGCTGTAAATGGGCACGATTACCTCGCCGTTGGACATCCGAAACGGCGGTGTGCCGAAGAGCCAGCCCCACTCCAGGCGGATCTGTTCGGGCGCCGACCAGGTAGCGCCGTTGTCGTACGAGCGGATCAGCCGTAGGTCGACTTCAGTCCACTCATCCCCCGAATCGTGGAAAAGAACAGGTACGTAGCATTATCGTCCGCCCAAAGCACGGCGTTGCCGTCCGGCTGATCGGGCTCGTCGAAGATGACACGTGGCTCTGTCCATGTTTTCGACCCCACCGACAGGCGGCTCATATATGGGGCTACGTCAGTGGCCTTCTCGCGGGTGCCAGCGTAAAAGAGTAAAGGAGGTCGCCGTTGGGTGCCTTTTGGAGGGATGCGACGCGCACTGCTGGGTAGTTCGGATCTTGTGGGTGGATGTCCTGGCGGCATGCGTAAGCGCGAAAGACATCGCTCTGTCCTGGTGGTTGCTGCCTGGGCCGCCCCGCCTGGCATTCGACGTTCTGCGTTGACACCAAGCTCAACGTGCACCACTCCGCCCCAGGGTGCCGGCGCATCACCACCTACTGCGGCGCGCCCAGCAATTCCGTTTTGACGCCGCGGCGGATCAGCAACGAGGTTGGCGGCCAAGCGGCGAAGAAACCGATGATTAACCCGACCTGGATAATGAGCCAAAACACCGGACTACTAGGTCGCAGGGTCTCGTGGAAAACAAGAAAATGCATTAGCGCCAGCCAACCTAATAGGGCGAGCTCGAAGACGGACACGGTCAGCAGGTCCGCCCTGAAAAATTTCCGCATTGCGGCCCACGCTCTTCGACCACCCGTGTGAGCCTCAGCAGAGTAGCGAAATGCAACGCCTATGGCCACTGCGCCTACATAGTCGCCGACGACTTCCGGCCACACTGCGCTGCCGAATATTTCGAGGCCAACGCCGTAGGTGATAGGCGTAGCAATGATGACACCCAGAGTGCAGTGCGTCGCACAATGATAAGTTTGGATTATCGTAGGAGCATGTCGCGACCTCCTGGGCGGGTTGCCGTGCCGGTCCAGCCACCGGGGAGACTGGGGTCTACCCCACTTTCTGTAGGCCAGGACGGCTGCTGGGCCAAGGTAGAGGGCGGTCGCCGGCCAGACTATCTCCATGACCTTGACCGGCTGGCGATATCCAAAAACAAATTGGTCAACAACGACAACGGCGGTGCTGGCCAACACCACAAAGAGCACAGCCCACGAAAGCATCACGAGCCACGTCGGTTGCACAATCATCTCCGTTCACTCCAGGGCACCCGATGCAATGCCGGTGGCGGCGGATCTGATGAACTCCGCCACCAGGTGAGGAAGGCGACCAAGATGCCGTCTCAAACATGAGAGCACATCGGCCGGTGAGGCATCTCGGTCAGCGTGATCCGCATACGCGCAGCGGCGTGTGTGGCTGGCGCCAGCGGGTAAGGGTCCGCCAGCACGCCGACCGTCGACACAGCGACTAGGAGCGAGCGATGGGCACACGACGCGCCTCGGCCGATGACCTCGCTTCCGTAAGCTTCTCAGTCCTGCGCTGCGCACTGGCCACGAACATCTTGTGGATCGGTGCGCTCAAGTTCCAGCAGTACGAGGTCGAAAATGACGAGCCCCTGGTCACCTCGAGTCCGCTGTTCTCGCGATTCCGCGAGAAGCTGGGCGCCCAAAAGCTCAACCGACTCATCGGGGTCACGGAGATCACCGTGGGCTCTCTGATCGCCGCGAAGCCGCTTGCGCCTAGAGCGTCGGCGATCGGTAGTTTCGGGGCGGTGGGGATGTTCCTCACCACGCTCAGTTTCCTGGCCACGACGCCCGAGGCTCGGCAGAAAGGGCAGGGGATTTTCAGCCTTTCCCAGCTGGGGCAATTCCTGTTGAAGGACACAGTGCTCCTCGGTGCCGCTCTCCTGACAGCTGCCGAGTCGCTGCGCGCCGCCCGCCACCGATAGTCCGCCGTAAGGCACTCGGAGCGCTGGAAGCGTAGGACGAATGAAAGCGCCTGCGCCGATGCAAGACAACGGCTGTGGGCCCGTCACCGCCCGGCCGCCTTTCAGCAAAGAGGCAGCAACCCACGGCACCGCCACAGCCCTCGGCCGCCCGGCCGACGCTCGCGACCTGCGTATTGTCGGCTCCGCCTGAAAACATTCTGGTCGGGCTTAAAGGGGCGGTGCCCATCCTGCTCGGCACCTTCATCCTTACCGCCGACCTGGAGCAGGATCTGCGGCTTTTCGACATCATCTTCGCCGTGGTCGCCTTCTCGATCGTGGTGCAGGGCGGACTCGTCCCGCTGGTCGCCCGCTGGTGTGCCGATGCGCACCATCCCGCTGGAACCATGGGCGGTCGGCATCCGGGTGTAGGGCGAACCGGCGGGCTTGCGGCACTACACGATCGAAAGGGCGCCCGGGCCCGACCGCCGCCCACTTTTCGAGCTGAGCCGCGACGAAGGTGTGTGGGTCAGCCCGGTGGCCCGCGACGGCGAACAGCTCCGGCTCGGCCGGGAGACCGTGCTGCGCCGGTGACGAGGTGCTGGTGGCCGAGGGTGAGCGGACCGCTGACGAGGTGTTCGGGCGCCCGGCGCGGTGATGCCGTTTCGTCGCACAGAGCGCGGGTACCGGCCTGGTGGCAGATGGCGGCAGAGGGAAGGGGAACGTCATAAATCTCAGTCGGCTCGGTGACGTGCTGGTTGGTACGGCCGGCGACCTCGCCGGCACTGTGGTGGATCCCCGGGAGGGTTTCGGCAAGGTTTGTTCCGTCCTGTCCATCCGGGTCGTGACCACCGTAGGCCTGGGCCTGCTGCTCGGCTACGCCCTGGCCCGGTCCCGGCGACGTGCCTGACCGACCGGGCCACCGGCCGCGACGCCAGCAGCCGGGTGATCTCCGCGGCGGCCGGGTGCCGCCGGCGGACGAGCGATGAGCATGTTCGCGGAGCTGATCGGCGAGCCGGGCCGACTGGGCTGGATCGCGGCCAAGGCGTTCCTGCTCTACGTCACTGCCGTGGTAGGGATGCGCGCCGCCGGTCGGCGCACCCTCGCCGAGTTGTCCCCGTACGACTTCGTGGCCGCCATCGCCGTGGGCGCCATCGTCGGGCGGCTGCCGACCGCACCCGACGCCAGCTACCTCGCCGGCGCGGTGACCTTGCTCGTCATCCTGGCCACCCACGCGCTGATCACCCGGCTCCGGCTGACCCGTATCGGGCGGCGGATGCTCGAGCAGGGGCCAGTGGTGGTGATCGCACGCGGGCAGGTCCGGCACGACGAGCTGCGCCGCATGGGGATGACTCGAGGCGACCTCGACGCGCTGCTCCGCCAGCACGGGGTGAGCGATCCGCGCGCCGTACGGCTCGCCGTGCTGGAGGGGCGGGGACGGCTTTCCGTGCTGACCGGCGACGAGGACGCCTGAGCGTCAGCTCGTGCGAGCCGAAATCGGACGGGTCGGCCGGTTGCCGTCCGGAGGGCAGGGTAGCCCCCGGACCGTCCGCCCTGGACCCGGTCTATCCGGTGATCTTCTGAAGATCGGCCGCGATGGGAAGGTCGCCAACCGGCCTATCTACCTGGCCTTGGCCGTCACCGTGGACTGCACCCGGGACATCCTCGGCCTGTGGGCCGGCGACGGTGGCGAAGGCGCCAAGTTCTGGCTGCAGGTCCTCACCGAGCTCAAGAACCGGGGCGTCGCGGATGCGTGCATGGTGGTCTGCGACGGGCTCAAAGGCTTGCCGGATCCGATCGCCGACGTGTGGCCGGAAGCGGTCGTGCAAACCTGTGAGATCCACCTGCTGCGGGCCTCGTTCTGGTATGCCGGCCGGCAGCACTGGGACGCCGTCGCCAAAGCCCTGCGGCCGGTCTACACCGCGCCGACCGAAGCCGCCGCCCGAGCCCGGTTCACCGACCTCCGTGACAGAACGGGGGACACGTTCCGGCTAGTAACTAGCCGGGTCGTGAGGGCGGCTCGGGTGGGCGCCCCCGGGCGCGGGCTGCGTCGGTTACGGCGATCCCAGCCAGGACGATGGCAGCGGCGGCGGCGACCAGCACTGGCGGCAGGAAGATCGTTGCCGGGGAGATGGCGGCGAGCACGAGGATCCCGGCCACGCGGTCTCTGGACACCCGGCCGAACACCGTGTGCTCGAAGATGGCCCGTCCGGCGAGGAACAGTGCGGGTCCGCCGAGGATGACGGCGGCCCACGCCGGTGGGGTGTGCCCGAACGGGTGATCGATGACGAGCTCGTCGCCGACGGCGATCGCGACGATGCCGGCGACCATGACCGGGTGGGCGGATATCGCCGACACGGCAACCCGAAGCGGATCGGGGGCGACGGCGACGGCGGCGCCCAGCACCTCCCCGGCACGGTAGATGTAGATCCGCCAGAGCAGCGCCGTGGTCGCGAACGCCACCACGGCCGCCGCGCTGCGGTTCGCCTCGAAGCCGTCGCTGGTGAACGCCAGCCCCGTGACCAGGATCAGCTCGCCGAGCGCGATGATGAAGAACTGCCGCTGCCGCTCCGCCAGGAACTCGCCCGAGATCGCAAACTCCGCCGCGCTCGCGCGGCCCATCCTCGGCGTGGGCCAGCCGAGTCTGGGCACCGTCCAGTCAACGGCCAGCGCCAGCGACCACAGCACCCCCCGCGGCCATCCCTGCACGAAGGCACCTGCGAGCCAGGGCACGGCCGACACGCCGTACCAGAACAGCAGCCGCATCTCGGTAGGCTGCCGCTCGTCGCCCCGCGTAATGATCACGAGAACGAGGGCGCGGCCTACCTGGACGGCGACGTACGTGCCGGCGAAGAGCGGGCCATGTGCGCCGAATGCCTCAGGTGCCGCGGCCGCCAGCACCATGCTGCCGAACATGCACCCGATGATCAGCAGATGTATCGCCGGCCGTCGGGGGTCGAACCTGTCGCTTACCTCCGACGTCCCGGACCACACCCGCCACACAGCGAGCAGCAGCAGCACCGTCTGGATGGCGCCGCTCCAGTTCAGATGCGCCAGCAGCCCTTGCGAGAGCCGGAAGAGCGCGAAGACGAATACCAGGTCGAGGAACAGGTCCAGGAACGTCGCCCCATGCTCCTCCCGTTCCCGCAGCAGCCGGGCTGCGCCACCCGTCATCGGTTCGCCCCGTTTCTGCCGCTTCTGTCAGCCTCTGAAACAGTCGTACCACCCGGCAGCGCTGGTGGATGTGGATGTGCCGGCGCAGCCTGGGGTCGAATGCCCTCGCCTGTGGCGGGCGACGGTAGAGGCCGGCCATTGCTACAGGTGGCGGAGTGTTACCCAGGTCCTGATACCGATCTGTCACGCAGGTCCTGAGACCGGACAGTCGGCTGGACCAATGTCTAGCCCCACCACATGCTTGACGAATCCGTCCCAGGACATGCCTGACAGATGATCTAGGCAAGCAGTGGTTAATCAGGGTTCGTACTTGCTGCGACGTTTGGAACGTGGTGGACGAGGCAGCCGTCGCGGAGGGAGGCGGCCGCTACCCACCCGCGGTGGGGGCCCACCACTGACCCAGCACAAGGCGAGGGTCGCCACGAGGCCCACGAGCCCGAGGATCTGCCAGATGCGGGCGTCGGCAACTTCATCCGGGGTTTCAGGTGCGATCAGGCCGCTCGGATCGACCAGCACGGTGAGCGTCTCACCTACGGCGAACTCATCGTCCCAGTGCCGGCAGATGTCCCCGAACAAGGGTGTGCCGTCGCTGAGCCGCAGGCTGTAGCAGTGCACGTCGAATCCGCCTGAGCGGGTGGAGTAATGGGCGACGTCGTGGTCCACGACTGTCGCGACCACCGGCTCCCCATGCAGGGCGAGCACAGTGAGCCGAGGGGCCTCCATCATCGTGAGCACCCAGAAGAAGGAGGCGACGAATGCGGCCATCGCGACCGCCTTCACGGCGAGCGAAGCCTCGCTCCACACGCTGTTCCAGACAAGTACGCTCGCAACCACCATCGCTATGACCAGCGCAACCATAGGCAGCTCCTCCGACCAGGCGAACAGGTCGGCGAGCGCCGCGATCAACCCAGGCACCGTGAAGCAAGCGACCAGGGAAAGTCGGCGGCGCCGTGCGCTGCCGGACCGAGGGAGCGAAGGTGGCACAGCCTGGATTGTGGCCCAGGCCCGCAACGGGGAGACCACGCGGACGTCGGTTAACCGAAGGTGGAGCGCGAGCACCAGTCGATTGGCGGTCATGTCAAGCATCTGGTGGGACGCGCATGTCAAGCATGTCCCGTGACACGACACAGTCGGCTGGACCAAGCGGTGTGAGGACTTTCTGTACGAGATCAAGGCGGCCCGCTTCGCGGGCCGCGCGCGCCGCCGACCCTGGGCCGGGCCCATGGCCCGCCGCCGCGCCTCTGGCCTTCGGCCGCCAGCGCGTCGGTTGCAGCCCGCCGGCGGCGCGACATACGACGAAGCCCCGGGCCGCCATGCGTACTGGCAGATCCGGGGCTTCAGCATCAGTCGACACAAGGGAAGTGCCTCCGGCGGGTCCTCAGGCACTCCGGGATAGTTGGCGCCATCCCGACGACCTCCGTCCGGGCAGAGCCGAGCGGGTGGGGCCTGCCCGGTCAAGGTCGTTCAGACGTAGGGTGCTCCACCTTGACCGGGCAGGCCCCACCCGCTCCACGAATGTGCGGACGAAGGCCGACGGGATGGTTGGGAAGCGGCAGCGCTGCAGCCGGCGCGATCCGAGCAGCTTAGACGTCAGCGTCCAAGGTCAAGACCAGCAAGGTCGCTGCGACGACGAAGCAGCATTTCATCTGTTGCTGGCATGAGTCCGGCTCGGTCCCCACCCGGTGCCAGGTCCAGCTCCCCGTCGGCGACGGCCCGGGCCACCGCTCTGAGGTCAACGTCAAACTTGGCTTCACGGCCGACCAACTGGGCGCCCTGCTCGGAATGCCGCAGCTCATTCAACAGTGAACCCTGGCTGAGCCGCGAGCCTGGGCGCTCGCGTCCCTCACACTGACCACGCTGCCCAGTCAGGGGCAATTGGCAGGGACCGTGTTGCTCCAGAAGCGGTTGGTTAGATCGCCTGGGTCGGGACGGCCATCATTGGCCGAGAAACTGATCTGGATACCGGAAAGGCACGGAATTGGGAGGTCGATGGCTATAGATCGTTGACCGGATGCCCGAGTGATCCAGTAGTAGTCAAATACTCCGTCTGTTCCGATCCGTGCCCCCCGGATAGTAACTTCTGCATTGGCGAGAAACCCCGATCCCGTCAGATGGAAGACGGTGCTCTCCCCCGACCCGCTCGTGGACACCTGCAGTTGGGGCCTGACTTCTGTCGGAGGGGGCGGAGGCGGAGGGGGCGGAGGCGGAGGGGGCGGAGGCGGAGGCGGAGGCGGCGTGGGCGGCGCCGGCTGCCAACACCACAAGGTTCCGTCTGTCTTGACCGCCCAGATTTCCTCGTATGCCCCAGCAGCGATTCGGCTAAATCCCTCGCCCGGCATCTTTAGAAATCCTGTTCCGTCGGTCGTGGTCCACACCTCGCCAGCACCGTTGACCAGCCAGACTTTCCCTTCAACGCTGACCGAGACGTCAACCCACGGCGTCGTTGCGGGTCCGGCCTGATTCCAGTTGCCGGTGGTGGGGGATCGATAGAGGAGAGACCCGTGCGCATTGATGCCCCACAGGTCACCATTATTGAGGCCGGCGAGGCGCTTGAATCCAATAAGGGCTGTCCGCTCGCTGAATGTTTTGCTGTCCGTCGTTTGCCACATCGCGCCATCGTCGCGGCACACCCATACCGACCCCCACACTACTGCGACCTCTACCAATGGTTCGATGCCAGGAGGGACTCCTATTTTCACCCATCTCCCATCTGAGGAGCGCCACCAAAGTGCCCCAGAGGAGGTCACGGCCCACACGCTGTCATTGAGTGCTACGGCCATAGTGGCAATGGCATCTGGTCTGGGTACCTGACTCCCACGGCGGGGAGGGTATGCGCTCGCACTGCCATAGCGCCAGAGCGTTCCATCCTTGGCGGACAGCCAGACTTCGGGGGCTTTCACAGTCTCTCGAATGGCAACGTCTTTCAGCTGCGGCAACGTGGCCTGGTTCTCGCCAGGCTCAAGCTCATATCTCGGCATCCAAACTCTTTCCATAACCTCCTCCTCTAAAGGTCTGCCCGGTCTACCCTCAGTTCGCTAGGGCAAACACGTTGATCCTGCATAGTTCTCCAAGGTCACGCCGGTCCGATTGGCGATGTTCGCTCGCTACCGTGGGTGTAAGGGGTTCAAATCCCCTATGCGCTCCACTGCTCTGGCTCGGTGTCGGCCCCGCCGCTAGCGTTGCTTGCGTGACGAGGGAGACCGAGCCGGAGGTGCAGCGGCTGCGGGACCAGGCGCTGACGTGCGTCGGTCGCTCGTCCGGTCGGACGCCGATCCGAACCGCGCTGTACCACCTGACGCGAGGTCGGGTCGACCGGCGCCCGCGGTATTCGGTCGGCCAACTTCCGACACTCGAAACACCTTGGCAGGACACCGTCTCGGGCCGGTACTTCGGGTGGCGCTGTAGAGGAGCGAACTTGGACGGCCGGTTCGCCTTCGTGGTCGAGTACATCGTTTGCCGGACCTGCCAAGCGGCTTGGGTGGACAAGCCGTACACGGCTGAGGAGTACCAACGGAAGGGGCTTGCCTCGACCGGCTTGAGGGCGCTTCGCGAAGAGAACCCGGGGCTGCGATGGTTCACGGGCAGCGGACACGTGAGAGACGCGAGAGCCTTCTGGGTATCTGTCGGCATGGGTGTTCCTGGCGGGTACGAGGAGCGCGAACTGTGCGAGCACATCGATAGGCACGGGGGCGTGAAGCCACGCTGGCTGCTCAGGCGGCAGCGGCGACACAGTACGAGTGATCGCCGCTGCCGCCACTGACCGACCGAGAGGCCAAGCTGACCGGCGGCGCGGCCTGTGGCACCAAGATCAGGCCGTTGCCAGGCCGTGGAAGGTGAACCAGTAGCGACAGAGGTTGACCAACGCTGGCTGCCTGAGTTCCAGGTCGGGAGGCGTGAAGCCCGCTTCGATCGTCTCCAGGTGCCAAGGAGATCCATACCGCTGGAAGTGGCCAGCCGTCGGAAGGTCGACTGATCAAGGATCTTCACGTTTTGCGATCACGTCGGTACTCTTCGCACCCATGGCGTCGCGCGAAAAGTCGAAGCTTTGGCAGTACTGGGGCTATGGCGTCCTGGCAGTGCTCCTCCTGTCTCTCGGTAACAACGCGGTCGGGCCCGGCCTCTACGCGGTGCTCGTCGGCCTACTGATTCTCTTCGTCCTCTTCCAAGCGCCCGTGTACTGCGGCGCGATCAACCGGAAGCGGGGCGGTGTCGTCGAGTTCTGCCGCAACAACTCGGCCGGCTTGGTCCTGGGCTGCCATCTTCGACAGCACAAGTGGCAGAAGTTCGGGCGTGACTGGTGGTCTCTCGGCTGGCGCGAGAAGACCAAAGGCATCTGGACTGGGGCATCCGCGAAGCTGGCGACCGTCAGTGGCGTCGTCGGTACCGTTACCGGGGTCATTAGCGTTTTCAAGTAGCCACCCGCCTGCCGCGCCGAGTGATGCAGACCGTTGAGCAGCGGAAGGCTGGCGGCCTGCGAGGCTAAGCGGTACAGCAGCGGAGTACAGCAACCGACCACACCGAGCGGAACCATGGTGACCACCATCGCACTGTCGACCAGCGGTGCGAGCCGCACCGGACCGCGTTGCCGATCTCTGGGGGTCAAGGGGTCGTCGGTTCGAATCCGGCCGTCCCGGCAGGTAGAGAGGCCGCTAGCCGGAGCATATATCCTGGTAAGCGGCCTCTTGTGTTTCCGGGCGTAGACCTGGTTGGCGGGCTAAACAGCGCGTAGCTGGGGACCATCTGGGGACCGGCGAGCCTGCAGGTGTGCACTCAGTGCCGCTCCCGCATCTCTGATCGATTGGCGATCGGGGTGCAGGTACCGCTGGGTCGTGGTGAGCGATCCGTGCCCAGCGATCTTCCGCAAGACGTGGACCGGCACACCTGCGTCAGCCATCCACGTGAGGCCGGTGTGGCGCAGGTCGTGGCGACGCAGATGTTCGTAGCCCAGAGCCGTGACGACCTCGTCCCAGTGGGTCGCGTCTCGCAGCACTGCGGTGCTGATCCGACCGCCACGAGAGCCGGTGAAGAGTCTGGCGGCTGGGCCATCGCATGGCATGAGTCGACGTGTGAGCAGCTCCCGCGCCTCCACGATCAGCGGGACCACGCGAGCGCGCTTTCCCTTTGTGCCCTTGTCTACGAGACCTCCAGGGCTGGGCGTCGTCTGTCGCCGGACTGTCCAAGTCCAGTTCGTCAGATCGATATCGCCGGCACGGACGCCAGCCACTTCACCGATGCGCGCTGCTGTACAGGCAGCAAAGATCACGACATCACCCCAGCCCTGGAACCGACCAGCCGAGGGCTCTACGAGTGCGTCGGCGAGCCGCGTCAGGGCATTCCAATCCGGCAACGCCAGCGATCGGGGATCATCGAGTTCATCTTCCGCGCGCTGATACTCGCGTTGCCATCCGCTCACCTTCGCCGGGTTTCGATCAAGGACGCCGTCGCGCACCGCTTGCTCCATCACGCGCACGAGAATTGCAAGGCTGTTCTTGACCGTTGACAGACTGCACTCATCAGCAATCCAGCCGTGAACGGTCCGGTCGACCACACCGTTTGAAATCATGCGAACCGGAAGGTGACCCAGCGAGGGGACCACGCGCTTGCGCCATCCAGCCAGATAAGGGTCGAGAGTCTTGCCTTCAAGACCCCGAACGGCCAGCTCCATGACAGCATCCCCATAGCCAGCCAGCCGCACCGTGGCAGCACTGGGATCGACACCACCCAGAGCGGCGGGAATCATGCCCTCGATCTATGCATTGGGAGGGACCAGCTCTGCCGGTTTCCGGGTGGCAGCGGGCAAGCCGCTTGTTCGGTCGCCGCGCCATTGGCCGTGGCTGGTTCTGTCGCTCGTCGCTGTGCTGCGTGCAGGGATCGGGGCTTGACCCCTGATCCTGGACACGGGGGTTATGCGGCCGGGGCCAGCGTAGCTGGCGCTGGGCGGGTGTTCTTCTCGTAGGTGATCGGTGATTGCTGTCCGAGCCGGGAGTGGCGTCGAATGGTGTTGTAGCGGTGCAGCCAGCGGAATGCGGCGAGTCGGGCTTCGCGTTTGTCGGTGAAGGCGCGGCGGCCCTGGAGGGTCTCGCGTTTGAAGGTGGCGTTGAACGACTCCGCGGCCGCGTTGTCGGCGGAGCTACCGACCGCGCTCATTGACTGCCGGACCCCTGCCGTGGTGCAGGCGGCGGCGAAGGCCCGGGAGGTGTATTGAGCTCCGTGGTCGGTGTGCATGATCGCCCCGTCGAGGCTGCCCCGGGTGCGCTGCGCCGCGTGGAGGGCGTCGATGACCAGGTCGGTGCGCATGTGGTCGGCGATCGCCCAGCCCGCGAGGCGCCGGGAGTGCAGGTCGAGGACGGTGGCCAGGTAGAGGAATCCGCGGTCACCGACCGGCAGGTAGGTGATGTCGCCGACGTAGCGTTGGTTCGGCGCGGGGGCGGTGAAGTGCCGGCCGATCAGATCCGGGGCCTTCGCCGCGGCCGGGTCCGGCACCGTCGTACGAGTTCGCCTGCGCAACCGCAGACCCTGCACGCCGAAGCGGCGCATCACCCGCGCGACCCGCTTACGGTTGACCAACTGCCCGGCATCGCGCAGCTCGGCGGTGATCCGTGGTGCTCCGTACGTGCCGTCGTGCTCGGCGTGCACCGCCCGGATCCGGCTGGCCAGCGCGACGTCCGCGGCCTGCCGGGCGGCCCGCGCTTCGGCGGCCGATCGCCAGTAGTAGAAGCTCGAGCGGGACACCCCGAGGATCTGACACAACCGCTTCACGCCATAGCGCTGCTGATGGTCGGCGACGAACTGGAAGCGGTTCACCAGCGCGTCTCCCCGGCGAAATACCGGGCCGCCTTCCGCAGAATGTCCCGTTCCTCCTCCAACTCCCGCACCCGCCGCCGCAACGCCGCGTTCTCATCCTCCACCGACCCGGACGCCGGCGGCGCCGCCGGCCCGGCCGCTGCGCCCCGACGCTGATCATCAGCGCGGACCCAACTGCGCAACGTCTCCCGATTGACGCCCAGATCGTCAGCGATCTGCGCGATCGTCGCCCCCGGCCGAGACCGGTACAACGCGACCGCGTCGGCCTTGAACTCGGCGGGGTAGTGCTTGTTCACCATCTGTCAGGGACTCCTGATCTCCCCGGACCATCACGATCCAAGGCTCAAGTGTCCAGGACCAGGGGGCAACTCCCATCGTGGCTGTGCCAGTGTCATGGGCCGTGCGCAAGCAAGCCCAGGCGGAGCGCGGTGAGGCGACGCCGGACGCGGCGGTGACGGTGTACGTGCTCCAGATGAGCAGCGGCGAGGAGATCGGCCTGTCGCGGATACTGGCCGGCAGGCGTCACGACGAGCTGCTGCGGCAGTGGCGTCAGTACCGGGGCGAGATGGAACGCGGCAACGTGCCGTCGAAGCACGAGACGGTCGGACCCATCGACGTCGTGGACCAGGACGACGACCGCGACAGTGACCGTCCAGGTCCACGCGATCTGGTGGAACGAACAGATCAACCTCAGCGGCGCAGCCCACCCGTGGCGGTTCGAGACCCGGCGGGACGCCGGCGGCTGGCGGGTGTGGGCAGCCGACCTGCCGTCGTGGTGCGGTGTGCACGTCCGCCCGGACACCTGCCGTTGACCGTTACCGGCCTCGCTCGGGGTTCTGCCGCTCATGTGCGGGTTGATGGTCTGCTATGCCTTGGTAGTCGGGGCGATAGTCCCGTCCACTCGGCGGGCTTCCATCACCGATACATCGGTCGCCATCAGCTTCACGAGGTTGTGCGTCGGTGTCACCATGACGGCGTGTTGGTGTTCACGCGGTCGCCGACGGGCGAATGGATCCCGTGGCGGGTAGGCCGGCAGCGTCTCGCATGGCGGCCAGTCCCGCGCGCGCCGTGGCGGGCGCCCTGGTACCACTACGAGCCGTTCGGCCCACGAGACCGTGAGCTCTTCGACATGCTGAACGTGGTGGGCGCGCTGCTCGCGACGCTGGTGGTGTGGCCGTGGCGGGCCGTGACGAACAGGTGGCCAGTGATCGCCTATGTGCCCGACGACCCTGAGGGCAACCTTCAGGTGCACCGCACCGCACCGATGCGTCGTGCCCAGGCAAAAGCGGTCGCCCGTGAGTGGGCCGAACACATCAAGCGGTACGGCGAGCCACCCGCGCAGTAGCTCGAAGGCCATCGACTAGTGAGCCTGCCGGCCGGCGGTTGGACTCCTGCCGGATCGCTTCCGTGAGTTCCCGCCACGAGCCGGCCGAGGTATTCATCATCCGCGCCGTTAGAGCAGGCATCTTTTACACCTCGTCGTCCGTGCCGCGCCAACGGCGCCAAGCGACGGGGACCCACACAAAGCAGAGGGCCCAGAGCCCGATGCCGAACCCACTCCACAAGCGACCTGTTGGAGCAAATGCACGGGCGTCCTTGGCCCAGTTGTGGCTCTCGTTGTAGACGACGGTCATGGTCGTACCGACCTTCGGCTCTCCGCTCCAGGCCCACAGGTTGACCTCGTCGCCCGTGTCGGCGAGTTGCACCCGGACAGTACTGCTCCTGATGTGATGTTGTACGTCCACGACCTGGGCTTGTCTGGTGCTCCCGTTGGCGTT
The DNA here is from genome assembly GCF_030518795.1 of Micromonospora sp. NBRC 110009. NCBI lineage: Bacteria > Bacillati > Actinomycetota > Actinomycetes > Micromonosporales > Micromonosporaceae > Micromonospora > Micromonospora soli. The sequence goes on along the minus strand of NZ_CP130427.1, from coordinate 6,769,788 downwards.
GAGCCAGAGCGCCTGACCGACGGTGAACATGCCCCACAGCACCATCACAGCGCTGAACACGGTGCCAGCCAACAATCGAAGGCGCGCCGGATTCGGAGGTGGGGCCATGATCGGCTCGGAGCGGGGGTGTAGCGGGGCCACGCCACCAGCATCACATTGACCAGCAAGCCCCTTCGGTTGCGGCTCACAGCAACGACCAACACAAGCCCGAGTGCCCGGCGGCTGGACAGGGGCACGCTAGTCACTGCGCCGTCGGTTGGCCTCCTGCCGGATGGCCTCCGTGAGGTCGCGCCAGGTGCCGGCCGAGGTCTTCATCATCCGGTCGATCATCGACCGGGCGGAGGCTTCGTCGGTGAAGTCGTACGACACCTCCTGCCCTCCGTCACCACCGAGGCGGCCACGGACCCGCCAGAGCCGACCGTCCGAGAGCAGTCAGATGTCGCGCCGGGCCATCCGACCCCAGTGAGGTCGGGCCGAAGCGCGGTGCCGGGCTTTCGTCCGGTCCGTTTCTTCGGCCCGCCTCCCGAACCGGACGTGCAACTCTCGCTGCATCCGGCTCTCCACGGACTCACGTCGGCTGGGTCAGGCGACGTGTCGGGGGTGTCCAGGGGTTGGGGATCACGCTGCGGCGTCGGTACCGGGACACGGTGACCGAGGCCGGGTTGAACAGGGTGAGCTGTCCGTCGGTGATCGTCCATCCGCCGGCCATGAAGCGCCGTCGGAGTTGCTTCCACGTCAGGCCCTTGTGCCGTTTCCGGATCCAGATCGCTGTCCGGTGCCAGGTGAAGGCGCCGAGGTAGCTGAAGGTCCATTTCGACACGCCGTGCTTGAAGTAGTTGCTCCACCCTCGTAGTACGCCGTTGACGCGTTCCAGCAGGGCGGTCAGGTCGGCTTGTGCTGAGCTGTGGGTGAGCGTGCGGACCTTGTCCTTGATCGCGGTGACCGCTTTCTTGGACGGGTACGTGTATACGCACCGTCTACCCGTGCCCCGTTTCCGGTGCCGCTGGATGCGGAACCCGAGGAAGTCGAAGCCCTCGTCGATGTGGACCACCATGGTCTTCGCCGGTGACAGGCGCAGGCCCATCCCGGCGAGGACCACGGCCACCTCGTCGCGCAGCTGTTCGGCGTCACGCCGTTCGCCGTGCACGAGGATGACGAAGTCGTCTGCGTAGCGGACGAGCCGCCAGTTCGGCTGGCCGTGCCGGCGGCGTTTCGCGCGCAGGACTCTCGTCGACATCGCCGTCTGCCACGTGTGCTGGGCGAAGTCGTCCAGCACGGACAGGGCGATGTTGGCCAACAGCGGAGACAGGATGCCCCCTTGCGGCGTCCCGGTGTGTGTTTCCTCGCGGGAGCCGGTCTCGGTGAGGATTCCGGCCTTGAGGAAGGCTTTCACCAGGCTCAACACGCGCTTGTCCCCGACGCGTCGACGCATCCGCGCCATCAGCGCGGCGTGGTCGATCGAGTCGAAGCACGCCTCGATGTCCGCTTCCAAGATCCATTCATATGACTTGGATGTCAGAAGATGGATGTCGGCGATGGCGTCCTGAGCGCGCCGGCGGGGCCGGAAACCGAACGAGCACGGATGGAAGTCCGCCTCGAAGATCGGCTCCAGCACCAGCTTCAGCGACGCCTGCACGACCCGGTCCGCGACGGTCGGGATCCCCAACCGGCGCTTCTTGAGGCTGCCCGGCTTCGGGATCAGCCGCTCCCGCACCGGAAGCGGCCGAAACTCACCCGACCGCACCGCCTCCCGGATCATGCCCATGAAGGGTTCCGCACCGACCAGCGCCTGAAGGTGATGGGCGGTCAAGCCGTCCACACCAGCGCTGCGCGAGCCGGTGTTACTCCGCACCCGATCCCACGCCACCATCAGGAACGCGGGATCGGTGACAAGGTTGAACAGATCATCAAACCGGCGAGACCGATCCTCGCCTGCCCATCGATGCAGCTTGGTCTGAATCTCCAGTACCCGCCGCCACGCCTCATCGAGGCTCGGCCACGGCGCGCCGGTATTCACCAGCGACCTCCTGGCATGACAATCCCTCCCTGCGAACCCGCTGCCCGCCTTCGCCATGCAGACGGCTCTCCCGCCCTCGGACTACTACGCGGACTCCGCCCCATCGAGGTGCCCCGGCAGGACAACGTGCCCTCCCATCTCCGCCACGCTGGCCGCGTCGCGGCGGGTCCGCACCCAGACGGTTCCCACGTTCACCACCGATCGATCGACGGAGGAGGTGCCCAACTTTGCCCCTGCGGCCCGCTGCGGGTACGCCGTAGACCTTCCCCGCAACCACCACGACGAGGGGATCAACCCCGCCGTGGAGCCCACCCGGACGGCGCTAGCCCGGATGGTTCGTCCGCGATCCCGGCCCATATCCGCCAGATTTGAGCCGGTGGTGGAATTAAGAGGCGTTACACGTCGGTTCCTCACGTACACCTTTCCGTCTCGCTTGCCGAACCTGGGCCGTCTGGCAGTACCAACCCATCCCGGCGTTGTCGAGGCCGCTTCCCACCCTCCCGCGCGTTCCCGCGATCAGGCTGCCTCCAGCTTCACGCCCACTGCTACGACAGCAGACGGGTGAAGGTCTCCCACCTCCACTCGACCGATAGCGCCTCGTGGCGCACCGACCCATTCCACCAGCGACCACGTACCCTCCACCCGACGCAGCCTGGTCGAACACACGTACGAACCGGGCGGCCGCCTGCGGATTGTTCAAAGTTTCTGTACGTCTTCAAGGCGGCCCTTGACGGGCCGCACGCGCCGCCGCCTGGGCGCGCGCCGGCCGCTGCCGCTGTCGCCACGGCAGGAGAAAGGCGGCAAGGGCTTGTAGTGCGAAGACAGCGGCAGCGATCGTCGTGGTGGAGCCACGTCGCTGTAAGGCTGTGGTGACAAGGCGACCGGTCACGGACAGGACGCCGAGCAATCCGGCGATGGCGGCGGCCAGGGCGACGGAATGGCCCCAGCTGGTGAGAGCCGCGACGAGGTAGATGGTGAAGGTCGCGATTGCAGCCGCGTGTGCGGTGAAGGCGGTAGCCAGAAGCCAGAAGCCGCGGTCCCGCAGCACGACCCGCAGTTGGAGGCGTGGCAGCTGGGCGCGTGAGTCGGAGGTAGTGGCAAGGCGGGGTTGACGCAGAACCAGGGCGTGCAGCGGGACGGTGGTCAGCCCGTGGACGGCGGCGAGGACGAGGAGTGCGTCGCGCCAGCCGTGCTGGTCGACGAGGTAACCGGTTAGGGGCAGGAAGATGGAGCTGGCGAAGCCGGCGACGTGGCTCGATGGGGCCGCCATCAGGCAGTCGGAGGTCGATCGTGCACGACGGTGACCATGGCCTTCTGCGTCTTGGTTGCGTGGCGCATGGTGACCAGGCTGGCCGCGATCCGAGTGAGGCTGGCGGCGATGGCGAAGAGGGCGAGCGAGTGCGCCGGGAGGTCTGACCGGGCGTAGGTCGCGATCACGATGACATCTCCGGCGAGCGCAAGGGCGGCGATGGTCGTGGTGGCGGCGAGTGCGTGTAGGGGGCTGGCTTCGGGTAGCCAGCGCATGAGTCGACCCGTGGTGGCGAAGGCTCCGGCGGCGGTGGCGATCGCGATGATGATCAGTGGAATGGCGGGGATGGCGGCCAGTAGGGCGACGAGGCTGGTGTGCCAGGGGTGCGGCTGTAGGAGCAGCAGCCACCAGATCCCTACGAGGGGTCCGGTGCCGATGTACCAGGCGATGGTGCGCCGGGCGTAGGCGGTGGCCAGTTCGCCGGCGAAGGCGTCCGCGACCGCTTGTGGGGTGCCGAACTGAGCGATCGCGGCGGTGACCGCGTCGCGTTCGGGCAGGCCGGCGGTCATGTGATCAGTGATGGCGTGGTCGAGTCCGTCGCGTAGTTCGGCGAGGATCTCCTCTCTGCGCCGACGTGGCCCATACAAACCTGCCGCGAGGTCGCTCAGATATGCGTCCAGGCGTGCCGTGGCGGCTCGCAGGGTCAGGTGGTCGCTGGCCATGTCCGCCTGCCCAGCACAGCGGTGACTGCGGTGGAGAACGTGTCCCAGACTGCTCGCTGCTCGCCGAGTGCGGTGCGTCCCGCTGGCGTCAGTTGGTAGGCGCGGCGGCGACGCCCTCCGACGGTCTGCCAGTCGCTGGCAATTAGGCCTGCGCGTTCGAGGCGGTGGAGCGCCGGGTAGACGGTGCCGGTCGGCAGGTCGAGCGCCCCGTCGCTGCTGGCACGGAGGGCTTCGATGACGGCGTAGCCGTGTTGTGGCCCGGGTTCCAGGACGGCGAGCAACAAGGCGTCGAGATGGCCTTTGAGTAGCTCCGGTCGCATCGGCAACACCTGACCTCCTCGTTCTTGCTGGCCCGGGGGAACGGCATCTAGTGTAGCGTCACAATACTTTGCAACGCTACACATGGCGGTGGCTGATGAGCACCAACCTGACGGTCGTCACCCTGGCAGAGACGAGCCCGGCCGACCGGGCGGTGATCGGCGGTAAGGCCGCCGTCCTTGCCGAGCTGTCGGTGGCCGGGTTCCCGGTGCCGCCCGGGTTCGTGGTGACCACCGCAGCCCTGGACGACCCGCAGTTGGATCGACGACTCGCCACCGTCGCCGGCGGACTGGTCGGCGATCGGTTCGCGGTGCGTTCGTCCGGTGCGGCCGAGGATCTACCGGACGCCTCCTACGCCGGCCTGTACGAGACGTACCTGAACGTGCCGACCGACGAGCTGGGCGAGGCGGTGCGGCGATGCTTCGCCGCAGCGACCAGCGAGCGCGTCGCCGCGTACCACCAGCGGCAAGGCGGGGCGACCGCGGCGATGGCAGTTCTGGTGCAGGTGATGGTCGATCCGGCGGCGGCCGGGGTGGCGTTCACGGCGCATCCGGTCACCGGTCACCGCGACCAAACGGTCGTGGCCGCCGTCGCAGGGTTGGGTGAGCCGCTGGTGTCGGGTGAGACCACCGGTGAGGAATGGACGATCACCGCGGGCCGCACCCTGATGACCCGGTCCGCTGCGGGTGGTGGCCGGGTGCTCGACGACGCCCAGGCCGCCGCTGTTGCCGACCTGTCACGTCGAATCGCCGACCGGTACGACGGCCAGCCCCAGGACGTCGAGTGGGCCATCGACCAGGCGGGCAAGCTGTGGCTGCTCCAGGCCCGGCCTATGACCGCCGTGCCGGAGCCGGTGTCGTGGACGCCGCCAGGGCCGGGACTGTGGATGCGTAACTTCCGGCTCGGGGAATGGCTCCCAGAGGCGGTCACCCCACTGTTCGCCACCTGGCTTCTGCCGCTGCTCGAAGGCGGCTACCTCGACGGCATGAAGGACAGCGTCGGAGTCCGGGTGCCGTTCCGGTACGCGCTGGTCAACGGCTGGTACTTCAACGCCACTCCGATCCCGTCACCGAAACTGCTCGCCCAGGTGTTGTGGCACGGTCGAACACGGGCCGTGAAGATCCTGTTCAACGCACTCATCAGGGTCAGCTATGACCCGTACGCCGCCGACCGCGCTGCCCTAGCAGAGCTGGAGCGCGGGTGGCGCGAGCAACAGTTGCCCAACTATCGGCGGCTCGTCGCCTCCGCCCAGGGTGAGGTAGAGACGGCATCACCGCGGCGACTGGCCGAGCTCGTCGACGCACTCGGGCGAGAGGCCGGGATCTCCCTGTGGTACCTGGCGATCGTCGGTGGATCCGCGTGGAAGATGGAAGCCCGCCTCACCCGCTTCGCACGCCGACACCTCGTCGACGTGCTACCCGAGCAAGAGGGCGGGGCGCAGGTGCTGCTGCGTGGGCTGCCCGGCGCCCAACTGGTGCCCGGCGGGCACGCGGTACAGAGCGTCGATTGGTATCACCCAGTCGCCGCAGACCTCCCCATCAGCCAGCCGCACCGACCCGCCGACCGGCACCGTGAGCTCGCGGAACGTCGAATGGTTGCCGAGCACCGATGCCGAGCGGCGCTGGACGACCGGCCGCGGCTGGTGGCCGACTTCGATCGGCTGGTGAAGGTCAACCAGCGCTACGCCATGATCCGCGAGGAACAGGCTAGCCAATTCACCCTCGCATGGCCGATCTTGCGGGCCTGCGCCCGACGGCTAGGGCAGTACCTGGTCAACCTGGGGGCGATTGAGCAGCCCGACGACATCTACTACTGCACGCGCGATGAGGTGATTACCGCGATCACCGACAGCCCGGGCCAGCTGAACGGCAAGGCCGCCGAACGGCGCACCGTTTGGCAGCGTCAGCGCCGACTAGCCGCGCCATTGACCCTCGGCCGTCCCGCGCGACTTATCGGAGACGTCATCGAACGCGCCGTCGAGCACGCGCGGGGGACCACCAAAGCCGAAGGCGCGGTCACAGGACACCCCGCCTCAGCAGGCCGCGCCAGCGGCGCAGTCGCCATCGTGCACGGACCAGAAGACTTTGACGCCTTCACCGAGGGCCAGGTACTTGTCGCCAAGGCCACCGCCCCAGCGTGGACACCTCTGTTTGCCCGCGCCGCCGCCGTAGTCACCGACGGCGGCACCCTAGCCGCACACGCCTCCCTGGTCGCACGCGAGTACGGCATCCCCGCCGTCGTCGGCACCGGCAACGCCACCCAACGACTCCGCCCCGGGCAGCTCGTAACCGTCGACGGCACCGCCGGCACAGTCACGCCTCAAGGCTAGGGCGACGAGCCCGGCCAGGCCAGACGGAACCAGGAGGCACAGGCGGTCAGCAATGGTCGGCGGCGGTTCCTCTCAGCGAGGTCAGCGAATGGCAACGGGCAGCAGGAGCTGCCGGCGCAGGCGACCAGGTCGTCACAGCAGGGGTCGTTAATGCGCTCGACTGCCGAAACGGACTCGGTTGCCGTCGGGGTCGGTCAGGGCGAACTCGCGCAACCCGTACTCCTGATCGCCGATCGGGCCTACGCCGGCGGTGGCGTGGTGGCGCAGCTGCTTCCATAGCTTGAGCGCGTCGGTGACGTGGACGAAGCACTGGCCGGGTGCCTTACGGTCGGGTTCGAGAGAGAAATGTAGTTCTACGCCGCTGGTGCGCATCAGCAGGTAGCCGGGGTGGCGGCCGGTCTCGGTGAACCCGGCCGCGGTGTAGAAGGCCGCGGTGCGGTCCAGGTCGGTGCTGGGCAGGATCGGGATGGCTGCCTGCGGTCCGGCGTTGGGGCGGTTGCCGGCGAGCCGGCGCATCAGTGCCCCCAGCGGCGTGAACCGCAGCTGACGCAGTGCCGCGGCCGGACCGATGCGCCGGGCGGCCCAGATCGCGCAGCCGACGCAGATGAACACGCCGGGGGTGTTGCCCAGCTCGACGACGTCGCTTCTGGGTAGCTGGCGGGCGCAGCAGCCGCAGTGTTCGTGGTCGGATTCTCGGATGGTTTCGGCGGCGACGGTCACAGCGATTCCCTTCGGCGGGGTGCGGGTCACAGGTAGCGGCAGACCTGTTCTGGTGGGCAGGTGTCGGGTTCGGCGTTGTTGGCAGCGTCGTGCAGCTGGGCCACGGTGGCACGGAGGGCGTGCAGCTGGGCGAGCTGGGCGTCGATGGCGTCGAGCTGTTGGGCGAGTAGTTGGCGTACGTGTCCGCAGGGGGCGTGGCCAGTGTCGCGGACGGTGAGGATGTCGCGGATCTGGGCGAGAGTGAGGCCGGCGGCACGGCCGCGGCGGATGAAGTCCAGCCGAGCGACGGTGTTGTCGTCGTAGCTGCGGTAGCCAGCGGGGGTGCGGGTGGGACGTGGCAGCAAGCCGCTGGCTTCGTAGAAGCGCAGGTCTTGGCGCTGGTGCCGGTTGCCTCGGCGAGTTCCCCGATCCGCTCCTGTCGTCGTGCCTTGACCTTCCCCTGTACTGGAAGGTTCAGTCTGGTACGGGAAGAGCCGTGACGGCCAGCCGGTGAGGCGAGATGCCACCGGGAGCCGCTTGCCAGGAGGGCTGTGATGACCGCAGCAGCAGAAGGCCGGGTGGCTGTTGAGCTCCGTTCCGTGCCCGACTGTCCGAACCTCGCTCCGGCTCGGCGCGAGCTGCGTGCCGCGCTGGCCGATCTCGGTCTGCCCCGCGCGGTGGTCACCGAGGTCGTGGGGGACTATCCGTCGCCGTCGATCCTGGTGAACGGCGTGGACGTGATGGGCGGTACCGGCGACGGCTCAGCAGCCTGTCGCCTCGATCTCCCCACCGGCGAGCGCATCCGCGCTGCCCTGCGCCAGGCGATAGGCGCCGGACCCGTGACCGCCGCGTCGGAGCAGAGCCGGGTGGATTGCTGTGCGCAGCCGGGCAATGCGATCCGGACCGATCGGCCCCGCCGCGCCGAGCAGCTCCCCGACAGCCTCCGGCAGGTGCACCGGGCGATCCTGCGTCACTTCGCCGCGACCGGGACTGCCCCCACGGACGCCGACATCCGCGCTGGCGTCAGCACGGCGGACCTGGACACCGCGAAGGCGCTCCGAGAACTTGCCCGGGAGGATCTTGTCGCCGTCGACAGCGCCGGGCGTCTGGTCGCGGCCTACCCGTTCTCCCCAACGCCGACGCCGCACGTGGTGTCCTTCAGCGATGTCGAGGTGTTCGCGATGTGTGCCATCGACGCGTTGGGCATGCCGTTCATGCTCGGCACCGACGCGACCATCACCTCCGCCGATCCGCACACCGGCCGACCGGTCCGCGTGACCATCACCAGCGGCGCCGCGACGTACCAGCCGGCGGAGGCGGTGATCGTGTACGCGGCCACCGGAGACGCTGGTCGCTCCGTGGACACCTGCTGCTCCACCATCAACTTCTTCACCAGCGCATCCAACGCTCAGGCGTGGATCACCGCCCATCCCCACCTGGCCGCCACTGTTCTCGACCAGGACCAGGCCGTCAGGCTCGGCCGCGACATCTTCGAACCGCTGCTCGCCTGAGGCCGACAGCAGGGTGTAGCAGCGTCTGTAGCAACGCTGACGAACGACAGCGCACCACGAACGACTCTTGACGGGTCCGACGAGGGCGGGCCGGCCGCCGATGGACGCAACCGGAGGACTGCCCAGAACTTACAAGCGAGGGGTCCAGCGCAACCCGCTGGACGGGAGGATCGGCGGAGCCCGACACTCGGCGTGTGATCGACATGCGGGACGTCGGGGTGCGGGTTCTGGCCGGTGACCTGGCTAGCGAGGAGTTGGCGATGGTTGCGGCGCAGGCGCTTGCCGAGGGGCTGGATAGTCCATCGTTGCGGGAACTCGCTGGGCTCTCGCGAGGCGAGTACCGCGAGGCACGCGAGCTGTTGGACCAGGTGGTCGACGAGTTGGGCTTGCCTGAGCTGCCGGACGAGGACCGGGCCGTCTGGGAGGTGGTGGTCTCATATGCGCGGCGGATGGTGTCCGGGGCCATCGCGCCGGTGGATGGCGCGCATGCCATCGCCGCCCATGCCGGTTCTCTAGGGTTCCCGGAGCCCCTTGCCACGTTCGCCTTCCTGGCCGACCTGTGGGAGGACAACGCGGCTGAGCGCGCCCATCTTGAACAGGACATGGTGCGCGAGGCGGAAGCCATGCTGCGGGGCATGGGTGACTAACTGGGTGACGATCGGGTCGGACACCACCGGACGAGCAGGGACGAGCGTGGACCACGCCCGCAGCTCAGAGCCAGCAGAGCAGCAGGTAAGCGCGCCGTGATTGTTGACTGGGGGTCAAGGGGTCGACGAAGACAAGGTCCAAGCCGTCGCGGCTGTAGCCTCCGCCTGTGGACCTTGATGAATCCTTCACCCTGGCCGAAGAACTGGTTCAGCGCGCCTACCCAACGCAGCGGGTCGCACGGCATGTGGGGCAGGGCATGGATGTCAGCGGCCCCGGTTACCACATCGTGTCCGTGGCGGTCAGCGACGTCTTTTGGGAAGAGCCGACCGAGCGCTGGGAAGAGGTCTGGGGCAACTTCGAGGCCAAGCGCGCGCAGCTCGTGGCGGCGCTCACGGCCAACTGGGGCTTGCCCCGTCCCCGAACCTTTCGCGAGGACCTCGATCGAGCGATCCGAGGCGAGCCGTTACCGCCGCTCGCTGATGCGCTAGTCGAGTTCGTCACGGACGCCGACACCTGGTATCGCCACGGTCGAAGCGTCTGCGTCGGTCTTGGCCAGTGGGACAAGGAGTTCCCGATCCAACTCGTCCTGGCCGTCGGCGAGCTCGGTGGGCCTGAGTAGCCGCAGTGCGGGCTCCGGGCGGGTGGACGAGGCCCAGGCCGTCACCAGGCCGTCGGAGGGTGATCGTGAGCGACCAACGACGACTACTGGTGACGACGGCTGCCCAGGTGACAAGGCGTGGTCGGCCCGATGACCAGGCCGGCCGGAGCCGCCTTACCTGTAGTTGGTGTACCGATGAGTGGTCCCTCACTCGGCCGGTGCAGTTGCGTCAAGCCTATAGACCTTCGAGTCCCGCAGACCGAACCCCAACCGCTCATACAGCCGGTTGGCTGCTTCTCGTGACGGGCGGGACGTCAGATCGACAGTGCGGGCCCCAGCGGCACGGGCGAGTCTCACGGCCTCCTGGGTCAGAGCTGCCCCGACACCTCGGCCCCGGGCTGCCTCGTCGACCACGACATCCTCAATCCACGCTCTTACGCCTGTCGGGATCGGGAACGTCACCAAGGTCAGGGTCCCCATGATCTCCCCGTCGACACGCGCCACCAGCAGTCGGTTGCCCGGCCAGGCAACGAGTGCCTTCAACGTCTCGGCATCCAGGGGTGCTGCGGACTGCGATAGCTGAGGGAGTAGGCGTGCAAACGCCTGGACCAGCTCGTCGGTGACGTCCTGCACAGCCTCGATCTCGACACCCATGACGGTCAACTCTAGTGCCAGCGACCGTCCGGCGAGCGCTAACGCCCATGCCAGACCGGAGCCGACCGTGATGGCCAGCGCGGGGCACACAGGGGGCACAAGACACCGTCAAATGTCGTCAACCAGCGACCAGCGATGTCGACTTCGCTGTTCCCACCCCTTGACGCCCGCCGTCCGAGCATCGGGTTGGCAGAAGCTAGTGGCGCGTCGAGTCGACCGGGACTGGGACGTCGTCGGCGGGCGCCTCGGCTGGCTCCGACGCGATGCCGAGGTCGGCCGAGCGCGGTGTCACCCGGCGCAGCAGCAGGGCGAGGCCGGCGATGGCCAAACAGGCAAGTGCCAGGCCGTAGAAGTACGGCTGCCCGACACCGTTGCCCAGCGCGAAGCCGGCCAGCGTTGGAGCCACGACCGGGCCGATCTGGTTGGAGAGACTGAAGATGGCGTTGTATCGGCCGCGCAGGTGCTCCGGTGCCATGTCGTTGATCAGCGCCGGCAGCGTCGGCGCGAGGGTGGCCTCACCGAGGGCGAAGACGCCCAGGGAGGCGATCTGCAGCAGGTCGCGGGTGAGACCGTGCAGGCCGAGCGTGGTCGGCAGGATCAGCACCAGCCATGCTGCGGCGAAGAGCACCGCGGCCCGGGCCGCGCCGCCCCATCGGGACCGCTCGCGGGCGAGCCTGATCGCGGGGAGCTGCGCGAACAGCAGCACGGTGATGTTGAGGAAGAACGCGAAGCCCACGACGCGGGTGGTGCCGCCGCCGTCGCCGGTGACCCACGCCGCGAACGCGGAGTTGGTCTGCGACAGTGCGAACACCATCAGCAGGCTGTTGGCCAGCAGCGCGCCGAGCAGGGTCCGGTCGCGCAGCACCTGGCGGTAGCCGATCCGCTGCCCGTGTGAGGCTGGCTTCCCTGTGGCGACCGCCGGCGAGGGAGCCAGCACCGGCCGCAGGGCGATCAGGGCCACGGCGAACAGCAGATAGGACGACGCGTCGGCGAGCAGGATCACCACGTACGGCCCCGGCCTCGCTGAGATGGTCACGAAGCCGGAGATCAACGCGCCGGCACCGAACGCGACATTGGCGCTCATGTAGCGCAGGGCGAAGACCGATCCGCGCTCGGCCGGCGCGACCAGATGGGTCAGTAGCGTGGCGAACCCGTTCCACATCAGACCGCTGGCGAAGCCGTAGACGACTGCGGCGAGGATCGCCGTCGGCACGGCAGTGGCCAGCGTGTAGGCGGAGATGCCCACGGCGGCGACGAGCAGGCCGGCGATGAAGGACCGGAGAGAACCGATCCGGTCGATCAACGGGCCGGTCAGCGGTGTCGTGATGATGCCGGCGACGCCCACGATTCCTAGGATCAGACCCGCAGTGGGCAGGCTGAACCCGCGGACTTGATGCAGGTAGACGATCAGGAACGGCATCGTAAGACCGCTACCGAGGCACGCGAGCATGTTGACGCCCAGCACCAGCCATGCGTTGCGACCCAGTGGCGGCAGCCACGAAGATCGACGGTCGGTCACCTGCTCACGCCCCCTCGTCGCACCGGCCCTGACTATCCAGCGATTCCCGGCGACCCCGTTTCTGCGGCTCGAGGAACCTCACTTTCTTCATGTACTCCAGTTCCAGGCCACCAAACCCTCGTCGGGCGGTTGGATGCCGGTGCCCGCCATCGTGGCGTAGGTGTTACGGCAGTCGATCCGCACGGACATGTGACTCGGTCTCCTGCCGTTCCTCTCGACCGATGCGCAGTGGTTGCACAGCCGGTCATACAACGACGCGGGGGGTTGCGTCCATGGGGGTGGTGTACGACGGGCCTGTTGGCGGGCGTGTCGTGAGGTAGGAGCCGGCCACCGCGTAGATCCTTCGAGACGGCTAAGTCACAACCGAAGGAGAAGAACGCGATGGCCGCACCCAAGAGTGTGGACCCTGTCGGCTTGCTGCGCGAGCAGCTGGAGTCGGCGCGGCCGGGCGGTTCTTCCGCCAGGCGCTGTCGACGTTGAAGGTGACACCCCGCGAGGTCGTGACCGACGCCGCGCCGGTCTACCCTGGCGTGCTCGACGAGCTGATCCCGTCCGCGTGGCACCACGTCGAACGGTACGCGAACAATCCGATCGAGGCTGATCACAGCCAGTTGAAACACCGGTTGAGACCGATGCGCGGGCTACGAACAGACAAGTCAGCGCAGGTGATCATCGCCGGACACGCGTTCATGCAGAACCTCCGACGCGGCCACTACGAACTCGCCGTCGACGCCCCGCCCGCTACGCGGGACGCCGCTACTTTCACCGGACTCGCCCAAGCGATCTGACCGCGGACCCGACCCGGGATCAACACGTCCGCCGATCCGATAACGCAACGGAGCCCCCTCACCCAGGCCTGACCGTGCGATGCCGCTCAACGTCTACAACCTGTTGGCCAGCAACAGCTAGACGGGCACAGCGACCGGTGACCGGCTGATCGCTCGCCTACCACAGCCATCGACGAAGTTCCCCGCTCCGGCGATGGCCATGCCCCCTATTGCCGCGCCCACATCGCACGCTCATACCCCTGATGGTGCGCCCGGGCCAGCATCCGTCCGGGGAAACAGGGCCGCAGGGGCCCACAGGGCAGGATCGGTACGAGCTCCCACCAGGAGCAGCAGACCACAAGCGCCGCCAACGTGGTCACCACAGCGATCAGCAAGGGGACACGGCCACCCCGAATCTTGCGATATAGCAACGCGACGCCAGCGGTAAGGCCGAGCGCGGGCACAAGCACATATGGCATCAGCCAGACCGCGAAAACGCTGGTCATCCCTTCCGGATCATCTCGAGCATCCACAGCACCGAAGACAAGACCTGCGACCGACAGCCACGCCAACCCGGCCAGGACTGCGGCAAGAACAAAGCCGGCTCGGGCGATGCGGTGGCCGCTTCCCCCACCGTCAATCGCCGGCCACGCCCGGACCCGCCCGCGTCTGTCGGCTCCACGAGCAGGGTCCGGCCCCCCAACTTCTGCGGCGCCAGGCGTTCGGGGCTCCACCACAGGCAATCCCGCTGCAGGGTCCGATGCGAAGCCGTCGCGTGGTGCCGCCGCCCTGATCCGAGGCCAGGGACGCGGCTCTTTGGCATCGGCCATGGCGCGATTGTGGCACCCGCTCGCAATCAGTTACCGAACCGTACATGCGGCTCGTTGGCGTGAAAGTGCCTCCTGGGGCCCGCTTGCGGGCTCCTTCACACTGTGGAGGTAGCCGCCACCGTCCGGAGGGCAACATGACCGACCAGCCACCGACTCAGCAACCCCCACCGGTGCCAGGCCCGACGCCGGTCTACCCGCCGTATCCGCCCTATGCGTACCCTCCGCCAGTCAACATGTACGCGATCCTCGCGCTGGTCTTTGGCGCGATGGTGTTCCCGCCGTTGGGCATCTATTTCGGCAACAAGGCCAAGAAACAGATCGCCCAGACAGGCGAACGCGGCGTTGAGCTTGCCACCGCCGGTCTCGTGGTCGGCTGGATCTTCACCGCCATCTACGGGCTGTTCGTCCTCGTCTGGTGCGGCTTTGTGGGCACGATGATCGTCGGCTCTGCTGCCGGAAGCTGACGGTCAGGCCCGACGGCTTCGAATCCCTGGCCACGGTAACCGTGGGTTCCGACCGGACCTGGCCACATCTTGGCCCTGCTACTGCTCCTCGCCGGTCATCTGGGGGTTCGACTCGCCACGCTGGGATGTCCTGTCATCCGCTGGTGGCGCGACTTCGCCGAGAAGTGGACGCCCTCAAGCGCGTGATTGCGGGTGGAGGGCGGGTCGTAGGCGTTGTGCCGCGCCAGCCACTGCCGGCGGTACGGTCGGGCGACCGTTGACTGCAGAGGGGGCGTCGTGGCGGGTCCGACACCGGAGCGGATTGAGCACTACGTGCGAATGTTCGAGCAGCTCAGGGAAGTTTCGGCGGATTTCGAGGAGTCCATGTGTTGGACGGTGATCCGCCCTCACCAGGCGCGGTTGACAGTGGACGACGTGCTACGCCGGTTGCGCGGTGACCCGGACACAATGACGACGTACCGGCCGGTTGATGTCGGATACGACGACGACGTGGTCTTCCTCGAACAGCGCGGCGACGCGGTCATCGTCGTGGGGTACAGCGTCGGCAGCGATGAGGAGGACGTGCTGCGGCGGCTCAGCCAGGACGCCACCGTTCATGAGGTGTTCTGGCTGATTAACAACTTCAACAGGCTTTACTACGCCGTTGACGGTGTGTTGGTCACCGAGCTGGACGTGCTGTGCCCGCAGGACCGATGGGGTGCCGACCCGGACGCCTTGACCGACCACCTCGACGCGTTGCGCGATCTCCGCGATCGTGAGCGAGGTCCGTTCCCCGACTGGGAGACCGCCATGGCGACCGTGGAGTCCTTGACCGGCCTGGGACTCGATGCTGGCTGGTTTGACCGTCCCCAGTTGTTTGCGAAGATCAACCGCCGTTAGCTGGTCCCGCGCCGGTGCGGGATCACCCGAGGTCGCCGGCGTCCACACTCATTAGCCGCTGGTCGGGCGTTCGTTCATGGCCAGCAATGTCCGACTCAGAATAAAGGGGTCCGGGTCGGCGTGAGTACGGCCGCTCAGCACTCAGCGATCCCACTCCCAGTCCTGGACGGTTTGATGTGCAAGGCCCGAGTTGATCCACATCTCTCCGTACAACCGGGATCCACCCAACTGGTCCAGCAGCTTCTGTGCCTCCGTCTCGGTCGTGAAGGCCCCCGCCTGGAAGCGCGATCCGGGCTCACGCTCGTCCTTGTACTCGACCAACCACGCAATGGCCGGCTGCCGGTAACCGGGTGGAGGTGATGCGCTGGCGTCCGTCACGGTCCCGATGGTGTCAGAACGGCCACCCGGCCCGTACTCTCATGGCCGCCGACCGGGCGCGGCGACCGGATCTGCCGAGATCAGTGCACCAAAATGATCGAGGGTGGTGAGCGGGCGATGTCGCGAGCAGCCGACAGCCCTGCTCCCGCAGGGTTGCGAGGATCCTGTAGAACGTCGTCATGAACGACGACGTGGCGGAGGTCCTGGGGCTCGAGCGATCTCGCCTTCGATCTCTCGTCGAGCGAGACATGGCCGTAGCCGAACGAATCCACGCTGATGACTACGAGCTCATCACGCCGGCCGGACAAACGCATACGAAGGCGACGTACCTCGGCGACGTGGCGTCCAAGCGCCTCGAGTACCTCGATTTCGAACCCTCTTCGTCAATCTCGGTGCGCGCGTCGCCGGACCTCATCGTCCTCCGCTACATCGCGCGCATCCGGTTGAGTGTCGGAGTTGCCGATGAGGTCGAACTGAGCGCTTGGCACACCGACCACTATGAGAAGCGTGACGGCACGTGGACTGTCGTGTGGTCACAGGCAACCGAGATCGGGGCCTGACTCCGATCCAATGCTCGACTGTTTCCGCGGTCCGAAGGGACTACCGGATCTGCCGATGAGCGATCGTCGTTGCTTCAGCGTTCCGCTGCCCATGATCGGGCGGCCGGGTCGCGCGAAAGACCGAGCATTGACGGCGAACATCGTGTCAGGATGCTCGGCATGTCTGGTCGCGCACTGAGCTTCGGAGTGGTGGCGGAAGCATACGAACGGTTCCGGCCAGGGTATCCCGTGGAGCTTTTCGACATGGTGATGACCTACGCGGGTCAGCCGGTTCGGACCGCCCTCGAGATTGGCGCCGGGACAGGCAAGGCAACCCGTCTGTTCGCTCAGCGCGGGGTCACGGTCACCGCGACCGAGCCTGACGGGGCCATGCTCACCGAGCTGCGTAAGCACGTGCCAGCAGCCGTCAAGACCATGCAAGCCGCGTTCGAGGACTTGCGACCGGGCGAGAGCTACGGGCTGCTCTATGCGGCAGCGGCGCTGCATTGGACGAAACCGGAGGGTCGGTGGTCGCGCGTGGCCGCGCTGCTGGAGCCGGGTGGCGTGTTCGCCTCGTTCGGTGGACCAGTCCGGCTGGCTGACCTGGCTGTGGAGGAAGCTGTGCGCGCGGCCCGGGCACCGTTCTTGGAGAGCGACGAGGTTCCGTCTCCAGATGGGACGCCTCCGGGACATGACATGCAGTGGCCGGGTACGGAGCTCCAACGGTCTGGGTGGTTCGCCGATGTTCAGCAGTCCGTGATCGAGCGGCGCTGGACGATGAGTGCTCGCGACTACGTTGGCCTTCTCTCGACCATCTCGGCTTATCTTGAGTTGCCGACCTGGGAGCAAGAGCAGGTATATAGCCGAATCATGCAGGTCCTGCCTGCGACGGTCGAGATTGCCGCCGACATCACCGTCCATCTCGCGCGTCGGCGCCGTGAGCAGTAGTGCCTCGGTAGTCAGATGTCCCCGCCTGCCAACGGCCATCCGGACAATGCCGCGATTCGCGCGCTAAGGGACGTCTCGTAACTGGGTGAAGGCGTTGCCCGGTATCGGGCTGGTGGTCAGCCGGCGAGGATGATGTTGTGGAGGTTGGCGATGCCGGAAGCGGCGCCGGTCAATGTGTGGGCGGCGCGGCGGTAGTCGCGCAGGATCTTGAAGCACTTCATCCTGGCCAGGGCGTGTTCGACTCCCGCTCGAACGGTGCGGTGCTGGACGTTGAGGGCTTCCTTCCAGTCCGGGAGCTGACTGCCGTCGGTGGGCTTGCGGTACGGCATGATCACCTCGGGGTTGCCGCGGTAGCCGCCGTCGGCCATCACCGGCCGCCCGTCCAGCTTTTCGGCGATGCCGGAGGTGCGGTAGACGATGGTGTCGTTTCGGTTGCCGGGCTGCGGGTCGCCGACGGCGATGACCAGGCGGGTGCTGGCGTCGATGGCGACCTGAAGGTTCGTCGAGTACCGGTAGTTCTTGCTCCGGGCGGCCAGCCGGTGATTGCGGGTGGGGATCAATGTCCCGTCGACGATCGCGATCTGCTCGACCGGTCGCTTCCGCACCGGCGCCAGGGCCAGCAGCGGCGCGAAGGGTGTCGATGACCCGGTGCGCCGCTGAGCGCGACACCCCGAACAGCGGGCCGATCTGGCGCATCGTCAGGTTCGTACGCCAGTAGGCGGCGACCAGCAACACCCGATCCGGCAGGTCCAGGGCCCACTGCCGGCCCGGCCGGCCGTCGGCGATGCCCTCACCCCCGCGCTCGGCGACCAACCGGACCAGCCTGCGGAACTGGGCGGGCTGCAACCCGGTGAACGGGAAGATCCACTCCGGGCGGGCTGCCGTGATCACCCGCACCCCGGGCATCCTGCCCCATCGTGCTTAACAGACAGAGATCAGGGTTACGAGACGTCGCTTAGAGGGCGTCTGATTCACGTATTTTGTGAGTGATGTGATCTTCAGATGTCTCGCCAGGTTGGGGTGGTTTCGTCGGTGACCCGTTTGGTGAGGTTGTCGATCATCGCGATGCGGATCATGCTGGCGGAGTGGTCGGGTAGGGCTTCGTAGTCGCGGGCCAGACGGCGGTGGAGCATGATCCAGCCGAGGGTGCGTTCGACGACCCATCGGCGTTTGACCACCGAGAATCCTTTGATGTGCGGGTCTTTGGCGACGACCTCGACGTCGATGCCGAGGGTGGCGCCGTGTTCGATGACCTTGTTCTTGAAGCCGGCGTCGACCCAGGTCTTGGCCAGGGCGGGATGCGCGGCTTTGGCCTGATCGAGGAGGTCGACGCCGATGGTGTTGTCGGTGACGCTGGCCGCGGTGACGATGACGGCGAGGAGCAGACCGAGGGTGTCGGTGACGATGCCGCGTTTGCGTCCGACGATCTTCTTGCCGGCGTCGATGCCCTGGCTGGCCAGCGGCGCGTTGGTGGAGGTCTTCACGCTCTGGGTGTCGATCACACCGGCCGACGGCTGAGCGGCGCGTCCGGCCTTGGCGCGGGCCAGTCCGGTGAGCTCGTAGTTGAGCTGGGTGAAGATGCCATCGCCTGTCCAGGCGGTGAAGTAGCCGTAGACGGTCTGCCAGGGCGGGAAGTCGTGCGGCAGATAGCGCCACGCGATGCCGGTGCGGTTGACGTAGAGGATCGCGTTGAAGATCTCCCGCAGGTCGTAGGTGGGTTTGCGTCCCCCGACGCCAGCATCGGTGCGCGTCTGGCGCCAGGCGTCCAGTCGTGGTGCGATCAGCGCCCAACGGGCGTCGGACAGGTCGGAGGGGTAGGCAGGTCGTTCGGCCATACGAGATGTCTACTGTGGACCGCGAGGTGGGTCGCACTCGGGGTCCGCCGATTCCCGAACTTTGTGAACCAGACACGATCTGCGGATCAAAGCAGGGCATCTCGCATCGACATCAATCAGGCGAACCTGGTCCCAGTAGTGATCATTCGACCCTGCCGACGCCTCACCGACCAGGCCCACGAAAGCAGCAATATGCAGCGAGAGTGATCAAAACGCCCAGTTAGTGCGTGTTTGAGAAGGTCGGGTGTGGACGGTGTGGCGGCGTGACGATGGCCGCCGGGGCGGGCAGGGTGTCTGGGTGTCGTCGCCTCGTCGTGGTTACCCGTCGGACCTGACCGATGCCCAGTGGGCGTTGATCGAAGGGTTGTTGCCGGAGCCCAGCACGGACGGGCGGCGGGAGAAGCACCCTCGTCGGGAGATCGTCAACGCGATCTTGTACGTGGTCCGCTCGGGGTGTCCGTGGCGGTACCTGCCGGCGGATCTGCCGCCGTGGCAGACGGTGTACTGGTATTTCGTGCGCTGGGAGGACGCCGGTGTGACCGAGAACCTGCTGGCCACGCTGCGGGTCAAGGCGCGGGTGCAGGACGGGCGGAATCCGGAGCCGTCGGCGGGGATCATCGACTCGCAGTCGGTGAAGGGCGCCGACACCGTCGGGCAGCAGACGCGTGGTTACGACGCGGGTAAGAAGGTCAACGGCAGGAAACGGTTCATCATCACCGATACCGGCGGGCTGTTGGTCACCGTGGCGGTGATGGCCGCGTCGTGGCAGGACCGCGACGGCGCGAAGACGGCCCTGCTCGGCGCTTATCTGGCCACCCCGATCCGGCACGTCTTCGCCGACCAGGGCTTCGCGGGCCGTCTCGTCGACTGGACCCGCGACACCTTGAAGATCACGCTGGAGATCGTGCGCAAGCCCGTTGACCAGCGGGGCTTCGCCGTGCACCCGCGCAGGTGGGTTGTGGAGCGGACCCTGGCATGGCTCACCGCCTGCCGCAGGCTGGCCCGCGACTACGAACGCCACCCTGAAATCTCCGAAGGCATCGTCAGGTGGGCCGCCATCGCCGGCATGACCCGCCGCATTCGCGGCCGACCAGCCCGACGGCAGGCAAAGCGCACCTTCATCTGGACCTGATCAAGTCCCTCTCAAACACGCTCTAACTGGGCGTTTTGATCACTCTCGCTGCATATTGCTGCTTTCGTGGGCCGGGTCGGTGAGGCGTCGGCAGGGTCGAATGATCACTACTGGGACCAGGTTCGCCTGATTGATGTCGATGCGAGATGCCCTGCTTTGATCCGCAGATCGTGTCTGGTTCACAAAGTTCGGGAATCGGCGGACCCCGAGTGCGACCCACCTCGCGGTCCACAGTAGACATCTCGTATGGCCGAACGACCTGCCTACCCCTCCGACCTGTCCGACGCCCGTTGGGCGCTGATCGCACCACGACTGGACGCCTG
The DNA here is from genome assembly GCF_030518795.1 of Micromonospora sp. NBRC 110009. NCBI lineage: Bacteria > Bacillati > Actinomycetota > Actinomycetes > Micromonosporales > Micromonosporaceae > Micromonospora > Micromonospora soli. The sequence continues at coordinate 6,749,429 of NZ_CP130427.1, read as the reverse complement.
GCGCCAGACGCGCACCGATGCTGGCGTCGGGGGACGCAAACCCACCTACGACCTGCGGGAGATCTTCAACGCGATCCTCTACGTCAACCGCACCGGCATCGCGTGGCGCTATCTGCCGCACGACTTCCCGCCCTGGCAGACCGTCTACGGCTACTTCACCGCCTGGACAGGCGATGGCATCTTCACCCAGCTCAACTACGAGCTCACCGGACTGGCCCGCGCCAAGGCCGGACGCGCCGCTCAGCCGTCGGCCGGTGTGATCGACACCCAGAGCGTGAAGACCTCCACCAACGCGCCGCTGGCCAGCCAGGGCATCGACGCCGGCAAGAAGATCGTCGGACGCAAACGCGGCATCGTCACCGACACCCTCGGTCTGCTCCTCGCCGTCATCGTCACCGCGGCCAGCGTCACCGACAACACCATCGGCGTCGACCTCCTCGATCAGGCCAAAGCCGCGCATCCCGCCCTGGCCAAGACCTGGGTCGACGCCGGCTTCAAAAACAAGGTCATCGAACACGGCGCCACCCTCGGCATCGACGTCGAGGTCGTCGCCAAAGACCCGCACATCAAAGGATTCTCGGTGGTCAAACGCCGATGGGTCGTCGAACGCACCCTCGGCTGGATCATGCTCCACCGCCGTCTGGCCCGTGACTACGAAGCCCTACCCGACCACTCCGCCAGCATGATCCGCATCGCGATGATCGACAACCTCACCAAACGGGTCACCGACGAAACCACCCCAACCTGGCGAGACATCTGAAGATCACATCACTCACAAAATACGTGAATCAGACGCCCTCTTAGGCAGAGTCACGGCGCGCCGGCGTGGGTGGCGCACGGAAGTCTCGAGGTCAGCGCGTTTCGGCGATGGGACATAGCATCCGATGTATGACTGCCCCGACGCCGTATCTACATTTTCCCGGCACCGCTCGCGAAGCCTTGACCTTCTACGGTGGCGTCTTTGGCTGTGAAGTTCAGTTGCACACCTTCGCAGAGTTCAACAGAACCGACGGTCCTGCTGACGCAATTGCCCACGGCTACCTCATCGAGGGGCCGGTCTCGCTCTTTGCCGCCGACGTGTCCGGTGACGAGCCTCCGTTCCGCTGCGAAGGCATGATGCTGGCCCTGCTTGGCACCGCCGCCCCCTCCACCCTGCGCAAGTGGTTCTCCAGCCTCTCCGAAGGTGGCCGGGTCGTGGACGACTTGCAGACGCGGCCCTGGGGCGCATCCGACGGGCAGGCCATCGACCGTTACGGCCTCCACTGGCTCATCGGGTTCGAGGGCGAGGAGGCCGCCTGAGCGACGGCGCGCGCAGAAACTTCCCGACGATGTGCCGGCGAGCTTTCGCATGGCACCGTCCTGTCATAGCCGCCGTCCGCACGCCCACCAGCCGCTACCGTCCGACTTTGCCGAGGAGAGCGCAGTGCTCGCGGAACTTTCGCCCTGATGTCCATGCCTGTGCCAGCGGGTATTGTCGTCGCGTGCCCGAGTTGATCGTACCTGCTGTCCGTCTGCACAGTGCGTGGCTCGAGGCTCATGCAGAGTGGGGTCCGGGGTTGCATGAGGACGGTTTCGGACTGGGCCCGTCCGACGAGGTGGATTCGCCGGCCGGGTTCGCGGCCTGGGTGGCGCGGCTGGCAGATCACCGTTGCACGTATCGATGGATCGTCGAGGGCGATCACGTGCTCGGTGGGATCGCACTGCGGCACGGTAGTAGTGACTACGTGCGGTGGGCCGGCCACCTCGGTTACGGCATCCGACCGTCCGCGCGCCGACGCGGGCTGGCCACCTGGGCGATGGGCCGGATGCTCGACGAGGCGCGAGTGCTCGGCCTGGATCGGCTGTTGGCAGTCTGCGCGGTCGACAATGTCGCCTCGGTGAAAGCGATCGAGCGGTGCGGCGGCGTTTTCGAGTGCATCCAGGACACCAAGTTCGGCCCCGCTCGGCGTTACCGGATCGAGCTTTAACGATAGGGCCAGGCGCACTCATCTGCCGCTGATCGCGCGTCTTGACCGGCGTCGGGGATCGCATGCCCCAGCGATAGGCGGCACGCCAGTTACGCACCGTGACAGCCGAGCCCGGAGAGAGCCGGCCAACTGTCACCCTTCAAGTGAAGTCGATGTGTAACGGATCAAGTGGAGCCCAGCATCCATCCTTGATCTTGTGATCCGACAACTGATGTGCGACAGATTTCCGTCAACTGATGTGCGACAGGTCGAGCTGTCAAGGTGCCAACTGGGCCGGCGATCAACGCGATGTTGTGCCGAAGACAGCGCATGCTGTGCGCTCGTGTACGACGGTGCGCGTCGTCGCCGCGCAGCCGGGTGCTCGTGCCCGATTACGACGCCGCGTACCACTTCTGACGGCAGTCGGCGGGTGGTCGCGGCGCCGCGACCACCCGCCGGTTGATCACCGGGACTGCCGCGCGAGCCAGTCGAGGCTGGTCTGCGCGACCTCGCGCCAGCCGTGGTCGATGGTGAGCGAGTGCCCGCGGTCCGGGAAGGTGACCACGTCGGTGACCGCCGGGGACTTCCGGTACAGCCGGGCCGTGCCCTTGCTGATCGCCGGCGGGACGGTGTGGTCGCGGCCGCCGGCCGTGATCAGCAACGGTCCACGCCCGGCGCGGTTCGTGTTGATCTTCGTGGCGGTGCTCGGGCCGAGGTTGGCCGTCGCCGCCTCGAAAAGCGGTCGACCGGGGGTGGGGATCGTCCACTTCTCGTACAGCTCGGCCGATTCGGCCTCGCTGAGGGCGTTGCCGAAGCCGTACCGGAACTGGGCCGGGGTTAGCGCGACCGCCCGGCGGCGGTTGGCCGGGTTGCGCAGCGCGACCGACGCCACCCGCAACGCGGAGACCGGTAGCGCGAGGACGCCCTTGGCTGGGGCGGGGTCGATGGCCACCGCCGCCCGGGCCAGCCCCTGGCCGAGCAGTTGCTGCACGATCAGGCCGCCGAAGGAGTGACCGACGACCACGGGGGGCGTCGGCAACTTCCGGATGATGCCGGCGAAGTGCGCGGTGACGTCGGCGACGCCGTGGCCGCCGAAGCGCTCCGGCACGGCGCGGGCCTCGGCGACCGTGTCCGGGATGTCCGGCCATTCGGGGGCGATCGGGTCGTAACCGGCCTCGCGGAACAGCTCGACCCATGGCTGCCAGCTGGTCGAGTGCAGCCAGAGGCCGTGGACGAAGACGACGGGGGTGCGGGAGGCGGGCATGCGGTCACTCCAGGTGTTCGGATATGTAGAAGGAACGTTCTACCTGCTATGCTGGCGACCGTACACCTGCACCGCACCAACGGCAAGAAAGTGATCCCGATGAGTGATCCAGCCGGCTCCACGCGCCAGGCCCGACCGTCGGCGGCTCGGGCCCGGATCCTGGACACCGCCGACCGGCTCTTCTATCGGGAGGGCATCCGCGCGGTCGGCGTTGAGCGGGTCGTCGCCGAGTCCAAGGTCACCCGGGTCACCTTCTACCGGCACTTCCCGACCAAGGACGACCTGATCGCCACGTACCTCACCGCCCGCTCGGAGCGGGAGCGGGAGGCGCTGGCCGAGGCCCGTCAAGCGCTGGCTGGCGATCCCCGGGCCGTGCTGCGGGCCATCGTGGACGCCATCGTCGCGGAGAGCCGGGCACCCGGCTTCCGCGGCTGCCCGTACGTCAACGCCTCCGCCGAGTACGCCGACCCCGACCACCCCGTGCGGCACGCCGTCGCCCAGCACCGGACCTGGTTCACCGGGCAGATCGTCGAGCTGATGGCCGAGCTGGGCCACCCGGAGCCGGAGCTGGCCGCCCAGCAGATGATGATGCTCCGCGACGGCGCGCTGACCGGCGCCTACCTCGACGACCGCGAGCGGATGGCCGCCGCGCTGATAGCCGCCGGCCGGGCGATCATCGCCTACCGGGAGGACTGACCGGCGGCGGCCAGGTCGGCCAGCGCCCGCACCGACTTCCAAGTTCCGTTCCGGGTCGTCGCCACCACCCTGAGCTTCTTCTCCCGGTACGCGTTGGTGAACTTCGACCGGCCGTACCCGCCCTCGGGAAAGTGCAGGTAGACCTCCCGCCCGGTCACCGTAAACGCGACGTTCTCCCCGCCGAGCACGGTGAGCGCGTCCACCGTGGGCCGTGCGGGCGCGGTGGCGAGCCCGGCGGGGGCCGGCCCGATGGGCAGGTAAGGGTGCCGGCCAGGACCAGCGCGCCGAGGCAAAGCCTTCTCGCCTCAGACGCGGAACTGCGGGACGGCATCGCAGCGATCCGGGCTGCGTTACAGCCATATCTCGACGTCGGGCCAGGATCGGGCCGATCCCGTCGACTTCTAACCACGGTGCTGATGGCCGCAGCGCAAAGCGCCGCCACAAGCGGCCCGGAGGCTCCAAGCACCTCAGGCGGCGACCTACGCATTCCGGCCAGGCTGGACAGCGACGGCCCGCCAAGCGTCGACTCTTTGGCAGATCAGTTGGCAGACGAGCGTCGCACATCATCCGACGGAGGACATCCATCCTTGATCTCCATCCTTGATCTCTCATGTGAGAACTTTCTGTACGAGATCAAGGCGGCCCGCGTCGCGGGCCGCTCGCGCCGCCGAACCTGGGCCGGGCCGACGGCCCGCCGCCGCGCTTCTGGCCTTCGGCCGCCAGCGCGTCGGTGGTAGCCCGCCGGCGGCGCGACATACGACGAAGCCCCGGGCCGCCATGAGTGCTGGCAGATCCGGGGCTAAGTTCGGTCGAGACAAAGGCAGTGCCTCCGGCGGGGCGCTCGGGCACTCCGGGATGGTGGCGCCATCCCGACAACCTTCGTCCGGGCAGAGCCGAGTGGGTGGGGCCTGCCCGGTCAAGGTCGTTCAGCCGTTGGGTGCTCCACCTTGACCGGGCAGGCCCCATCCACTCCACAGGTGTGCGGATGAAGGCCGACGGGATGGCTGAGGGGGCGGACCGCGGACGGACTTGCGGCTATCGTTCACTGCCATGCTTCCTTCGAGTAACGACGCTTGGCCGACTGACGAGGATCTGCGGGCTGCGTACGCGCGCTTCGCGGCACGCATCCCCGGGTATGTGCAGCCAACCGCGTACACGTTGGCGCGCAGGGGGCCGGACGGGCTGACGGTCGGACATCTGAATGGGCCGGGCGGCGAGCACAAACTGCCAGCGGCCGTTCTGGCTTTGGTATGTGGCTACGTCAACGAAACAGGCGTCTTCCGGCTCAGCCGCGACCAGGTGGCCGAAGCGGTCGAACTATTGGCACCGGCCGAAGCCGCCATCCACTGGGAACATCCGAATCTCTGGTCATGGCGCGGATTACTTACCGCTGTCGAGCCCGGCAGTTCCTTTCTTGCCTACTATGTGGCTCCCGGACGTGGGTGATCAGGGAATGAGCCTCATCACTCGGTTCGCCCTCGTTGGCGACCACCTCGACGCCGGATCACACGCGCCAGTCACCCGCGCGATCACTGGGTTGACGGCAACCGAGGGAATGAAGATCGACGCGACATGGATCCCGACGACAGAGGTCGACAACACGCTCGACGGCTTCGACGGGGTCTGGCTCACCGGCAGTCCATACGAGACCGAGGCGGGGGTCATCGCGGCCGCAGGTGCCGCCCGTCGGGCCGGCATCCCCCTCCTGGGAACCTGCGGCGGCCTGCAGTTGGCCGTCATCGAGTTCGCCACGCAGGTAGCCGATATGGCCGAAGAAGACGTCCTGGTCCCACTCTCCTGTTCACTGGGCGGCAACGAGTGCGTTGTCCTCGCAACCAGCGGCTCACTCTTCGAGCGAGCACTGGGCGCGACGCGAACCAGGGAGTACTACCACTGCTCCTACGGCCTCAACCCGGCCACCGCACAAGTGCTGACCGACCATGGGATGCGGTTCACCGGAGTCGACGACGAAGGCATCGTACGAGTCGCCGAACTACCGGAACATCCGTTCTTCCTCGGCACCCTCTTCCAACCAGAACTCGCCACTGGCGCCGAACCTCACCCGATCATTGGGGCGTGGGCCACTGCCGCCAGTAATCGGGCCCGCATGAGGGCAGACCTGTAACGCGGCTCGGCCTACCCGTGGTGCCTCATGGCGACATCGTGGACGGCGGCGCGATAGCTACGGAGCAGGTACAGCAACGAAGTACAGCAACTGACGGCACCAAGCGGGACCACGGTGACCATCTTCAGACCGTCGACCAGCCGCGCCGGACAGCGCGGCGAGCTGATCGTCGACCCGAGGTTCTCTCTGCCTGGGCGGGGCCTCGTGAAGGCGGCGGGAGCGGCCAGCGCCGCCCCAGGGCCCGACACGAACACCGATATCGCCCAAGCCCAGCTTGACTTTCTGGACGCCTGCGGAGACAAGTACGGCGATGGACCCTGGTAGGTACTCGTGATCCGCTCCCCGTGCCGCGTCGGTGCCTCCGCCGCTGCTACTGCGGGGCGAGTGGTGGCGACGACAGGTGGGATGCCATGTGGCGGATCGTCGGCCCGTCGGATTCGTGATAGGCGAGGATGATGTCCGGCTCATGGTCGGCGTCTGTATGGCCCTCGCCCGGCCTCTGGTGGCTAAGACCCCCTCCGTGGTCCGTTGGGGTGCCGACCGTCACGTTGATGTCCACGCGCTCCGCGTCATCGTCTGTCTTCCCGGACGGGCCGCTGCTGACCACGAGCACGGTCGAGCGGTTCTCTTCCGGGCGTGACGGCACGCTGCCGCTGCTTGATGGGTTCGGCTTCGAGACAAGGCTGCGGCATGGCCGGCCGCGGACGTGCAGCGCCTGAGCGAGGTGATCGACGAGGGCTAGGTGTGTATCCGGGCAGGCGACCGCTACACGCAGACCTCTGCCGACCGACGCTGTCACCATCGCATCGGCAATGGTCGCGAGCACCGCCCGCTCCCGCGCGACCGCGGAAAGATCCATCACCATGAGGCCCCCACCCAGCTCGCCGTCGCCGGCGGCTCTGATATCCAAGGATGAGTCGTCCGGATATCGCCGCTTCGCCACCGGCTACCAGTCGCCGGTCCGATTGCCATCCCTGCCGGCAATATCAGCGGAGCCAACCGCTTGCTCGTTACATCGTCCTCTCAGGAACGTCGTCCTGCCGCCGGCGGTTGACTCTCCTGGAACTCCTGCGACTCCCGACTCTGCGTCTGCACGGCCGCCCGCAGCACCGACCTTGCTTTCTGATCTTGTCGGCGTCCGGGGCTCGACCTGCTCTATCGAGTCCGTGCCGCTGGTTTTTCTGCGCTGCGATCGGGGTACGGTCTGCGCAACCCGTCCCCGCTCTGCGGGTTGCTCAAGCATGGGGAGATCAGGGATGACCACGGCGCAGGTGCCCGCGCCAGTCGCGGATCACGCCGAGGACCAACTCAACCGGGAGTTGGCAGACCTGCACGTTCGCGCTAGGCGCGCGATAACGCAGCTGGCCGATATTCACGCGCGCCTTGCAGCGCTCGAGGAGCAGATCCGGCGCCATCAGCAACGCGGATAGATAAGTGTCTGCTCGACCCGAGCGCGCGGGTGCCTGGTGCTGGCCGGCTGCTCATCGCGCGGAAGGCCCCGTTCCTTGGGGGGAACGGAGGCCTCCCTGTGCGCCATGCGGAACCCCGGTGGGCGAGGGGCATACCGCTCCGGCAGGTGGCCGCGCACCTCGACCTCTCAAACCCGTCAGCGGCGCATCGGAGGAACATACTAGGCAGGGTTCCGGGCAGCTGCAGAGGCGGGCACCCGCTTGAACCAGGCCGTGGCAGGCCCTGAAGTGGTCCCACCCGATGTCCCATCACATGCGCTGGTCATCCACCGACTGTACGGTGCCAAGGTGAGCTGGCGTGGCCACGTCGGGGCCGGTGGGGCACCCCGGACGATGTCCGGGGTGCAGTGACTCTATTGTCGGAATCGATCACCGAGGTGGCGGTGACGCGGCTGCGGCACGACGTCGCCGAAGCCGCCGGCGCGGGCGGGCTCGCGGATGACGGGTTGGAGGACTTCGTCTTGGCCGTGCACGAGCTGGTCACCAATGTCGTGCGCCACGGTGGCGGCAGTGGACGGCTCCGCCTACTTTGCGACGCCGTATCCCTGTCCTGTCAGGTCATCGACCATGGTCCCGGAACAGGCAATGTTCCGATCGCGCTGCCGCGCCACGGGACTCTGGGCCACCGGGGCCTGTGGCTGGCCCAGCAGCTCACCGACAGCCTGGTCATCGACAGCGGGCCGCACGGGACGACAGCAACGGTCACCGCCCGCCTCCCCGGCATACAGTCGAGCGGGAACGGATGAGGTGTGGCGTGGAACAGACGTGGCAGTCGGAGACGACGGTGAGCGACGGGACCGCCGTCGTGACGCTGTTCGGCGAACTCGACATCGCCGCAGCCAGCCCGCTGGGGGATGTCCTGCAGGGCGCGATCGCCCTAGCGTCCCGCGTCCAGGTCGACCTGGCGCGGGTCAGCTTCATCGACTCCACCGTGCTGAGCGCGTTCGTCAACGCCCACGGCCGTGCCACGGACATGGGCGTCAGCCTCGCCCTGGTCAAGCCCACCGGCCATGTCCGGCGCGTGCTGGCGATGACCGGGATCCTGCCACTGCTCGCCGAGCCCGACTCCGACGGCTAGACCCGGCGCACCGAATTTCCTGGTCGCTTCCTAAAGCATCGGCAACGCGATAGATGCCTGATGTGGTCGTAGGGTGCCGGACGGAGATCGGGCTATCGGTGGCCGGGCCGCGGGTGGTCAGCGGTAGCAGCGCCAGGCGTACGGGTCGCCGGGATTCGACGTTCGTGCGTAGGCGCCCGAACCGTACGTGTCGCGGCAGGCGACGTCCATGTCGACGGCGGACGTGAGGAGAACCCTCGTGCATTGCCAACGGCCGTCGTTGCGCGGCTGCGCTGAGCTCCCGGCGGCGTGCCGATCGCAGTACCCCTGGGCCATGTTCGCCACGCCATCGTTGCTCGACGGGCCGAGTACGGTCGGACCTGCGCTTCGGGTCTGCGCTGGCGTGGTGGAACGTGTGACCGACGGTGCGGCGCTGGGCGTGACCTTCGGTGTGGTCCTGGGCGTGGTGGAGGAACTGCGCGGGGTCGCGGTGCTTGGCGTCGCCGACGGTATCTCCGGGATGGCCATCGGCTCCTCGGACGCCTCGGGCGAAAGGGTGGCTATCACCAGCGGCGGCGCGCCTTCCCGCTCGTCCGACCCCCAGGTAAATGCCAGAGCGCAGACCAGTACCCCCAACGCGAGCCCGCCGACCGCGATCAGCCAGCGCCGCCGGCTCGCTGGCCGCGGGCGGGCATCAAGCTCCGGGATGTGCAGCACCCGGGTCGGAGAGTCGTCGACCGCCTCGGGTTCCTGCGGGGCGGACCCGCCGTAGCGGTACTCGTTGGGGCCGGCGTAATCGTCGTGCGGGTAATGCTCCTCTCGGGCGGCGTAGCCCATCTCCGGGACGTATGTGTCCTGCAGCGCGGCATACGCGTCCTCGTGGACTGGACCGGCATCGATCGGTCCGTACGGCGCTTGGGCCTGCCGTTCCTCCCACGAGGCCTGCTCGTGCTCGTCGGGCCGGTAGGTCTGGTCGGTCTCGTAGCCCGCCGGTGCGGGTTCGGCCAGTGGGTCGGACCCCCAGTACGCGTGCTCGTCCTGACCGTAGGCCCCGTCGTACTGCTCGTATTCCTCGTACTGCTGGTCTGCCCGGTGCCGTGCGTGCGAGCCTTCCTGCTCCTGCTCCTGCTCCTGCTCCTGCTCCTGCTCCTGCTCCTGCTCCTGCTCCTGCTCCTGCTCCTGCTCCTGCTCCTGGTTCGTGTCCGCGGGCTGGCACGACTCCTCGTACGGGTCCGACGCGTTCTCGCGCCACTGCGGCGCGGCAGCCTCCGGCCACTCGTCGTCAGTGTCGAAGTCGCCTTCTGCTGGCCGCGACAGGTGAGCGATCCAGCTGTCTACGTCACTTGGGCCGTCGTGTACTTGGGCAGCCCCATCGGCGGGGCGAGCGGTCGATCTCTCGGCCACGGTCGCCGGCCTCCTCTGAACGCACAGGTTCGGACAGCTAGCTGACCATACTCACCATCAGCCAAAAGTCCAGCCGGACCATCCCGCGAACAGGCGACAGACCACCTCCGCTGCCGTCCGGGCGTTGCTGGATTGAGCTGGCCAGAACCGATTCCCGCATGCCCGCCCGATCACGCCGTAGGCCCTATCGTCGTTCGCAGACCAGGCCGTCGTCGTTCGGATCGCGGTACCAGGCGTACTCGGGGTCGATGCCCCTGCGTATGGGCCGTAGCCGGCTGCGTTCGCCTCTTTGCACGTGGCGAATCGAGGGTCGGTCGTCGGCGGGGGCGGCGGCTTTGGCCGGGTGGTGGTGGGAGCGGGTGCGGGACTGCTTGTGCGCGTGGCCGTCGGCCTGGCCCGGGGGCGTGCGAACGGTGGTCGCGGGGTCAGCCGGTGTCTCCTCCGCTGCAGGAGGGGTCGGTGTGATCGGTTTCGGCGCGGACGGACTCGGATTGGGGATGCCGTCGACGAAGCGGTTGCCGGGCGTCGTGCTGGCGGTGGGCGCCGCGGTGGGGGAGAGGCCATTGGCCGCCATGATCACTCCGCCGCAGCAGCACAGCCCGACGACGGCAGCGGCGCCGGCGAGCAGCCACGGCAGCGTCTTCCTCTTGGTCTCGGCGGGCGCGGCGAACACGGGCAGGACTGCGGTGTCGTCCAGGGGCACCTCGTGTGCGCGGCCGGGGGACGGTGTAGGTGTCGTCATTGGTGGCGGCTCCTAGCGGGGATGCCCGCGAGTCGACGTAGGGACACGGTCGGAACGTGAGACACACGCCCCGCCACGACCTGGTCATTATCGGCGGCTGGGCGCGATGGCAGTGCCGGGGCCACGGGCCCAGGCTGACGCACGTCGGGCCCATGCGGCAGGCAGAAGGCGTCGTTCACCTACATCGATTTCCGCGCTTTCCTGGTCAAATCAGGCGCGTTGATGTTTGTGCCGTGTCCCGT